>NZ_LOKV01000025.1:0-410654 GCF_002211395.1 Rhizobium sp. R339
TCGTCGACTGCGAATCCACCTTCGTCATCACCTGCGACGAAGGTCTGCGCGGCGGCAAACCGGTGCCGCTGAAGGACAATACGGATACGGCGATCCACATCGCCGCCCGCCAGCATGTGCATGTCAACAAGGTGCTGGTCGTGCGCCGTACCGGCGGCAAGACCGGCTGGGCGCCGGGCCGCGATCTCTGGTATCACCAGGAAGTCGCCACGGTGAAGCCGGAATGCCCGCCGGTAAAGATGAGGGCGGAAGATCCGCTCTTCATTCTCTATACGTCAGGCTCGACCGGCAAGCCGAAGGGCGTGCTGCACACGACAGGCGGTTATCTCGTCTACGCCTCGATGACGCATGAATATGTCTTCGACTACCATCATGGCGACATCTACTGGTGCACGGCCGATGTCGGCTGGGTCACCGGCCATTCCTATATCGTCTATGGGCCGCTGGCGAACTGCGCCACGACGCTGATGTTCGAAGGCGTGCCGAATTTCCCCGATCAGGGCCGCTTCTGGGAAGTCATCGACAAGCACAAGGTCAATATCTTCTATACCGCGCCGACGGCGATCCGCTCGCTGATGGGCGCCGGCGACGACTTCGTCACGCGCTCGTCTCGCTCTTCACTGCGCCTGCTCGGCACTGTGGGCGAGCCGATCAACCCGGAAGCCTGGGAGTGGTATTACAATGTCGTCGGCGACAAGCGCTGCCCGGTGATCGACACCTGGTGGCAAACGGAAACCGGCGGCCATATGATCACGCCGCTGCCGGGCGCCACCGATCTGAAGCCGGGTTCGGCAACGACGCCGTTCTTCGGCGTCAAGCCGCAGCTGGTCGACAATGAGGGCAAGGTGCTGGAAGGACCTGCGGACGGCAATCTCTGCATCACCGACAGCTGGCCGGGCCAGATGCGCACGGTCTATGGCGACCACGAGCGCTTCATCCAGACCTATTTCTCCACCTATAAGGGCAAGTACTTCACCGGCGACGGCTGCCGCCGCGATGAAGACGGCTATTACTGGATCACCGGACGCGTCGACGACGTGCTCAACGTTTCCGGCCACCGGCTGGGTACGGCGGAAGTCGAATCCGCGCTCGTCTCGCATAATCTGGTTTCGGAAGCCGCGGTCGTCGGCTATCCGCATTCGATCAAGGGCCAGGGCATCTATTGCTACGTGACGCTGATGGCCGGCCACGAGGGGACGGACACGCTTCGCCAGGAACTGGTGAAACACGTGCGCGCCGAAATCGGCCCGATCGCGGCTCCCGACAAGATCCAGTTCGCGCCGGGCCTGCCGAAGACCCGCTCCGGCAAGATCATGCGCCGCATCTTGCGCAAGATCGCCGAGGACGATTTCGGCGCTCTCGGCGATACCTCGACGCTTGCCGATCCCGCTGTCGTCGACGATCTGATTGCCAACCGGCAGAACAAAGTGACTGCCTGATATTTGGAGCCGCCCCTTCTGGGGCGGCTCATTTTTCCTCTGCGCAGGGCGAGCGCGGTTTGCGGCCTCCGCCATATTCACGGGCGAAGCCGTCGGAGAGAAGATTGCCGGCGACGTCGCGTCCGTCCGCCAGGGTGACCGTCGCCAGAATGCGACCGAAATATTTGTCGCCGGAGATGTTCGTCAGCCGGATTCTAGGCGAATGGGCGGCCATCTCCTCCAGCGCATGGCGTGCCTCCAGACCTGCCCGCCGTACCTCATGACACTTGGAATGCAGTTCCGGCGCATCGATGCCGCGGATGCGCACATAGACTTCCATCGTCTGCTGCGGCCGGGGCATTGCCTGCACCAGCAGCGTATCGCCATCGATCACGCGAAGGATTTCAGCCGACACCGGACCATCGATCGCGTCCCGCGCCGTGACAGCGGAGGCGGCGAGAGCGACGAAGACGAGCATCGGCAGGAATCGTGTCATGAAAGGAATAAATTCCGATCACGGTGCGAAGTAAATAGGAATATTTACTTAGAAATCGATAGCCCGGCCATTGATCTCGTAGTCGCCGAAGCGGGCGGGCTCGGCGCCGCCTCGGCCGCCGATCTCAGGCGGTAGCTCCAGGGGCGTCTGGTTTTTCCGCCGCTCCTCGGCTTCGGCAAGTGCGCGCCTGGCAGCCGGAGACAGCATCTTGCGCGGTGGCTCCGATCCCTCGGCGGCCGGGATTTCGCTATTGTCGTTGTCGGCTTCCTGCATTGGCTTCTCCTGCCGGAAAACATTGAAAATGGCGGGTGAATAACCAAATCATAATGCGCCGGCACCGGGATTGAAAGCTCGTGACGCCGAAATCGGAGATGGAGATCCGCGATGAACCTCGTCCGCACTGCCATGTTGCTCGCCTTCATGACGGCGCTTTTCATGTTTGTCGGCTTCCTGATCGGCGGTCGGGCCGGCATGATGATCGCATTCGTCATTGCGGCCGGCATGAATTTCTTCTCCTACTGGAATTCCGACCGCATGGTGCTTTCGGCCTACCGCGCCCAGCAGGTCGATGAACGCAACGCGCCGGAATTCTTTGCGATCGTGCGCGATCTCGCCGGCAATGCCGGCCTGCCGATGCCGAAGCTCTATCTCTACGACAGCCCGCAGCCGAATGCCTTTGCCACCGGCCGCAATCCCGAAAATGCCGCCGTCGCCGCCTCGACCGGGCTGCTGCAAGCATTGTCTCCAGAGGAAGTCGCCGGCGTGATGGCGCATGAGCTCGCCCATATCCAGAACCGCGACACGCTGACCATGACGATCACGGCAACGCTTGCCGGCGCGATCTCGATGCTCGGCAATTTCGCCTTCTTCTTCGGCGGCAACCGCGAGAACAACAATCCGCTCGGCTTCATCGGCGTCCTCGTCGCGATGATCGTGGCGCCGCTCGCCGCCATGCTGGTGCAGATGGCGATCAGCCGCACGCGCGAATATTCGGCCGACCGCCGTGGCGCCGAGATCTGCGGCAACCCGCTCTGGCTCGCCTCGGCGCTCGGCAAGATCGCGCGGGGTGCTGCGCATGTCCCGAACGAAGACGCGGAACGCAATCCGGCGACGGCGCATATGTTCATCATCAATCCGCTCTCCGGCGAGCGCATGGACAATCTGTTTTCGACGCATCCGAATACAGAAAACCGCATCGCCGCGCTGCAGGAGATGGCGCAGGGCGGCATGAATGTCTCGACGGGACCGGTCCGTGCTGCTAATCCGTCGCGCAAATCGCGCTCTGTTCCGAATACGGGTCGCGGTGGTTCGCAACCGCCAAAAGGTCCGTGGTCTTGAATTCTGACGGCACGAAGAAGCCATTCCGCAAACAGAAGCCCTCCGCGCCCCGATCGGCGCCTGATAAGCCCGGCCTGCAGGCCCGGGCCGCGGCGGCGAAAATCCTGGCTGCCGTGGTCGACCGCAAGCTGCCGCTCGACGGCGCTCTCGACCACGAACATGGCAATCCCGCCTATAAGGCGCTCGGCGAGGGCGATCGGGCGCTGGTCCGCGCCATCCTGAACACGACGCTGCGCCATCTGCCGCGCATCGACGCGGCCATCGCCGTCCTCCTGGATTCGCCGCTGCCCGAGGGCGCGCGGGCGCTGCATCACGTTCTTGCCATCGGCGCGGCGCAGATCCTCTATCTCGATGTGCCCGATCATTCGGCCGTCGATCTTGCCGTCGAACAGGCCAATCAGGACCCGCGCAATCGCCGTTTCGCCAAGCTGGTCAACGCCATCCTGCGCCGTCTCGGCCGCGAGAAGAACGAGGTGCTGGAAAAGATCGGCCAGGTTGCGCCGATGCCGGCCTGGTTCATTGCGAGGCTGGAAAAAGCCTATGGCCGGGAAGCGGCGCTGGCGATTTCCGAATCCCAGCTCGAGCCCGCCGCGATCGATCTGACCGTCAAATCCTCAGCCGAAGATTGGGCGAAGCGCCTGAACGGCGTCGTTCTGTCGACGGGCGGCGTAAGGCTTGCGGCCTTTGAAGGCGGCATTCCCTTGCTCGAAGGTTTTGACGAGGGCGCATGGTGGGTGCAGGATGCGGCGGCCAGCATTCCGGCCAAGCTTTTCGGCGATCTCTCGGGTAAACGCGCTGCCGATCTCTGTGCCGCGCCCGGCGGCAAGACGGCGCAGCTCATCCTTGCCGGGGCTGCCGTCACCGCCCTCGACCAATCGGAAAGCCGGCTAAGACGGCTGCGGTCGAACCTGGAACGGCTTGGCCTGAAGGCGGAGACGATCGCGACGGACCTGACAAAATTCGAGCCGGCCGAGCGCTTCGATGCGATCCTGCTCGACGCCCCCTGCTCCTCGACCGGCACCACCCGCCGGCATCCCGATGTGCTGTGGACCAAAGGGCCTGAGGATATCGCCCGGCTGGCGGCGCTGCAGGAGCGGCTGCTGCGTCATGCGCTGACTTTGCTGAAGCCGGGCGGCATGCTGGTTTTCTCGAATTGCTCGCTCGATCCGGCAGAAGGCGAAGAGGTCGTCGCCCGTATTCTCGCCGATACGGATGCGGTCGAGCGCGTCGCGATCGACGCCCGTGACTGGCCGGGCCTCGAAGCGGCGGTCACGCCGCTTGGGGAATTCCGCACGCTTCCCACCATGCTGAAAATGACCGGCGGTTTTGCCTCCGGCCTCGACGGCTTCTATGCGGCCGTGCTGCGTCGAACAGCGTAATCGCAGCTCCGAGAACCGTTGGATAATCTCCGGCGGCGCGCATGAATTTGAGTATATTCGAACCTTGTCACAAATTAATTCATTGCGGGCGATGAAATCGGCCGCTTTTCACCTATTCTTAACCACGAGGGTCAATAGACAATAGAATATGCAGTCCGGTCGGCGTTTTGCGAGCATGTATGTTCGGGAGGCTTGGCGGCGCGCCTTGCGCCGCGTCGCGTTGCTGCGCCTGAAGCTCATTCGCCATTCCATCAAACCGCCCGAGCGCCTGATCGTCGCGCCGACCGATCTTCGCGGCATCGATCCGCATGTCGCCGACGAAATCCTCAACGGGCGCTTTCTTTTGGCCGGGCGCATGCTCGAGACCAGTGGAAAATCGCCCTTTACCTTCACCCTGCCCTCGCGCCCTTTTGCGATCCGCCTCCATAGCTTCGGCTGGCTGCGGCATATGCGGGCGCACAAGACGGAGCGCAGCGCGGCCGCTGCCCGTACAATCGTCGACAGCTGGCTTTCCATCCATGCCGGCCGCATGGAGGGCGTCGCCTGGGAGCCCGACGTCACCGCCCAGCGCGTCATTGCCTGGCTCTCGCACTCGCCTGTCGTGCTGCAGAATGCCGATCGCGGCTTCTATCGCCGTTTCATGAAATCGCTGGCGTTCCAGGTGAAATTCCTGCACCGCATGGCGCCGTTCACGCTGGGCGGCCTGGAGCTGTTTCGGCTGCGCATCGCGCTTGCCATGGCCTCCGTCGCCATGCCGACCCGCGCATCGACGCTGAAAAGAGCCGCGCAGGCGCTCGACCGCGAGTTCGATAGCCAGATTCTGCCGGATGGCGGCCACGTCTCACGCAACCCGCGCGCCGGCCTGGAACTGCTGCTCGATCTGCTGCCGCTGCGGCAGACCTATGTCAATCTCGGCCACGATCTGCCGCAGAAGCTGATCTCCGGCATCGACCGCATGTATCCGGCATTGCGGTTCTTCCGCCATCAGGACGGCGATCTGGCGCTTTTCAACGGCGCCACCTCGACACTCGCAAACGAGCTGATGTCGGTGCTCAGATATGACGAGACGGCAGGCCAGCCGTTCAAGGCCTTGCCGCAGTCGCGCTACCAGCGGCTTTCCGCGGGAAAGACTGTCATCATCGCCGATACCGGCGTGCCGCCTTCCGGAGGCGCGCTGCGGACCGCGCATGCCGGCAGCCTCTCTTTCGAGATGTCGTCCGGCCGGCATCGCTTCATCGTCAATTCCGGTTCGCCGAAATTTGCCGGGCATCGTTATGTCCAGATGGCGCGCACGACGGCGGCGCATTCGACCGTCATCCTCAGCGACACCTCATCCAGCCGTTTTTCACATTCGCCTTTTCTCAGCCACGCGATCATCGAACCGGTCAGAACCGTCAGCGTCGAGCGGGCCGAAACGGAGGATGGACGCGACGGCATCAAGCTCAGCCATGATGGTTATCTCAGAACCTTCGGCGTGATGCACGAGCGTGAACTGACGCTCAACGCCGCCGGCTCGATCGTCACCGGCCGCGACCGGCTCGTCGTCCGGGAAGGATATGAGAGTGACGAGCCGCTGAAGGCGGTCGCCCGCTTTCACATCCACCCGTCGATTGTGCTGGAGCAGAGCGACGGCGAATCCGTGCTGCTGACGGCGCCGGACGGCGAAAGCTGGCTGTTTTCCGCGCCCGGCAATGAAGTGCTGATCACCGAAGACATTTTCTTCGCCGACAGCTCCGGCATTTGCGGCTCGGACCAGATCGAGATCGATTTCGATCTTGCCGGGAAGACGGAAATCCGCTGGTTCCTGTCTCGCAAAGGTTAAAGCGCCCGGCGATCTTTCAGATCCTGTGCTGACTCCTGTTTGCGCGGGGGCAAAGCTGTGCTAACGCGACGCCAACATGCAGGCGTCCCCTGCGGATGTCTCCCGAGCCCGAACGGAGAAGGTTTCATGGCCGTCATTTCCAAGAAGATCCCCGCCCCCGACAAGGTCGAAATCAAGACCGCCCTCCTCTCCGTCTTCGACAAGACCGGGGTCGTCGAGCTTGCCCGCTCCCTGTCCGAACGCGGCGTGCGGCTGCTGTCGACCGGCGGCACTTACAAGGCGATCGCCGCTGCCGGCCTTGCTGTCACCGATGTCTCCGAAATCACCGGCTTTCCCGAGATCATGGACGGACGCGTCAAGACGCTGCATCCGTCGGTGCATGGCGGCCTGCTGGCGATCCGCGACGATGGCGAGCACCAGGAGGCGATGAAAAAGCACGGCATCGAGGCGATCGACCTCGCCGTCATCAATCTCTACCCCTTCGAGGAAGTACGCGCGGCCGGCGGCGATTATCCGACGACGGTCGAGAACATCGATATCGGCGGTCCGGCGATGATCCGCGCATCGGCCAAGAACCATGCCTATGTGACGATCCTGACCGATCCGGCCGATTATGCCGGACTGCTGAAGCAGCTTTCCGCCGATGGCGGCAAGACCGCCTATGCCTTCCGTCAGCGCATGGCCGCCAAGGCCTATGCCCGCACCGCGGCCTATGACGCGATGATTTCCAACTGGTTCGCCGAGGCGCTGTCGATCGACACGCCGCGTCACCGCGTCATCGGCGGCGCGCTGAAGGAAGAGATGCGCTACGGTGAAAACCCGCATCAGAAGGCAGCCTTCTATGTGACCGGCGAGAAGCGCCCCGGTGTGTCGACGGCCACCCTTCTCCAAGGCAAGCAGCTCTCCTACAACAACATCAACGATACCGACGCGGCCTATGAGCTGGTCGCCGAGTTCCTGCCGGAGAAGGCGCCGGCCTGCGCCATCATCAAACATGCCAATCCCTGCGGCGTTGCGACCGGAGCGAGCCTGGTCGAAGCCTATCGGCGGGCGCTCGCCTGCGATTCCGTGTCGGCCTTCGGCGGCATTATCGCGCTCAACCAGACCTTGGATGCGGAAACGGCTGAGGAAATCGTCAAGCTCTTCACCGAGGTCATCATCGCGCCTGATGTGACCGAGGAGGCGAAGGCGATCGTCGCCCGCAAGCCGAACCTGCGGCTGCTGTCGGCCGGCGGCCTGCCCGATCCGCGCGCCGCGGGCCTGACGGCGAAGACGGTTTCCGGCGGCTTGCTCGTCCAGAGCCGCGACAACGGCATGGTTGAGGATCTGGAGCTTAAGGTCGTCACTAAGCGCGCGCCGACGGCGCAGGAGCTCGAGGACATGAAGTTCGCTTTCAAGGTCGGCAAGCATGTGAAATCGAATGCCGTCGTCTATGCCAAGGACGGCCAGACCGCCGGTATCGGCGCCGGACAGATGAGCCGGGTCGATTCCGCCCGCATCGCCGCGCTGAAGGCCGAAGAGGCGGCCAAGGCGCTCGGCCTCGCGGTTCCGATGACAAAGGGTTCGGCGGTCGCTTCCGAAGCCTTCCTGCCGTTTGCCGACGGGCTGCTGTCGATGATCGCCGCAGGGGCGACGGCCGTCATCCAGCCCGGCGGCTCGATGCGCGATCAGGAGGTCATCGATGCCGCGAACGAACATGGCGTCGCCATGGTCTTCACCGGCATGCGCCATTTCCGGCACTGAATGAGGCTGCCGTCAGGTCCGGGCGCGCGTCGTGTTCCCTACGTGCGGTCGGCCGGATAAGGCGTGCGGACCAGCAGCGCCAGGCCGCCGGCGAGGAACAGGATCAGCGTTGCCATTCCAAGCCGCGGCGATCCGCTCATATAGGTCACCAGCGAGAAGAGCAGCGTCGCCATGAAGCTCGTGGCGCGGCCGGAAAGCGCGTAGATGCCGAAATAGCGGCCGGCTTCCTCGAGGCTGACGCTGCGGGCGAGATAGGAGCGCGACGAGGCCTGCACTGGCCCGAAGGCGAGCCCGATCAGCAGGCCGTAGAGGATATAGGCTTTTTCCGCGGCAGTGCCGAAGAGACCGCCGGAATCCGTCGTCGGCAGCGGCATCAAGCCGAACAGGGTGTAGCCCGGTCCTGTCGAAATGATGCCGACGGTGGCGAGGAGCAGCATGGTCAGGCTGATCACGACGGTCGCCTTCGAGCCGACAGCCTTGTCGACGCGGCCGGCGAGCAGGCAGCCAAGGATCGCCACGATGTTCAGGATGATGCCGTAGACGCCGATCTCGATCGTCGCCCAGCCGAACATGCCGGCAGCGAAGACGCCGCCGAGGATCAGCAGGCCGTTGACGCCATCCTGATAGATCATGCGGGCGATGAGGAATTTGAGGATGCCGCGGCGTTCCTTGAGCTCACCGAGCGTGTTTTTCAATTCCTTCAGGCCGAAGCGGACGGCAGCGCCGAAGGGAAGGCCTCGGCGGACGTCGGGCGTGAACAGGAACATCGGCAGGATAAAGATCAGATACCAGACGGCCGAAATCGGCCCGGTGATGCGCGCATCCTCGCCGGCCTTCGGATCGAGGCCGAAAAGCGGGTCGAGGCCGAGGATGGTCTTGCCGCTCTCGGGACTTGCCGCAAGCAGCGTCACGACGGCGATGAGGACGATCATGCCGCCGAGGTAACCGAGCCCCCAGGCGGTGTTGGAAAGCTTGCCGACCTCGGTTCTGTCGACCAGGCGCGGCATCATCGAATCGTTGAAGACGATCGAAAACTCGGCCGAGATCGAGGCGAGGATCGTGAAGATCACGGGATAGAGGATCGGCGAGCCGGGGGCGGCGAACCATAGGCCAAAAAGGCTTGCGATCTTGATGACCGCAAAGAAGCCGATCCAGGGCTTGCGCGCGCCGGACTGATCGGCGATCGAGCCGAGAACGGGCGAGAGCAGGGCGATGATCACCGAAGAGATCGTCGCCACGTTGCTCCACATCGCCTGGGCGGACACCGGATCATCGGTCAGGCGCGCGACGAAGTAAGGCCCGAAGATGAAGGTGGTGACGACAGTGAAGAAGGGCTGGGCCGCCCAGTCGAAGAACATCCACCCCCAGATGCCCTTCTCCGTGGCCTTTGGCGGCTGCGTTCCTGTCCAGTCGATGCGATTCAACATCCGCTCCTTTTTGGCGGACTGTCTCACCTCACCCGGTCGCGCGCAAGGTCGGTCAGGATGCCGGCGGCAACGGTAATGCGCGCAAGATTGGGATCGCCGCCGTCGCTGAGGCTCGAAAGCTCCTCGACAATGCGGTTGATGCGGATGCGATCCTGCGCATGCCAGGCCTGAACGGGCAGCTTCTCCTTGCCGTGATCGGAAAGGGCCGAGATGACGATATCGCGTCTGGCGCTGGCGATCTGGTCGATGCTGCGGGCAAGCGCCAGGTTCTCGTAGTGGTCGGAGGTGAGGATGCGTCCGCCCGCTGCCAGCAGCCGCGCGATACGGAAGGTCTGCGATACCGCAAAATAATTCTCGGCGGCGCGCACCAAGGGTTCGCCGGTACGCTCGGCAATCTGCATGATCTCGGGCACCAGCGCGAAACTCTGGAGATTGGCGATTTCGGCGGCGAGTTTTTCCGGCACCCCGGCCTGGACATAGTCCGCCTGGCGCGCGGCGGCATCGGCGGCCGACTGTTCGGCGAAGGCGGGCTTGAGCTTCTTCAGGGCTGCCTGCAGCCGGCTAATGACTTCCGCCATATCGGCCTTGCCCATGCCGGTCTTGAGAAGCAGGCGCGTCAGCACGATGAAACTGTGGCTGATTTCCTCGTAGATGCGGTTCTGCATGTCGCCGGAAACCTTGCCGTCGAGCGCGTCGGTTTCCGCCCACAGCCGGGCCAGGTCGAAACCGTCGCGGGCGACGATGGCGGCGCGCACCACTTCCGGCGCAGACGCCGCCGTCGCGTCCATCATGGCGACGGTGAAGCTCGGGCCGCCGCGGTTAATCGCCTCGTTGGCAAGCACGGTCGCGATGATTTCGCGCCGCAGTCGATGGCTGGCAATATCGCCGGCATTCGACTTCTGCATCTTCACGGGGAAGTAATTCGAAAGCGTCGCGGTGAAATAGGGATCGTCGGGCAGATCGCTTGCGGCGAGCGCATCGAAGAGCACGATCTTGGCATAGGAAACCAGCACCCCGATTTCAGGCCGCGTCAGCGGCCTGCCGGCGGCATAACGTTCGGCAAGCGTGGCGTCATCGGGCAGCGTCTCGACCTTGCGATTCAGCTGCTTGGCGCTCTCGAGCACGCTCATGAAGCGGGCGAGCTCTAGACCATTTGCCGTGCCTTTGCGCTCCGTTAGCGAGATCGCCAGCGACTGCAGATAGTTGTTGCGCAGCACGAGGGTCGCCACTTCGTCGGTCATCGACGATAGGAGCTGATCGCGTTTTGCCCGTGTCAGGCGCCCGTCATGCATGGCGGCCGCCAGCGCGATCTTGATGTTGACCTCGACGTCGGAGGTGTTGACGCCGGCCGAGTTGTCGATGGCGTCGGAGTTGCAGCGCCCGCCGCTGAGGCCGTAAGCGATGCGGCCCTTCTGGGTGACGCCGAGATTGGCGCCCTCGCCGATGACCTTGGCGCGAACCTCCGTCGCCGTGATGCGGATCGGATCGTTGGCGCGGTCGCCGACTTCGGTGTCAGTTTCGGAAGGAGCCTTCACATAGGTGCCGATGCCGCCGAACCAGAGCAGGTCGACCGGGCTCCTCAGGATCGCGGTCATGATCTCGAAGGGTGTCGCCACGGCCTTGTCGATGCCGATCGCGGCAACCGCTTCCGGCGTCAGTGTTACCGATTTCGCGGCGCGGGAAATGATCATCGCACCCTTCGAAAGGACGGTCTTGTCGAAATCCTGCCAGCTCGAGCGCGGCAGGTTGAAGAGCCGCTGGCGTTCGGCCAGGGTCTTTTCCATGTCGGGATCGGGATCGATGACGATGTCGCGATGGTCGAAGGCGGCAATCAGCCGGATCTTCGGAGAGAGCAGCATGCCGTTGCCGAAGACGTCGCCCGACATGTCGCCGACGCCGGCGACGGTGAAGGGCGTCGTCTGGATGTCGATGTCCATTTCGCGGAAATGGCGTTTGACGGTTTCCCAGGCGCCGCGGGCGGTGATGCCCATCTTCTTGTGGTCGTAGCCGGCCGAGCCGCCGGAGGCGAAGGCATCGTCCAGCCAGAAGCCGGCTTCCTGGGCCAGCGCATTGGCGGTGTCCGAGAAGGTTGCCGTGCCCTTGTCGGCGGCGACGACGAAATAGGGATCGTCGCCGTCGAGCCTGACCGTATCCTTCGGCGGCACGATCTCGGCGCCGGAGATATTGTCGGTGATCGACAGCAGCGTGCGGATGTAGGTCTTGTAGGCCTCGCGGCCGGCATTAAAGATCTCGTCGCGGCTGCCGCCAATGGGGAGCTTCTTCGGGTAGAAGCCGCCCTTGGCGCCGACCGGCACGATGACGGCATTCTTCACCTGCTGCGCCTTGACGAGGCCGAGCACCTCGGTGCGGTAATCCTCGGCACGATCAGACCAGCGCAGGCCGCCGCGCGCCACCTTGCCGAAGCGCAGGTGCACGCCTTCGACCTCGACCCCGTAGACGAACATTTCGCGGAAGGGTCTCGGCTCCGGCAGTCCGTCGATCAGATGCGGATCGAGCTTGAAGGCCAGCATCGCCTTCGGCGAACCGTCCGGGTTCCGCTGGAAATAATTGGTGCGCAGCGTCGCATCGACGATATTGACGTAACGGCGCAGGATCCGGTCGTCATCCAGGCTCGGCACGTCGGCAAGTTCGGCCTCGATCGCCTGATGCAGCTCGGCAAGTCTCTTCACACGGGCCTTTTCCGAAAGTTTGGTGTCGAGCGTGTCGTGGAAGAGACGGAAGATGGCGGCGGCAATCGTCGGATATTTATCGAGCGTCGTCGCGATATAATCCTGCGAGTAGGCGATGCCGGCCTGGCGCAGATAGCGCGCATAGGCGCGCAGCACGTTGGCCTCGCGGGCCGACAGCCCGGCCGACAGGATCAGCCGATTGAAGCTGTCATTGTCGATCGTGCCGGCAAAGGCGGCGACGAAGGCTTCCTCCAGCGCGGCGCCATAACGCTGCAGATCGATTTCGCGGCCGGTGCGGGTTTCGAGTTCCATGTCGTGCAGCACGACGAGCCTCGTTTCCCCATCGGCGACCGGCACGCGGATGTCGAAGGTGCGTTCGCTGACGACGTTGAAACCGAGATTTTCCAGAAGTGGCACGCGGCGCGACAGCGCCAGCTGGCCGGCGGCGTGGAAGATCTTCAGCGACAGGATGCGGCCATGATCTTCCTGACGATGATAGAACTGGATGCGGAGCGGTTCGCCGGCGGCACAGGCGCCGATATCGGCGAGGTCGGCTACGGTTTCTTCAGGGGTGAAGGAATCCTGGAAGGCCTGGTCGACGGATAGTTTGGGCGCCTTAGGCCCGGCGAGCGCCTCGAAACGGTCGTCCCAGCGGGCGGTAATTTCGCGGATCGTCTGCTCCAGCTTCGCCTGCGGAATGCGCGGCGTCTTGCCGCCGGAGCGGCCGATGATGAAATGGACGCGTGCCACGCCGCCTTCCGGAAAAGCCGGATAATAGGCGGAGACACGGCCGTCATAGACGGTCTTGAGATAGGTGCCGATCCGCTCGCGCACGATCGAGTCATATTCCTCGCGCGGCACGTAGACGATCACGGAGACGAAACGGTCGAAATGGTCGATGCGCGGCAGAGCGCGCACACGCGGCCGGTCGGCGAGATCGTTGATCTGTTCGGCAAAGCTCGCGAGCAGCGTCGTATCGATCTGGAAAAGATCGTCGCGCGGATAGGATTCCAGCGTGTTGTCGAGCATGCGACCGGAATGGCTCATCGGGTCGAAGCCGAAATGCTCCTTCACCTTCTCGATCTTGGAGCGCAGCAGCGGGATTTCGGAGGCGAGCGAGGTATAGGCCGTCGAGGTGAAAAGGCCGACGATGCGCAGTTCCCCCGTGACATTGCCCTTCGCGTCGAAGCGCTTGACGCCGACATAATCCATATAGGCGCGGCGATGGACGATCGATTTCACATTCGCCTTGGTGACGATCAGGTAGTCGGGGCCGTCGAGGAAGGCGAGGATTTCGGGCGTGGTCGTCACGGCATCCTTGCCGGTGCGCAGCACGAGAACGTCGGGATTGGAGAGGATGCCGAGGCCCGCCCCCTTGTCGCGCTCGACCTTGGCGTCGGCGCCCTTGCCGGAATAGACATATTCGCGCATGCCGAGGAAGGTGAAATTCTCGTCGCGCAGCCAGGTCAGAAAGGCGACCGCTTCGGCGTGTTCGGCCTTCCTGCGGCCGGCGCCGTTGGCCGCAAGCTCGGCGATCACGCCGTCGAGCTTGGCAAGCATCGGCTTCCAGTCGGAAACAGAGAGGCGGACCTGCTCGAGCACGGTCTGGATGCGCTTGATGAGATCGGTGGCCTGGGCGGAATTGAGCGGCGCGATATGAAGCTGGATATGGCTGACGCGGGCGGCGGGATCGCTCGGGTGATCGGCGGAATAGAGCGTGGGCGCCTTGCCCTTTTCCATCACCAGGATGGGATGCACGGCCATGAAGAGATCGCGGTGGGTGCTCGTCACTTCGCCCATGACCGATTCATAGAGGAAAGGCATGTTCCGGTCGGTCACGGAGAGCACCGAGACGGCAGTACCGGCAGGCGTCACATCGGCAATGGTGTCGATGCTGACGCGCGGGGTCTTGCCGTTCCAGGTGGCGAGTTCCCTGGCCGAATGCGCGGCGGTGAGTGCCAGCATTTCGGGCGTATAATGTTCGAGATCGTCATTGCTGGCCCGGCCGAAGAGAATATCCGGATCGAGATGCGCCTCGCCCGTCGCCTTGGCGATCTTGCGTGCATTTTCGATCTGCTTTTCCCGTTTCGGATTGTTTCTTGCAGCCATGAATCGCCTCCCGCAATGGACTTATTTCTGCAAGCTAGCAGAAGATTTCCCGAAAAAATCTCTAAAATAGAGGCCTGAAGGGTCGCTTTGATGCTTTTTTGACGCTCAAAATGGGAATTTGTTAGAGATTTTTCCGCTTTCGTGGCCAAAACGAACGGGAAGGCCCTTCTCCGGTTTTTCGCTCCGCCGCACATTTCCATGCTCACGTGAAGAATGGTTGACAGCGCGGCGTCAAAAAGATCATCAAACGCCATCATCAGTCGGACCTTGATATCATGTCGGAAAATGCAGCGGGTGCGGTCATCGTCATTTCCAGCCATGTGGTGCGCGGCTCGGTTGGAAACCGCGCCGCCGTCTTCGCGCTGGAGACGCTCGGTCATCCGGTCTGGGCATTGCCGACGATCGTGCTGCCCTGGCACCCGGGCCACGGCCGCGCGACGCGGCTGACATTTGCGGAAGCGGATTTCGACGCGGCGATCGACGATCTGATCCGCGCGCCGTGGATCGGTGAGGTTAAGGCGGTGCTGTCAGGCTATTTCGGCAATGCCGCCCAGGCGCGCTCCGTCGCCCGGCTGATCGGTGCGCTGAGGCAAGACAATCCCGATCTCGTCTATGTCTGCGATCCCGTCATGGGCGATCTCGGCGGCCTTTATGTGCCGGAGGCGACTGCGGAGGCCATTCGCGATCATCTGATCCCACTTGCCTCGCTCGCCACGCCGAACCGCTACGAACTCGCCTGGCTTTCGGGGGCGGCCCTCGAAGACAACAGCGCGATCATGGAGGCGGCGCTGGCGCTCGGACCGTCGCGCATGCTCGTCACCTCGGCCGTGCCGATGATGTCCGGCGGCACCGGCAACCTCTATCTCTCCGGCCGCCACGCGCTTCTGGCCGAGCATCGCGTCGTCGAAAACCCGCCGAACGGCCTCGGCGATCTGCTTGCCGCCGTCTTCCTGTCGCGCCTGCTGTCCGGCCTGGAAGACGAAAAGGCGCTGCAGCTTGCCACCGCCAGCGTCTTCGAAGTGCTTGCGCGCGCCGTCAAGCGCGGCAGCAACGAGTTGATGCTGGCAAGCGATGCGTCCAGCCTTTCGACGCCGATGGCGATGGTGCAGATGCGCCGGCTCGTGCATCCGGCGCAGCGGCGGAAAAAATGACGCATTTGCCAATGCACTCATTTTGCAGTGCAGCAGTTGATCTTGTCTTCGGTGCGCGCTAATCCAGAAGACATGCAGCGTTTTCCTACACCCCTTCTGGACGGCTATCGCAACTTTATGAACGGGCGCTATGCCGATGCCCGCGACAGGTATCGGCTGCTTGCCGAAAACGGCCAAAGTCCGAGTACCCTGGTCATTGCCTGTTCGGACTCGCGTGCGGCGCCGGAGCTGATCTTCGATGCCGGTCCGGGCGAACTCTTCGTCATCCGCAACGTCGCCAACATGGTGCCGCCTTACGAGCCGGATGGCCATTTCCACTCGACGTCGGCCGCGCTCGAATTCGCCGTTCAGGCGCTGAAGGTCTCGGACATCGTGGTGATGGGCCATGGACGCTGCGGCGGCATCCGCGCTGCCTTGGATCCGAACGCCGAGCCGCTGTCGCCCGGCGATTTCATCGGCCGCTGGATGTCGCTGGTCAAACCTGCCGCCGAGCAGATCCAGAGCAACGACGTGATGACGGCGGCGGAGCGCCAGACCGCGCTCGAGCGCGTCTCCATCCGCAATTCGATCAATAATCTCCGGACCTTCCCCGAAATCAAGGCGCTTGAGGAGGCAGGAGAAATGCATCTTCACGGCGCCTGGTTCGATATTTCGACCGGGGAACTCTGGGTGATGGACGCCGAAACCCGCGACTTCATTCGTCCCGAAATCTAGGGGCGCGCCGCTTTATCAGTTTTTTAAGAATTATTGATAAGCTCGCCGGCGATTGGTTGCGCACGACCGACATTTTGATCACCGTGGCGATTGGCGATGAAGTTCGAAACCATCAAGAAGGTTATCCTGGCTGCCATCATGCTGCCTTTCGTCTTCATGGTCATTGAAGGCGTCATCCTCCTGCGATCCTCGGTGAAGGAATATTGGGATCTCGAGAAGGATCGGCAGTTCGCCGATGTGCTTGCCCGCGGCGGGTCTATTGCGGCCACGGAAATCCTGACCGAAATCGGCGCCACCCGCCGCTACATCGCGCAGCCCAGCGAGCCCGCAGCTGCCGAGATGCAGCGGAGCCGAGCGATGCTCGACCAAGAACGCCGCGCCTTCTACGCCAGCCTGCCCTCCCGCGATGTGCTCGACGAGGGACTCGTGGACGAACTGTCGGCTCTCAACCTTGCCTACAGCCGCATCGTGGCGGCGCGAAGCGCCGTCGACCAAGGCCGTTATACCAATAGCGATCCCGGCTATATCTATTGGTATGTGGCCCAGAAGCAGCTTGCCGTCGTCGATGCGCTCTCGCCGCTGATCAGCGATCCGGTGCTACTGGAGAAATCCAACCAGCTGATGGGCATCCTGCTGACCTATTACGGCGAAAGGCTGATCACTGTCGTCGGCACCCGTTATCTGGATCAGAGTTCTTCCGCCAGATTTCCGATTGAACTGTTCTTGCAGGGCAAGGTCATGCTCGGCGACGGAATGGACCACATGGTCTTCCATTCCTCGAACTCGACCGTGCGCGACATCGTTGCCTATCTCGGCCGTAGCAGCCAGGTGAAGGCGAACGCGATCACCGATTCCATTCTCGCCGGATCGCGGCCGACGCGCGAGGTGCGCGACATCTGGACCGCTGCGCAGAACGAGCGCATGGCCTTCCTGCAGCAGAAGATCGTCGAGGCGGCCAACGATATCCACGAGACCGGCGAAGGCCTTTCGACGCGGGCCCACATTCACCTGACGCTGATCCTGTCGCTCTGCGCCGGCCTGCTCATTCTCGCCACGCTGGTGATGCTATTGGCGGCAAGGGGCCTGCGGCTGATCGACCGTCTAACGCGCGATCGCGAGACACTGGTGGGCGAGTTGCGCAACGCCGCCCAGACCGACCTTCTGACCGGGCTTTACAACAGGCGCGGCTTCGAGGTCGCCGCATCGGCGCTTCTCACCCAGGCCGAACATGGGTCGCGCTGGATCTCCGTCGTGCTCTTCGATCTCGATCATTTCAAGAAGATCAACGACGTTCACGGCCATGACGCCGGCGATGCCGTCTTGCGGCATGTCGCGAGCGTGGCGCGCGAGAATTTTCGTTCCTTCGATCTCCTGGTGCGCCATGGCGGCGAGGAATTCCTGGCGCTGCTGCCGGATTCGACACCCGATGATGCGGCAAGGGTTGCCGAGCGCGTGCGGCTGGCGATCGAGGCGGCGGAAATCCCGCTGGCGAGCGGCGATCGTCTGAAGGTCACGGCGAGTTTCGGCTGCGTCGGCCGGGCAAACGAAGCTTTCAACCGGAACTTCGAGGATCTGGTCAAGCGTGCCGATCTGGCGCTTTACGCTGCCAAGGCTTCCGGCCGCAACTGCGTCGTTTCGGGGCCGATCATGCCGGCGCCGGAAGAGCGGCGCAAGGCGGCATCCGCCGGCGGCTTCGATTCCCGCATATGAAAAACGCCGCATTCGCAGCGGCGTTTCAGATTATCGTTGCCGGTGAAGGCTTGGTCGGAGCGGCTTATCTGCCGGCGTCGATCTGCTCGCCGATATAGGCAATCGCCTGTTGGTAGACACTGGCTGCATTCCAGCCCTGGATGGCGGCGAAATTGGGCTCGCCCGGCTGATAGCCGGCGCCGGGACGCCAGCCGTGGCCCTTCAGGAAATTCGCCGTCGAAGCGAGCGCATCGGCGCGGGAGCCGACCATGTCGACGCGGCCGTCGCCGTCGCCGTCGGCGCCGAAACGGACGACGTTGCGCGGCAGGAACTGCGTCTGGCCGATTTCACCATGGGCAGCGCCTCGGGCCTGCGGGCTCAGATAACCCTCGGAGACGAGCTGGAGCGCAGCATAGAGCTGATCGGTGAAATATTCCGACCGGCGGCAGTCGTAAGCGAGCGTCGAAACAGCCGACAGCGTATGCTGATTGCCCATATAGCTGCCGAAGCCGGTTTCCATGCCCCAGATTGCGATCAGGGGGCCGGCCGGAACGCCGAAACGGCGCTCGATCGAGGCGAACAGCGCCTGGTTGGCGCTCTTCATGCTGCGGCCGCGGGAGATGATGGCGGCGCCTCCGCGCTTCTTCATGAAGGCGTCGAAGGACAGCTTGAAGCTTTTCTGCCCACGGTCGGCGGCGATCGTCGGCTTGTTGTAATTGACATTGGCGAAGGCGCGGTTGAGGACCGACTGGCTGACGCCATTGGCTGCCGCCGTCTGCTTGAAATCGCTGACCCAGGCATCGAAGCCGGCGCCGGTATTGCCACATTGTGCGCCCTGCGCGAACGCAGGTGCCGCGTGGAGGACGCCTACTGCCACGGCGGCCGCCAGAAAGAACTTTGTCATGCGCATTGAGAACCCCGCTCTCGATCTGCATAGCTTTTGGCCGGCAGGAGAATGCCAGCCATCAGCGATTTTGTCACGATCACCTTTTGGCGAGCGCTTCCATGGCCGTTTCTGCCGGAAAGCCCCGCTCACCGAGCGGGGCTTTAGCACGTTATGGTTTACAAATGGTGTCAAGCGGCTTGCTTGCGCGGCTTGACGAGGCCGCGATTGACGAGCAGCTCGGCGATCTGAATGGCGTTCAGCGCCGCGCCCTTGCGCAGGTTGTCGGAGACCACCCACATATTGAGACCGTTTTCAACAGTCGCATCTTCGCGGATGCGCGAGATGTAGGTCGCATCTTCGCCGGCGGATTCATAAGGCGTGATGTAGCCGCCGTTCTCGCGCTTGTCGATGACGAGGCAGCCGGGTGAGTCGCGCAGGATGTCGCGGGCCTGATCGGCAGTGATCTCGTTTTCGAACTCGATGTTGACCGATTCCGAATGGCCGATGAAGACGGGCACGCGCACGGCCGTGCAGGTCACCTTGATCTTCGGGTCGAGCATCTTCTTCGTCTCGGCCAGCACCTTCCACTCTTCCTTGGTATAGCCATCTTCCATGAAGCTATCGATGTGCGGGATGACGTTGAAGGCGATGCGCTTGGTGAACTTCTTGTTCTCGATCGGATCGGCGACGAAAACGGCGCGCGTCTGGTTGAAGAGTTCGTCCATGCCGTCCTTGCCGGCGCCGGAGACCGACTGGTAGGTCGAGACGACGACGCGCTTGATCTTGGCGAAGTCATGCAGCGGCTTCAGCGCCACCACCAACTGGGCGGTCGAGCAATTCGGATTGGCAATGATGTTGCGCTTGGTGAACTGCGTGACGGCGTCCGGGTTTACTTCCGGCACGATCAGCGGCACGTCGGCGTCGTAGCGCCAGGCCGAGGAATTGTCGATGACGACGCAGCCCTGCTGGCCGATCTTCGGCGAAAACTTCTTGGAGACTTCGCCGCCGGCCGACATCAGGCAGATATCGGTATCGGAGAAATCGTAATTCTCCAGATTGGAGACCTTCAGCGTCCGGTCTCCATAGGAAACCTCGGCGCCCTGCGAACGCGCGGAGGCGAGCGCTACGACCTCATCGGCGGGGAAGCCTCGTTCCGAAAGGATGTTGAGCATCTCCCGGCCGACATTTCCGGTCGCTCCCGCAACTGCTACTTTGAAACCCATTTCTCAAGCTCTCTTTCTCTTCTCTCCTCTATCCGGTGAGGGGAAAGGCGCGAATACTCGCGTCTTCCTGTCCCCAGCCGAGCCGGGGAGAGAGCGGCAGGCCAGAGACGTCAGACGGTTTTCGTCGTCGTTTTGGCCTTGGTTTTGGAAGAAACCGGAACGGCAATTTCCACCCCGGCAACCCGTGCCCGGTCATTGCACTCAGCAATGGCGTGTTCGTCGCGAACCATGGAGATTCCTTTTCCGCTGTTGCTCTTAGAAGGTTTTCCACAGGAGTCAAGGTTTTTGCGCGCATAGCTTAGGCCGGACGAGCGGTCCGCAATCCGCGGCCGTTTGTCATGCCGCTGTCATCCATGGAAGATATTCCGGCGCGGTTGTTATGCCTGCAACGAAAACGGGGGTTTTCCATGCGTATGCTTCTCGCCGCTTTTGCGGCCACCACCATCCTCGCCGGCGCCGCTCAGGCGACGACGGTCTATCCGCTTGACCGCGCGACGATCCTTGTCGGTTCACCGTTCGATTTCAAGGTCGAGCTCAACAAGCAGGTCAAGCCGGAAGACGTGAAGATCACGGTCAACGGCCAGGATTACAAGACCGTTCTCGGAAGCGAGGCGCAGTTCGTCGAGCTTGAAAAGGGCAAGGAAGACAAGGCTCTCGGCTCCGCCCTCCTGTTGCGCGGCCTGAAGATTTCGGCTGCCGGCGCCTACAAGGTCGAGGTCGCTGCCGGCGACGAGACAAAATCCGTTACCTGGAACGTCTACGAAACCGCCAGCCAGCCGAAGGCCAAGAACATCATCTTCCTGCTCGGCGACGGGCTTTCCGTTGCGCACCGCACGGCTGCCCGCATCATGTCCAAGGGCATGACCGAAGGGAAGGCGAATGGCCGCCTGAACATGGACGATCTCGATCATATGGCTTTCATCGGCACGTCTTCGACGAATGCCGTCGCCACGGATTCGGCCAATACCATGTCGGCCTACATGACGGGCCACAAGACGGCCGTCAACGCGCTCGGCGTTTACGCGGACCGCACGCCGTCCTCGCTCGATGACCCGCGTGTCGAAACCATCGCGGAAGCCCTTCGCCGCACGACCAAGAAGTCGATCGGCATCGTTGCAACGTCGGAAGTCGAGGACGCCACCCCGGCCGCGGTCGTCTCCCACACCCGCAACCGCAACGACAAGGCCGACATCGTCGGCATGCTACTCGAAGCCAAGCCCGAGGTGCTGCTTGGCGGCGGCTCGGCCTATTTCCTCGGCCAGGAGGTCGCCGGTTCCAAGCGCAAGGACAATCAGGACTACATCAAGCAGTTCCAGGAAGCCGGCTACAAGTTCGCGACCGACAAGAACGAACTTGCAGCCAACGCATCGGCTGAAGGCAATCTGCTCGGGCTGTTCCACACCGGCAACATGGACGTCATGCTCGACCGCGAATTCCTGAAGAAGGGCACGGTCGAGAAATTCCCGAACCAGCCGGGTCTCGTCGACATGACCAAGGTCGCGCTCGATCGCCTCTCCAAGAATCCCGAAGGTTTCTTCCTGATGGTCGAAGCCTCCTCGATCGACAAGATGTCCCATCCGCTCGATTGGGACCGCGCGGTCGTCGATACTATCGAATTCGACAAGGCCATCGGTGTTGCTCGCGAATTCCAGAAGGCCCATCCCGATACGCTGATCGTCGTCACCGGCGACCATACGCACGGCGTTTCCATCATCGGCACGGTCGATGATGACAAGCCCGGCACGGAAATGCGCGAAAAGGTCGGGATCTATGCCGAAGCCGGCTTCCCGAACTACAAAGACGAAAACGGCGACGGCTATCCCGACAAGATCGACGTCAGCCGCCGCCTGTTCCTGAACGCCAATAACGGCCCCGATCACTACGAGACCTTCCGTCCGAAGCTCGAAGGCCCGTTCGTTCCGGCTATCCAGAACGAAAAGAAGGAATATGTCGCCAACGAGCAGTACAAGGATGTTCCCGGCGCCGTCTTCGTCCAGGGCAATATTCCGAAGTCCGGCGACTCTGGCGTTCACGCTGTCGACGACGTCGTCCTGCAGTCGGCCGGTCCGGGCGCCGAAGGCTTCCGCGGCTACATGGAGCAGAGCGACGTCTATCACGTGCTCGCCGACACCTTCGCTCTCGGCGCGAAGCAGACGAACTGATCTGGATTGATCCTGCAAGGCCGCTTGCCGGCCTTGCTCTTTCACCGATCATGGTCCCGGCCGGGGACGGCCGGGACCTGCTTCTTGGAGGTCGCCATGGAAACAGTTTCTTCGTTGCATCTCAGCCGCCGCCGGCTGATTGGCGCCGCCATTGTGTTTCCCTTCACCGCTTCGCTCGTTCGCGCTGCCGATTCTTCGCTCGCCTTCGGGGAGCTCTACGGCAAGTTCAGCGTGCTCGGCCTCGAATTCTCCGACAAGGTGAAGCGCCTCGCCGGCCAGGAAATCAGCATGAAGGGCTTCATGGCCCCGCCGTTGAAGGCTGAGGCCCAATTCTTCGTGCTGACCGAAGTGCCCATGTCGCTCTGCCCCTTCTGTTCCTCGGACGCGGACTGGCCCGACAATATCGTCGTCGTCTATCTCTTGGAGAAGCAGACCTTCGTGCAGCCGCGCCAGACGATCGAAGTGCGCGGCACGCTGGAGTATGGCTCCTGGACGGATCTGGAAACCGGCTTTGTCAGCCTTCTGCGCATTCGCCAAGCCGAATATTCCGCCGTCTGAACCGATATGCTCGCTCTCGATATTGAAAATCTTGATGTCACTTTCCCCGGCCTCTCCTCGCCGGCGCTGGCGATCGGCCGCCTGTCGATCGAAGCCGGCAGCAGGGTCGCCATCACCGGGGCATCCGGTTCCGGCAAGAGCACCTTCGTCAATATCGTCACCGGGCTGGAGCGGACGCGGCAGGGCCTCATTCGCTGGAACGGCGAGGATATTGCGGGCTTTTCCGAAAGCCGGCGGGATCGGTTCCGCGCCTCCAATATCGGCCTCGTCATGCAGGAGTTTCATCTTTTCCCAGGCCTGTCGGCGCTGGAAAACGTCCTTCTGCCCGCGCGTCTTACCGGCGCTGCCACAGCCGCCATCATCGAGCGGGCGCATGCGCTTTTGAGCATGGTCGGTCTTTCCCGTCCCGGCCAGAAGATCGAGACCATGTCGCGCGGCGAGATGCAGCGCGTGGCGATCGCCCGGGCGCTGCTGCGCAAGCCGGGCGTCATCATCGCCGACGAGCCGACAGCGAGCCTCGATGCCGAGAGCGGCGAGGCCGTTGGCGATCTCATCCTCGATCTTGCCATGGCCGAAGGCAGCACGTTGATCGTCGTTTCGCACGACCAGCGCCTGGCCGGCCGACTCGACCGGCGCATTACCTTACGTTCCGGCCGGATCAGCGACGATTCCGCTGCTGCGGCAGGGGAGGCTGCATGATCCGCTTCATCCTCGCCGATCTTCGCCGTCTCTGGGCGGGATCGCTGGTGGTCGTGCTGCTGGTGACGCTTGCGACCGCACTCGGCGTTTCGGTCGTGCTGCAGGAGCGGGCGCTTCGTCTGGGCAGCGCCCGCGCCGCCGACAAGTTCGATCTCGTCATCGGCGCCGGCGGCAGCGAGACGCAGCTCGTGCTGTCCTCCGTCTTCCTGCAGCCCTCGCCTTTGCCGCTGATGCCGGGCGACGTGCTGGCGAGGCTTGCCGCCGACCCCCGTGTCGACTGGGCCGCTCCGATTGGCTTCGGCGATTCCTTCTCCGGCTATCCCATCGTCGGCACGACGGTGGCGTTGGCGGACAAGCTCTCCGGCGGCTTTGCCGAGGGCAGGGTTTTCGCGCGCGAGGGAGAGGCGGTGATCGGCTCCGCCGTCAAGCTGCCGCTCGGCGGCGAGATCAAGCCGATGCACGGCTCGGCGGAAGAGGGAGGCGAGACCCACACCGAACTCGTCTATCATATCGCCGGCCGCCTGCAGCCCACGGGAACGGCCTGGGACCGGGCCATTCTCGTTCCGATCCAAGCCGTCTGGCACATTCATGGGCTGGGAGCAGAGGGACACGCGGAAGGCGCCGAGGAGGCAGAGCACGATCATGAGCAGGCCGGCGCCGATCACGATGCGCATGAGCATGAACATCATGGCGAAGCCGACCCGGATGCCGCGCTTGACGAAAGCTGGACCGCGAATGCTCCCGGCCTTCCCGCCATCCTCGTCAAGCCGAAGTCGATCGCCGACGCTTACAAGCTGCGGCAGGACTATCGCAGCGGCAATACCATCGCCGTTTTCCCGGGCGAGGTGCTGACCAATCTCTACGCCACGCTCGGCGACGCCAAGCAGATCCTCGTCGCGGTTGCTTCCGGCGCGCAGACACTCGTGGCGGCCTCGCTCGTTCTGGTCACTATCATCCATATCGGCCAACGCCGCCGCCAGATCGGCGCGCTGAGAGCCTTCGGCGCACCGCGCGGCGCGATCTTCGGCATCGTCTGGCTGGAGTTCTTCACCCTCGTCGCAGCCGGCATCGGGTTCGGATTCGCACTCGGCTTTGCCGTAGCGCTGACCTTGTCAGGCCTGTTCTCGCAGACCAGTGGCATTGCCATGCCGGTCGGCTTTGCCCGGGAAGATCTCGCGCTTGCCGCGGTGCTGCTCGGCTTTGCCGCGATTCTTGCCGCGCTGCCGGCGGTGCTCGCCTACAGGCAATCGCCGGCGCAGGCACTGAGGGCATAGCCGCAGAGGCGCGTCTCAAGGGCGGCGTATGGCTGGATGTGGATAACACGCTCGCCGTTGTTAGACTAAAGTCATAATCCCAAAGCATCCCTCTTTTTGGTCTGCCGTTTCTGGCACACTCTCGTCAGGCGTGTCGCGGCCGGGGATTTGCTTTTGAGGAGAGAGTGGGTCGCGCGCGTTGCTCATCACTCTGTGGAGGACAGACAATGGCAAATGTCGCAAGCATCGACGGCGCGAAGGCCGGTCCGATGACGGGCGAGGAGAAGAAGGTCATCTTCGCTTCCTCGCTCGGCACCGTTTTCGAATGGTACGATTTCTATCTTTACGGTTCGCTCGCCACCTATATCGGCGCGACCTACTTCACCCAATATCCCGAGGCAACGCGCAACATTTTCACGTTGCTCGCCTTTGCCGCCGGCTTCCTGGTGCGTCCTTTCGGTGCGCTGGTGTTCGGACGTCTCGGCGATCTCGTCGGCCGCAAATACACCTTCCTCGTGACGATCATGATCATGGGTCTGTCGACCTTCCTCGTCGGCATCCTGCCAGGCGCGGCCACGATCGGCATTGCAGCTCCGATCATCCTGATCGGCCTGCGTCTGCTCCAGGGTCTGGCGCTTGGCGGTGAATACGGCGGTGCGGCAACCTATGTCGCCGAACATGCGCCGAACGGGCGCCGCGGCTACTTCACGTCATGGATCCAGACGACGGCGACGCTCGGCCTTTTCCTGTCGCTGATCGTCATCATTGTCGTTCAGTCCATCATGGGCCCGGCTCAATTCGCCGCCTGGGGCTGGCGCATTCCGTTCCTGGTTTCGGTCGTCCTGCTCGGCATTTCCGTCTGGATCCGCCTTAAGATGAACGAATCGCCCGCATTCCAGCGCATGAAGGCGGAAGGCAAGGGCTCCAAGGCGCCGCTGACCGAAGCCTTCGGCCAATGGCGCAACGCCAAGATCGCGATCATCGCGCTTCTCGGCGCCACGATGGGCCAGGCGGTCGTTTGGTACGGCGGCCAGTTCTATGCGCTGTTCTTCCTGCAGAACGTGCTGAAGGTGGATCTGCAATCGGCCAACATCATGGTCGCCATCGCGCTCCTGCTCGCAACGCCCTTCTTCGTCATCTTCGGCTCTCTCTCCGACAAGATCGGCCGCAAGCCGATCATCATGGCCGGCCTTCTCATCGCCGCGGTGACCTATAATCCGCTGTTCAAGGCGATGACCTGGGCGGCAAACCCGGCTCTTGCCGAAGCGCAGGCTTCGATCCGCGCGACGGTCACGGCCGATCCCGCGGACTGCAAGTTCCAGTTCAACCCGACTGGCACGGCGAAATTCACCAGCTCCTGCGACGTGGCGACGGCGTTCCTGACGAAGAACTCGGTGCCTTATGACGTCGTGGCCGGCCCTGCCGGACAGCCGGCGACCGTGAAGATCGGCAACGCGACAGTGACGAGCTTCGACGCCGCTGCCGCCGGCGACAAGGCCAAGGGCATGGCTGCCGCCTTCGAAAAGAGCGTCAACATCGCACTTCACGATGCGGGCTATCCGCTGAAGCGCGGCGTCGCCAAGGTGCCGGATGCCAAGCTCGATGCCTTCATCGCCGCCAATCCGGAACTGGCGCTCAATGCCGAAACCATCCGCGCCGGCGAGAAGGAAACCATGCCGGCAGCCAAGTTGGTCGAAGGCAAGCTGCTGACGGCGGATGAGGCCAATGGCGTTACGGACATGGCGGTCTACAACATCGCCAACGGCGGCACTTTCGCCATGACCGCCGATCCCGCCCGCGTCAACTGGGTCGGCACGATCGCCATCCTGTTCGTCCTCGTCCTCTATGTGACGATGGTCTACGGCCCGATTGCGGCCCTTCTGGTCGAGCTCTTCCCGACCCGCATCCGCTATACCGGCATGTCGCTGCCCTATCACATCGGCAACGGCTGGTTCGGCGGCCTGCTGCCGGCAACGGCCTTCGCGATGAGCGCAGCGGCGGGCGATATCTACTACGGTCTCTGGTATCCGATCGTCTTTGCGGCGATCACGTTGGTGATCGGCCTGATCTTCCTGCCGGAAACAAAGAACAGGGACATCCACGCAATGGATTGATGACGCGCTCGCGTCTCAGAAGCTTAAGAAACCGGCCCGGCGCTCACAAGGCGCCGGGCTTTTCCATGTCAGGGAAAAGGCGCTTGGCGAGCGGCCAGCCGTCCGGCGCCAGTTTGAAAAGTAAGCCGCAGCGGGCAAAGACGATCGCCGTCAGCAGCGAGAACCAGCCGCCGAAGGCAAGGCCGGCGATGACATCGCTCGGATAATGGGCGCCGACCATGACACGCGTCATGCCGAGCCAGATGGCGCAGGCGATGAAGGCAACGCGGTAGCGCGGAAACAGAAGCGCACAGGCGGCGAAGAAGGCGCCGACCGTGGTGGAGTGACCGGAGGGAAAGCTTTCGAAAGCGGAACGGCCTGAAAAGGGTGTGAAAGAAAACATGCCGTAGTCGTGGAAGTGATCGGGGCGAGCCCTTCCGATCGCCCGCTTCAGGAGATTGGCGAGAAGCCCGGAGAAAACGACCGTAGTGAAGAGATAGGCGCCGATCCAACTGACATAGAGTGCCTGCGCCCTGGAGCGCGCCGTCTTCAATAGCTTGTAGCCCGCCCTGCCCTGAAAGAAGAGCAGGATGCTGGTCAGGATCAGCCAGGCGGAGTCGCCGAAGCCGGTCAGAAGCTCGCCAAGCTGCTTCACCGGCGCTGGAGGCTCGCTGGCGCCGATCGGCGCATCGAAGAGCAGCATGGAAAGCATTACGGCATTGATCGTGATGAAGAGGCAGGCCTGCCAGCGCAAAGGCGGCATGGCCGCGCCGCTCCGGCGCCAGCGCCTGTCCAGGGAAGCCCAAAAAGCCCGCATTCCGTCGTCCGTTCGATTGGCCTTCGAGCGCCTGCGCATCCGACAGGCGTTCTCACTTTTGAATTGGCGCACAAGCCGGAAGTCGCTTCCGGCCGCCGAATGCGCCCGTTAAGTCGGCGCAAAAATACACGAGATTATGGCCGAGGATAGTCCGTTTCGGATAAATCGGCCAAGCTGACGGCTTGTCTGTTCCGATAAAAAGCCCTCCGCATGGGTGATGCGAAGGGCTGGAGCTGTTTCACGTGAAATATATCAGGCGGAAAGCGCCTTAAACTCGGCGAGGATCGCATCGCCCATCTCGACGGTGCCGACCTGCCTTGCGCCATCGGCCATGATATCGCCGGTGCGGATGCCCTTGTCGAGCACGTTGGCGATCGCCCTCTCCAGGTCGTCGGCTTCCTTCACCATGTTGAAGGAGTAACGCAGGCACATGGCGAAGGAGGCGATCATGGCGATCGGATTGGCAACGCCCTTGCCGGCGATATCGGGGGCGGAGCCGTGCACCGGCTCGTAGAGCGCCTTGCGCTTGCCGGTCTTGCCGTCGGGCGCGCCGAGTGAAGCCGAGGGCAGCATGCCGAGCGAGCCGGTCAGCATGGCGGCGACGTCGGAGAGCATGTCGCCGAAGAGATTGTCTGTGACGATGACGTCGAACTGCTTGGGCTGGCGCACGAGCTGCATGCCGCCGGCATCGGCGAGCATATGTTCGAGCTGGACGTCGGAATATTTCGCCTTGTGCGTCTCGGTCACCACCTGGTTCCAGAGCACGCCCGACTTCATGACGTTGCGCTTTTCCATGGAGCAGACGCGGTTCTGGCGCGTGCGAGCCATTTCGAAGGCGACGCCGGCAATGCGTTCGATCTCGTAAGTGTCGTAGACCTGGGTGTCGATGCCGCGCTTCTGGCCGTTGCCGAGATCGATGATCTCCTTCGGCTCGCCGAAATAGACGCCGCCCGTCAGCTCGCGGATGATCAGGATGTCAAGACCTTCGACCAGCTCCGGCTTCAGCGAGGAGGCCGCGGCAAGAGCCGGATAGCAGATGGCGGGACGCAGATTGGCGAAAAGCTGCAGATCCTTGCGCAGGCGAAGCAAGCCGGCTTCCGGACGGACTTCGTAAGGCACGCTATCCCATTTCGGGCCGCCGACGGCGCCGAAGAGAACGGCATCGGCGGCGAGCGCCTTCTGCATGTCGGCTTCCGAGATCGCCGCGCCATGGGCATCATAGGCGGAGCCGCCGACAAGGCCCTCGTCGGTAACGAAACCGGCATTCATCGCCTCGTTCATATAGGCGATGATCTTGCGGACCTCGCCCATGGCCTCGGGACCGATGCCGTCGCCCGGCAGCAGGAAAAGATTGCGCGCTGTCATGAAACCCTCCTGGAAAAACAAGTTGCGGCTTCTTAGACCCCGGAAATGGGCATTTCAAGCGACAGAAGGGATGAATCGGTACGCTTCGCTGCCGGTTGCTCCTCTACCCGCAATCGGATTAGAACGGGCGTTCTATCTTTTACGACCGCGGATGTTTGCTATGGCTTCAGCTCCTCTCCATCTCGATACGCCGCTGGTTCGCACGGCTCCCGGCTACAGCGCCAGCGGCAAGCCGCTCTGGCTGAAGCTCGACGCGCTGCAGCCTTCCGGCAGCTTCAAGCTGCGCGGCGTCGGCCGGCTTTGCCAGCACGCGGTGGAAAATGGCGCGCGCGAGATCTTCTGCGCCTCCGGCGGCAATGCCGGCATAGCCGCGGCCTATGCCGGCCGGGCGCTCGGCGTGCCTGTGACGATCGTCGTGCCGGAGACGACGGCGGGCGATGTCCGGCAGACGATTGCCGCGACAGGCGCCAATGTTCTCGTTCACGGCTCGGTTTTCGATGAAGCCAATGCCCATGCGGTCGCCCTCGCCGAGAGCCGCGAGGCGACCTATGTGCACCCTTTCGACCATCCGCTTCTGTGGGATGGCCATGCCACGCTGGTCGACGAGGTGGTGGCGAAGGGCGCGGCATTCGATTGCGTCGTCACCAGCGTCGGCGGCGGCGGGCTGCTTGCCGGCATCGTCGAGGGGCTGAAGCGGAACGGGCTTTCAGACGTCCCGGTCATTGCCGTCGAGACCGAAGGGGCGGCCTCGCTCCATGAAAGCCTCAAGGCAAATGAGCGTATTATGCTCCCAGCCATTACCTCGATCGCCAATTCGCTCGGCGCACGGCAGGTGGCGCAGCATGTCTTCGACCTGCCGAAACAGCACCCGATCGAAAGCGTTCTCGTCAGCGATGCCGATGCCGTTGCCGCCTGCCTGAAATTTGCCGATGCACACCGCATTCTGGTCGAGCCTGCCTGCGGGGCGGCGCTTGCCGTTGCCGATGTGCATGCCGGGCTGCTGGCGCGCTTCGACAATCCGCTCATCGAAGTCTGCGGCGGCATCGGCGTGTCGCTGGAAAAGCTGAGGCTCTGGAAAGAGAAGTTTCTCTGATCTGTTATCAAAGAAAAAGCCGGGCGAAGGCCCGGCTTGATCGATCGTCATTCGTTCGGGCTCAGGCAGCCCAAGGATGCACAGAGGCGTTCTTCTTTTCGAATTCGTCGATCGCCTTGCCCTTTTCCATGGTCAGGCCGATATCGTCGAGGCCGTTCAGCAGGCAGTGGCGCTTGAACGCATCGAGATCGAACTTGATCGAGCCGCCATCGGGACCGGTGATTTCGAGGTTCTCCAGGTCAATCGTCAGAATGGCGTTGGAGCCGCGCGAGGCGTCGTCCATCAGCTTGTCGAGATCTTCCTGGCTGACCTTGATCGGCAGGATGCCGTTCTTGAAGCAGTTATTGTAGAAAATGTCGGCGAAGCTGGTGGAGATCACGCAGCGGATGCCGAAATCGAGCAGCGCCCAGGGCGCGTGTTCGCGCGAGGAGCCGCAGCCGAAATTGTCGCCGGCAACCAGGATCTTGGCATCGCGATAGGCCGGCTTGTTCAGCACGAAATCAGCGTTTTCGGATCCATCTTCATTGTAACGGGCTTCGGCGAAAAGGCCGGTGCCGAGGCCGGTGCGCTTGATGGTCTTCAGATAGTCCTTCGGAATGATCATGTCGGTGTCGATGTTGACGACCGGCAGGGGCGCCGCAACGCCCGTGAGCTTCACGAATTTATCCATGACCCATGCTCCATTTCAGCAAATGTACTTTCCTGAATGTGCATCTAGTCCAGTTTTTCGCCGAAATGAAGGAGAATCTTTCTAAAGTGGCGGCCACGCGACGTTTCGCGCGGCCGCAAGAGTGCCTGGGTTCTTACTTGGTCGGGGCGTTCAGGCCCCAGAGAACGCCGAAAGGATCGCGAAGCTGGCCGTAGCGGTCGCCCCAGAACATCAGTTCGATCGGCATGACGACCTCGGCGCCGGCGGCAACCGCGCGCTCCCACCAGAAATCGATATCGTCGATAACAAGCTGGATGGCGAAGCCTTCATGGCCTTTGAAGGGATGGCCGTATTCCGGATAGGCATCCGCCAGCATGAGGGAGCTGCCGTTGATATAGAGATGCACATGCATCGTCCGGCCGCTCTCGTCGACCGGCACCCTGTGCGCTTCTTCAGCGCCGAAAGCCTTCTTGTAGAATTCCGCGGCCTTCACCGCGCCTTCGACCGTCAGATAGGGCAGCAAGCCATTCTTGACCGGCGGCATTTTAACCGGATTGTTTTCCGTCGTCGTATCCATGCTCGTCCTCCATCGTTTTCAAGCGCCGGCGGAATGCCTGGCTGCTTCAAGGACGTAGCATGGAAGCATGATCCGACAATGTCGGTCAGTTTTTATGCAAAGCGGCTTAGAGATCGATGATTGTGCCGCGGCCGTCGTTCCAGATGCGCATCTCAGGCTTACGGTTGTTCGCCTTGGCACGGACCGGAGCGGGCTTCATCTTCATCGAAAGCGCGCGGCCGACCATGAGCACGGTCAAAATGCCGCCGACGGCGAGCGTCACCGAGAAGGTGAGAAGCAGCATGGCCACGACAACCGTGGCGCCGGCAAGCATGATGAAGATGGAGCGTATGTTCTGCATGGGTTCGAGACCTTTCTTCGGAAAGGAATGTGGTCCTTCTTTTTCCTCTCTGCAAGGCAAGCATGGCTTTTTGTTGTCTTGCCGGGCTTTGCGAAGCTTGGCACTAATATTCCATGAGCCGAACCGTATCTCTCCGTTCCTTCAATCTGCGCCGCTCGGTGCTGAGCGTACCCGCCATCAATCTGCGCGCGCTTGAGAAGGCCCATTCCCTTGATTGCGATGCCGTTATTCTCGATCTGGAGGATTCCGTCGCACCGGAGAAGAAGGCGGAGGCGCGGGAAAATCTGAGACGGTTTTTTGCCTGGCCGCCGCTTGAGGGCAAGGAAAGGATCGTCCGCATCAATTCTTTGTCATCCGAGTTCGGAGAGGCGGATCTCGACCTGGTCAAGGATGTTTTGCCCGATGCCGTTCTCTTGCCGAAGGTGGACGAGCCCCAGGATGTCATGGCAGCCGGCGATCTTCTCGTGGAAGCGGATGCGCCGGAGGAGTTGCGGATCTGGGCGATGATCGAAACGCCGCGCGGCGTGCTGAATGTCGGGGCGATCGCCGAAGCCGGCCGCACGCCGGGATCGCGGCTCGATTGCCTCGTCGTCGGCCTCAACGACCTGCGCAAGGAAACGGGCGTGCTGCCGCAGCCGGGGCGGAACTATCTCGTGCCCTGGCTGATGCAGGTGATCCTGGCGGTCAAGGCTTACGGGCTCGATGCGCTCGACAGCGTCTTCAACGATTTTAAGGATAGCGAAGGCTTCGATGCCGAATGCGGGCAGGGCCGCGCCATGGGTTTTGCCGGCAAGATGCTGATCCATCCCTCGCAGATTGCGGCCGCCAACCGGCATTTCGGACCGAGCGCGGAGGAGATAAGGGAAGCCGAAGCGATCATATCAGCCTTTGCCGACCCTGAGGCCGAGGGCCTCAACGTCATCAATGCGGGCGGGCGGATGATCGAGCGGCTGCACCTTGTCCAGGCCGAAGCTCTGGTCCATAAAGCTCGCCTGATTTCTGCAAGAAAGCCCGCCTGATGAAACTCTATCGCTTCCTGACCGGCCCCGACGACGCTTCCTTCTGCCATAAGGTGACTGCCGCCCTCAATAAGGGCTGGTCGCTGGAGGGCTCGCCGACCTATGCCTTCAACGCCGCGACCGGTGCGATGCAGTGCGGCCAGGCCGTCGTCAAGAATGTCGAGGGCAAGGATTACGATCCTGAGATGAAGCTCTCGGAGCAATAAGACTTCGTGCCGGGATTGAGCGCCTAACGCTCGGCGGCTTCCTCGGCGCTTGCCTCGATCCGCTCCATATCCTCGTCGCTCAGCCCGAAATGGTGGCCGATCTCGTGGATCAAGACATGAGTGATGATATCGCCGAGCGTTTCGTCGTTTTCCGCCCAATAATCGAGGATGGGACGCCGGTAGAGGCGGATGCGGTTCGGCATCTCGCCGGTTTCCACCGTGAAGCGTTCGGAAATGCCTCTGCCCTCGAAAAGACCGAGTAGGTCGAAAGGGGTTTCCAGCGCCATGTCCTCGAAAACGTCGTCATCGGGGAAGTCCTCGATCTCGATCGTGAGGTTGGTGGTCAGCTGGCGGAATTCGTTCGGCAAGTGGCTATAGGCCTCCATGGCCAGCGACTCGAAAGTGCTGATCGTCGGCGCATGGCGGTCCCGCCAATCATCGCTCAGGTCTATGCGGGCCATGAATGTTCCTTCCTTTGCGGGCCCATATAGAACCTTTATCGCGGTTTTTCGAGTGTGGAATCAAAGGCAGGAATAAATTCATAGAAAATGGTTGTTGACTCTTCTCCGGCTCTCTGGAATCCATAAGAACATAACAGGAACACGACGGACGGAGTGAACGCCATGGCGCAGAACGCCCTGGCGCGCGAGCGGCTTTTTGCGCTCCGCGAAACCATCGCTAAGCTGGAAGGAAAGCCTGCGCCGACGCTTGCGGCGGCGGAGCGGGAAGCCTTGGCAGAGGGACGCAAGACGCGCCAGGAGCGCATTCTGCCATCCCTGCCGTTCGGAGTGGAGCTTCTCGATCGGGCGCTGGAGGGCGGCCTATCCCTCGATGCGATTACCGAATTCCGTTCCGCGCTGTCTCGCGATGCCGGCGCGGCAAGCGGACTGGCGATGGCTGTTGCCGCGCGGCTGCAGAAACAGGAATCAGATGCCGGCAGGCTTATGCCGCTGCTCTGGATCGGCGATGCAGTCGGTACGCTGGAGGCCGGCCGTCCCTATGCTCCCGGGCTTCGGGATTTCGGGTTGAGCCCTGAGCGATTTCTCCATGCCGCGCCACGCAAGCTGGACGAAGCGCTCTGGCTGGCGGAGGCGGCGGTGGAAAGCGCTGCATTCTCGGCCGTCATCCTCGAAGTGCGGGGCAATCCTGCGCATTTCGGGCTGACCGAAAGCCGCAGGCTCAGCCTCAGGGCGCATGCTGCCCGCCGTCCGCTCTTTCTCGTGCGGCAGGCAGGGGCGGAGGAGGCCAGCAGTGCCGCCTTCCGCCTGCATGTCGAACCGGGACTGTCTGGTCTGCGGCCATTGCCCGACGGATCGAAGCTTACCGGCAGCATCGGCAATCCGATTTTCCGTCTCACGCTGGAGAAGAGCCGCAATCCGGCCCCGCTCTCCTTTCTCCTGGAGTGGAACCCCCATGAACGCGAATTTTTCCCTGTCACCGAACCAAACCTCATTCGCCCTCCAGGCGAACAGTCAGCGCATTCTGGCGCTCAGCTTCCCGCATCTGGCAACAGACCGCATCGCCCGCAGACGATGGGGACTCTCGTGGCGTTCGAAAGGGCGTCCTGAAGCGGCACCGATCGTCTGTTCCGGCAAGCTCAACAATGCGATGCGGCTGACGGCGCTGGACGAATTGGCCGAGCGGCTGGGGCTGAAAAAGGATCAGGGCGTTGCCGAGGCACGCGCCATGTATCCGACGCTCGAGGTGGTGGAAGAAGATCCGGCCGCCGACCGACGGCTGCTGGAGGCAATTGCCGACTGGTGCGATCGTTATACGCCTTTGGTGGCATACGACGGCAAGGACGGCCTGTTTCTCGACATTACCGGCTGCACGCATCTTTTCGGCGGAGAGAAGGCGCTTCTCAAGGACGTTCTGTCGCGGCTCTTTCATATGGGGATCGATGCGCGCGGCGCGATCTCATCGTCGCCGGGCCTTTCCTGGGCCGTGTCGCGTTTCGGGCAAAGCGGTGTGATCGGGGAGGAGGAGAGGGAGCATGTGCTGATGTCTTTACCGATCGCAGCCTTGCGGCTGCAAGGGCAAACCGTCGATGGGCTGAAGAAGCTCGGTCTGAAATATATCGGCGACGTCATCAATGCGCCGCGGGCGCCGCTGACCCGCCGGTTCGGGCCGGAATTGCTTCTGCGTCTCGACCAGGCGCTAGGGCATGAAGAAGAACCTGTTTCGCCCCGTCGCCCCGTCGCCAGTCTTTCGGCAGAAAGCCGCCTGATCGAGCCCATCGGAACGGAGGAACAGATCCTTGCCGTCACCAGGCAGGTCGCCGTGTCGCTGCAGCCGTCGCTGGAGGCACGAGGCGCCGGCGGGCGGGTGTTCGAATTGGTTCTATTCCGCGTCGACGGCAGGGTCTTCCGTATTTCCGTCGGCGCTTCGCAACCGCTTCGCGAACCGAAATTTATCGCCGGGCTTTTTTCCGAACGACTCCAGGCGGTCTATGACGATCTCGATGCCGGCTATGGTTTCGAGATCGTCCGGCTGAATGTGTTGCGGCACGATCCCTTCAACGAAGCGCAGGCTGATTTCGAGGGCGATCGTCAGGCAGAAATCTCCCTTTCGGCTTTCGTCGACCGTGTCTCCGCCCGGCTGGGTGCGGATTGTCTGCAAAGCTTCCAACTCCGTGAGAGCCATGTGCCGGAACGCGCCGTCATCACAGTTTCGACGATGGATAAGCTTTCAAGACGAGGGAAGGCGGAACAGAGCGGTTCTCTCCCTTTCCGCGAAGAGCGTCCGTTGCGGCTTTTTGCAATGCCGGAGCCTGTCGAGACTGTACTCGCCGAAGTGCCGGATGGCCCGCCGCAGATCTTCCGCTGGCGGCGCATGCAGCACCAAGTGGCAAAAAGCGAAGGTCCGGAGCGGATTGCCATGGAATGGTGGATCGACGGAAGCGACGCGGAGGCGCGCGATTATTTCCGTATCGAGGATGAGGCCGGGCACCGCTTCTGGATTTATCGCCGAGGGTTCTATGGCCAGGAGCTCGATCCTCGCTGGTTCATGCATGGGGTATTCGCATGAAACTCGAGCCTGCATTCTTCGAAATCGGCACCAAAACGAACTTCTCGTTCCTCGAAGGCGCCTCAGGCCCCGAGGAGATGGTCGTACAGGCCGCCCATCTCAAACTTGGTGGTCTCGGAATTGCGGACCGGAATTCGGTTGCCGGCGTGGTCAGGGCACATGCGCAGGCGTTGCAGCTTGAGGAGAGATACAAGAACAGGGATATGATTATGGCCCAAGCGGAGAAGGACGGGAAGAAAGAAGTAATTCTCGATCCTATCCGGGTTCAGCCGGGCGCTCGTCTCGTTTTTTCCGATCATACGCCTGATATCCTTGCCTACCCACGCAATCGGCGAGGCTGGGCAAATCTCTGTCGTCTCCTGAGCGCCGGCAATCTGAAGGAGGAAGCAGTCAAGGGAACCTGCATCTTAACGGAAGCGGAATTCATGGAATGGGGCGACGAGATGATGCTTGCACTCGTTCCCGATCGCACTCTTGTCGAGACCCAAGCCGGCCAGTCGGCGCTGGAGGATTATCTGGAACGGTTTCGCAGACGGTTCCGCAAGGCTTTTTATATGTCATTGGCGCCAACCTATGACGGTCGCGACAGGCAGGTCTTTGCGGCGCTTGCCATGCTTGCCGCCCGAAATCGCGTGCCGTTGATCGCGACCAACCAGCCGCTTTACCACCATCCTGAACGCCGGCCCCTTTCGGATGTCGTGATCGCGATCCGGGAGCATGTGCAGATATCGCAAGCCGGATTCCTGCTGGCGCCGAATGCCGAGCGCTATCTCAAGGATTCACGTGAAATGGTCCGGATCTTCCGAGACTATCCTGGTGCGATCGAAAATACGCAGACCTTTTTCGGGAAGTTGACCTTTTCGCTGAAGGAACTGGAGCATAATTATCCGCCTGAAAACGATCCCGGCGAAACGCCGCAGGAGACCCTCGAGAGACTGACAAGGGCGGGGGCGGCAAAGCGCTATCCCGAGGGGATTCCTGCCAAAGTTGCGCCGCAGATCGAGTATGAACTCGATCTCATCGGAAAGAAGAACTATGCCTCCTATTTCCTGACGGTTCACAGGATCATCCAGCACGCCCGTTATAAGCTCAAGGTCTTGTGCCAGGGACGCGGATCGGCGGCGAATTCGGTCATCTGCTATTGTCTCGAAATAACGGAGGTTAATCCTGAAAAGAGCACGCTGCTCTTCGACCGCTTCATTTCGATGGACCGGGACGAACCGCCGGATATCGACGTCGATTTCGAGCATGACCGGCGTGAAGAGGTCATCCAGTTCATCTACAAAAACTACAAAAGAGAACATGCCGGGCTGACCGCAGGGGTTACCACCTACCGCACCCGTTCGGCCGGCCGCGAGGTCGCCAAGGCCTTCGGCCTGTCGGAGGATGTTCAGTCGGCGATCAGCAGTCTCGTCTGGGGCTGGTCGGAGGACAATCTCTCCGATCGGGATGCGAAGGCGGCCGGTCTCGACGTCAAGGATCCGGTGACCCAGAACGTGCTGAAATATGCCTCCGAGCTTCTCGGCTTTCCGCGCCACCTCACCCAGCATGTCGGCGGCTTCGTCATCACACGGGACAGGCTCGACGAGGTCGTCCCGATCATGAAGACGGCGATGCCGGATCGATACATGATCGAATGGGACAAGGACGACCTCGACAACGTCAAGATCCTCAAGGTGGATGTATTGGCGCTCGGGATGCTGACCTGTCTGCGCAAGGCCTTTTCGCTGCTTGAACTACATTATGATGTCAAGAAGACGCTGGCAGATCTCGGCAATAAGGAACATGGGGAAGAGGGCAGACCGGTCTATGAGATGATGGGCCGGGCCGACACGCTTGGGGTCTTCCAGATCGAGAGCCGGGCACAGATGAGCATGCTGCCGCGTCTGAAGCCGAAGGAATTCTACGACCTTGTTATCGAGGTGGCGATCGTCCGGCCGGGACCGATCCAGGGCGATATGGTCCATCCCTATCTGAAACGCCGGGAGCAGCGCGCCAGGAACATCCCGATCGAATATCCGAGCAAGGAGCTGGAAGCGGTCCTCGAAAGAACCCTCGGCGTGCCCCTGTTTCAGGAGCAGGCGATGCAGATCGCCATCACCGCTGCAGGCTTCAAACCAGCAGAGGCCGACAAGCTTCGTAGGGCGATGGCGACATTCAAGCGAACCGGCACGATTGGCGATTTCGAAAAGCGGTTCATCGAGGGAATGGTTTCAAAGAATTACGATCCAGAATTCGCCAAGCAATGCTTCAATCAGATCAAGGGATTCGGTGAGTATGGCTTTCCGGAAAGCCACGCCGCTTCCTTCGCGCTGCTCGTCTATGCCTCGTCCTGGGTCAAGGCCTATTATCCCGATGTCTTCTGTGCGGCGATGCTGAATTCTCAGCCGATGGGGTTTTATGCTCCGGCCCAGTTGGTGCGAGATGCGCGCGAACATGGGGTAAAGATCTTGCCGGTCGACATCAATGAATCGGACTGGGACTGTACTTTGGAAGAGGCTGCCTTCGACCGGAAAGCAGTCGATTTCCGGCACGACAAGATGCGCGAGGTCATCAAGAGCCGGCATGCGGTGCGGCTGGGCTTCCGGCAGATCAAGGGTCTCTCGTTGGACGAGATGGAAAGGCTTGTCGCTAATCGAGGTCAGAAATATGCGTCAGTTCGCGATCTCTGGCTGCGGTCCGGTTTGCAAAAATCCGTCATCGAGCGACTGGCGGATGCGGACGCATTCCGCTCCATCAATCTGTCACGGCGCGAAGCGCTTTGGGCTGTAAGGGCATTGGATGTGAAGAGCGCGGCCGAAGAACTACCCCTTTTTGAACAAGTCCGTCATGTCGATCTCCAGCCTGAACCCAAGACAAAGCTACCGGACATGCAGCCGGGCGAGCAGGTGATCGAGGATTATCGTTATCTCTCACTGTCGCTGAAGGCGCATCCGGTTTCCTTCCTGCGCGAGGAGTTTCAGAAGATCGGCATCACGCGCAATGTCGATCTTCTGAGGGTGCCGAACGGAAAGAGGGTGACGATCGCCGGCCTCGTGTTGGTGCGTCAGCGGCCGGGTTCGGCCAAGGGCGTGATCTTCATGACGCTGGAGGACGAGACCGGGGTCGCCAATGCGATCGTCTGGAACACGGTATTCGACAAATACCGGGCGGTGGTCATGGGCGCCCGGCTCGTGAAGATCCGCGGCAGGCTGCAAAGCCATAGCGGCGTGATTCATACCGTCGTCGAGCATATTGAGGACATGACGCCGGCGCTCGGCATCCTGCAGCGCGAGGCCCGGCGTTTCGGCGCCTGCGAACGTTCGGACGAGGTGCTGAGGCCGGGAATCGACCAGCGCCAGGCCGCGGATGCGCGCAAGAGGCCGGGGCAGGAAAGAGGGACAGCTGCCGCAAGCCGCCATGCAGGCGTGGCGGAAACTGCCGAAGTCATGCCGCGCGGGCGGAACTTCCATTGAAGCGCACCGCCTCGGCCGGGATCATCCGGCGTGCTTTTGCGGGTTGAATTCATCGTCGCGGACGTGCGGCATCATATTAGACAATCTGCAACAGTCCCCGCCTGACGTTGCTCCCTAAGCGATCGGATTCGAATTTTTTCTTGACAGCCACCATCTTCTTTAGCAGAAAACACGATAGTCAGTGTCATGTTTGGAAATGAAGACGTGCTTGTCTGCAGCTGCAATTACATAACCGACAAGGAAATCCGGGAGGTTATCACCAACCTTCTCGATGAAGACTGTTGGCAGCTTATCGTGCCGGCGAAGGTCTACCACGCCATGGAAAAACGCGGCCGCTGCTGCGGCTGTTTCCCCAACGTGGTCGACATCATTATCCAGACGACCGAGGAATATCACGCCCGTCGCCACTCGACGGAAGCCGAAATATTTGATTTCATGTCGCGCTTGAAGCAATTCCATGAGGAAAACAGGAGAGCGGACATTGAAAGGCGACAAAAAGGTCATCGAGCGGCTTAACGAGGCATTGTTCCTCGAACTCGGTGCGGTCAACCAATATTGGGTTCACTATCGTCTTCTTGAAGATTGGGGCTACACCAAGCTCGCCAAGAAGGAGCGCGCCGAATCCATCGAAGAGATGCACCATGCCGACCGGCTCGTTGCACGCATCATCTTCCTCGAAGGTCATCCCAATCTGCAGACCCTCGCGCCTCTGCGAATCGGCCAGAACGTCAAGGAAGTCCTGGAAGCCGATCTTGCCGGCGAATACGATGCCCGCACGGCCTACAAGAAGTCGCGCGATATCTGTCACGAGGCCGGCGACTACGTTTCGATGAAGCTCTTCGAAGAGCTGCTGATGGATGAGGAAGGCCATATCGACTTCCTCGAAACCCAGCTCGATCTGCTCGAGAAAATCGGCGAAAGCAAATACGGCCAGCTCAACGCCGATTCCGCCAACGAAGCCGAATAATTACGAGCGATACCGGCCGTCCCCGACGGCCGGTATCCCGATTCGGCATTGCCGAATGCATAGGCCGCCCTTCTACCGCTTTCCGAATGCGAAGGAGCAGGCCGGTCCGCCCTTGTCAATCTTCCGATTGAAGCGTTGCCAGGTGCTGGAATTCGGCGACCACCTGGTCATAGACGGCGCGCTTGAAGGGGACGATCAGGCCCGGCAATTCCTGCATCGGCTTCCACTCCCACGCATCGAATTCCGGCTCGTGACCGCCGGGCGGCGGGTTGATGGCGATCTCGCTTTCGTCACCGTCGAAGCGGAAGGCGAACCAGCGCTGCGTCTGGCCGCGGAACTTCCCCTTCAGTCCGATGCCGATCAGTTGCGGCGGCAGATCGTAATTGATCCAATTCCGTGCCTCGGCAAGCAGCGTCACGGTCCTGATGCCGGTTTCCTCGTAAAGTTCGCGGTAAGCGGCATCCAAAGGGTCTTCGCCCTTGTCGATGCCGCCCTGGGGCATCTGCCAGAGCTGCGGCGAGCCGTCGAATTCGGAATTTCCGTCGGCGATGCGCCGACCGGCCCAGACCAGGCCGTCGCGATTGAGGATCATCAGGCCGACGCAGGGGCGGTACGGCAGATCCTCTGCTTTCACAGTCGCCTGGCTCATTTTCTTCTCCGTTCACGGATTCCTGGGATCATTGGCGAGAGTGGCGATGCCGACGATTTCGATGCCGCGCATCGCCGCCTCCTGGCTCCATTTGGCGATGGCGTCGACGCTTTCATCGAAAGCCGAGGCGACGCCGATGGCCTGGCCGTTCTTGCGGGCGATGCGCTCGAGTTCGTCAAGTTTCTGCAGGATGGCGTTGATATCGAGCTGGCCGTCGAGCTGGAGATCGGCGAAGGCATAGGGCAGCTCCGTTCCTTTGGCGACGGTCGCCGTCTTCGACTGCGCGCAGCTGCCATCGTCAAGGAACAGCAGGCCGCGTTTGCCGATGTCGCGCATGACAGGTTCCATGGCGGTGGGATCGGACAGGAAACGGCCGCCGAGATAGTTCATGACACCGGTATAGTTGGTGATCTCGCCCATCGCCTTGTGCAGGTTTTCGATGTTGCGGGCCACCGGCTTCGACGTCAGCAGCGTTTCCGGACCGGGATCATTGGCCGGGTAATCAAAGGGTTCAAGCGGCACCTGCAGAAGAATTTCGTGGCCGCCGCGGCGGGCCTCCTGCATCCAGCGCTGCAGGCTGTTGCCGCTCGTTGCGAAGGCAAGCGTGATCTCTTCGGGCAGTTCGGCGATGGCGCGCTGCGTTCCCGTCTGGCTCAGCCCGAGGCCGCTGACGACGATGGCGACCCGGACGCCGCGCGCGCCGGACGAGGGCCGCGCATATTGATCCATCGGCCGCCGGCCATCGGGGCCGACGATCGGCAACCTGCCATAGGGAGATTCTTCCAGCAGCGTTTCGTTGGGCTGGGCCGCCATGCGGGGATCCTGGCCGATCTGCATCGCATCAACCAGGACAGGCCCGCTGCCGTCGCGGGGGCGGGGACTGTATTTGGTGACGACCGAGCCGTCGCCGGTGACCATCTGCTCGACATTGGCGCCCGAACGGGGCTCGGCGCGGGGCATGCCGTTCGCCGGCTGGCCAGCCTGCGTCGGCACCTGTTGAGATGTGCCGGAGGATGCGGTCGCCTGCTCGGTCGCGACGGGTTTTTTACGTTCGAGCCCATCGCCACGAAACGCCGTATACAGGGAGAAGCCGCCGATGGCGAAAAGGCAAAGGCTGGCGGCGATGCGGCCGAGGCGCAGAACGCCCGGGCGCCGGCTGCCGGCTTTGCTGTTGCGGCCTAAAGGCGCATGCAGATCCGTTCCCAATTTTCTCGCCCGCTCCAAAACCGGGAAACAGCAGAAAGGCTCAAGGCCGGGCGAGGTGCCCGGCCTTGAGATGATCGATTACTTGGCGACGACGGCCTTGTCGGGGTTCGGCGGGAAGGCCGGATCGGTCTTCTTGCCGCGCAGGAGATCGAGCGCGTAGTTCAGCTGAACGTCATCCTTCGGATCCGGCGGCACATAAGCGACGGAGCCCGAACCTTCGTCGGTCTCGCTCTGGCCCTTGATGTGGCCGCGCAGGCTGGATTCGCCTTCGGTCACCATCTTGCCCTGCAGTTCTTCCGGCAGCGGCTCTTCGACCTTGATGTCGGGCGTGATGCCGGTGCCCTGGATCGAACGGCCCGATGGCGTGTAATAGAGCGCCGTGGTCAGGCGCAGCGCGCCGTTTTCGCCGAGCGGGATAATCGTCTGGACGGAACCCTTGCCGAAGGAACGGGTGCCGAGAACGGTGGCGCGGCGCAGATCCTGAAGCGCGCCGGCGACGATTTCCGATGCGGAAGCCGAACCGCCGTTGATCAGCACGATGACCGGCTTGCCATCCGTCAGGTCGCCCGGGCCGGCGTTGAAGCGGCGGGTTTCGTCGGGATTGCGGCCGCGGGTCGAAACGACCTCGCCGCGCTGCAGCAGGGCATCGGAGACGTTGATCGCCTGGTCGAGCAGGCCGCCCGGATTGAGGCGCAGGTCGAGGACGTACCCCTTCAGCTTATCGGCTGGAACGGTGTCCTTGATCTTCTTGATCGCCTTTTCCATGTCGGGATAGGTCTTCTCGGTGAAGGAGATGATACGGAGGTAACCGACATCGTCCTCGACGCGTGATTTGACCGCCTGGACGGCGACGACGTCACGGACGATCGTCAGCTCGATCGGCTTATCGGCGCCCTTGCGGATCAGCGTCAGCTTGATCGGGGTGTTGACGGCGCCGCGCATCTTCTCGACGGCATCCTCAAGCTTCAGGCCGCGAACGGACTGGCCGTCGATCTCGGAGATGTAATCGCCGGCGAGAACACCGGCCTTGGCGGCGGGCGTGTCATCGATCGGGGTGATGACCTTGACGAGTTCATCTTCCATCGTGACTTCGATGCCGAGGCCGCCGAACTCACCCTTGGTCTGGGTGCGCATGTCCTCGGCGTCCTTCGCATTCATATAGCTCGAATGCGGGTCGAGCGAGGAGAGCATGCCATTGATGGCATTCTCGATCAGTTTGTCCTCGGCCGGCGGCGTCACGTATTGGGCACGCACACGCTCGAAGACGTCGCCGAAAATCGAGAGTTCCTTGTAGGTGGAGGATCCGGCCGCTTCTGCCGGCACACCCGCCGAGTAAATGACGCTCATTGCGGTCGCACCCATCAATGCGCCGACCAGAACAAGAGAAGCCCTACGAATCATTGCGTGCCTTTCCAGTGTCCTTGGCGGTCCACCACGGTCGGGAATCGACCGGTTTACCGTCTTTTCGAAATTCAATGTAAAGCGTTGGCCGGTCCGTTTCCAGCGCCAATGCGGTTGCGCTCGCCACTCTTTTCGCTCCCATCACGGCGAGCGGCTCGCCGGAGAAAACGAATTTTCCCTGTCGGGTATTGATCGTATCCATTCCCGAGAGAACTAGGTGATATCCGTCGCCCGTGTCGAGGATGATCATCTGGCCGTAACTGCGGAAAGCGCCGGCGAAAACCACCAAGCCGTCTGCAGGGGCGGTTACCACCGTCTCCGGGTTGGTGGCGACCGTCATGCCCATAGCCTCATGCCCGGTGCCGTCGGCATCGCCGAACTGACGCAGGATATCGCCCGCCACGGGCAGTTCCAATTTCGCCTTCAATTCTCCGAAGGGATATGCGGGCGCAATGCGGTTTTTATCGGGCACACCGCTCTCGGCCAAAGCCTTCGCCTGGGCGCGCTGCTCGTCCGTCAGCAGCCTGCGGTTCTCCTCCGCCTGACGGGCGGCGGCGGCGGCTTCGCGCACCGAGGCGATCTCGGATTCCATCGACGCGACGAGGCTTTCGAGGCTGGTCGCCTTGCCCGCCAGTTCCTCCGAACGCTTCTTTTCGGCCTCGAGTTCGGCGGCATTGCTGCGGCTGAGCTTGTCGTTTTCGGCAAGCAGCAGATCCATGCGCCGCTCTTCCTCGATATTGTCGGTCATCGTCGCCGTCAGGCTGGCCTTTTCGGCAGCGCTTGCGGTCTGCAAGGCGGCCAGACTCGCAAGGTCTGCGGCAAGCTTGTCGGTTTCCTTGCGGATGCCTGGAACAACGGCGCCGAGCAGGATGGCGCTGCGCACGGATGCGAGCGCGTCATCGGGAGTGACGAGCAGGGCGGGCGGCGGGTTGCGGCCCATGCGCTGGAGGGCCGCCAGCACCTCGGCCAGCAGGCCCCGGCGTTCGTGCAGGGAGCGGCGGATGCCATCTTCCTTGACGCCGAGATCGGCAAGTTTCTTTTCGCTTTCGAGGATCTGTTTTTCGAGCCCCTTGCGGCGGGCGGCGGAATCGATCAGCGCCTGGCGGACGCTTTGCGTGCTCTTCTCCAGGCTGGCGATGCTCCGCTGGAGGTCGTTCACCTTGTCCGAGGAAAGGCTGATCGATTTCGACAGGGTTTCAAGCTCGGCGCGGGTCTGGTCGCGTTTGGCGGAGAGTTCGGCGGCCGGATCGGGCGGCGGCGCCTCGGCTGCCGGCGAGGCCGGAGATTGCACCACCTCAGGAGCAGCATCCTGTGCCTGGACGGAAAAGGGGTTTGCCGGAATAACCACCAGCGCCGCACCAAAACCGGCCGCAATAGCCGGCAGGATCATGCGGTGTCGCCTGGTTGCTGTTCTCGTCATGCGTGTCTGGGTGCTCTTTCAAATCGCGCGGAGACTAAGCTGATTTGGCGCGATTTGCCAGAAAGTTTGGCGCAAAACGAATGGCCAGGCAAAACAAGCCTGCGTGACAATCCGACGCATACGGGCCGCGGGTCTTTTCAGACGCGGTGATACGGGTGGCCGGACAGGATGGTGACGGCGCGATAGAGCTGTTCGGCGATCAGCGTGCGGACGATCTGGTGCGGCCAGGTCATTTTTCCCAGACACAGCATGGCATCGGCACGGTCGTAAAGGGCGGGATCGAGGCCGTCGGCGCCACCGATCGCAATCGTCAGCTCGCGCTTGCCCTGGTCGCGATAGCCACCCAGCAGGTTGGCGAAGGCTTCGCTGTCGAGCGCCTTGCCGCGCTCGTCGAGCAGAATGAGGATGCTGCCCTCGGCAAGCGATTTCAAAAGCATGGCTGCCTCTTCACGCTTGCGGGTTTCCGCATTGGAGGCGCGGCTTTCGGCAACTTCGGCGACGCGGGTGAATTCAAGGCCGACCGCGGAGCCGGCCTTGGCGAAACGGTCCAGGTAACGGGCCACAAGATCCTTTTCGGGGCCGGACTTCAGCCGTCCCACAGCAAAAAGACCAATTCGCATTCACCCGCTCCCGTTCATGGCGGCACTTCAGGCGCGCGATGCGCCACAGGCCGGCTTGCTTGTTTCCCGGCCAGTCAATGCCACGTCTCAGGCGCCGAGCGAAGTGCCGGCCCGCCTGTCAGTGCCGTGTTTCTTCATCCATATCCGGAGCCGCCCACATCTTTTCGATGTTGTAGAACTCGCGGGTTTCGGGACGGAACACATGCACGATGATGTCACCGGTGTCGATCAGGATCCAATCGCCGCCCTCCTGACCTTCGACGCGGGCTGATCCAAAGCCCTCATCCTTGAGATCGGTGAGCAGATGATCCGAGATCGCCATGACATGCCTGTTCGAGCGGCCGGAGACGACGATCATGTAGTCTCCAAGCGCCGATTTCCCGGCAATGTCGATGGTGACGATATCTTCAGCTTTGGAGTCCTCGAGGCTGGCGAGGACGGCTTCTAAGGTACGGGCGGCGGCATCGGCGCCACGTTCCGCACTCTTCGGGACAACGGCGAGCGTTTTTCCCTTGGCGTGTACTGTTGTCAGTGCTTTCCCTTTCCTGGAATGACAAACCATGCACAACACGAGATCCGAAAACGACCGGATCATGGTTAAGATAGGCATCAAACCATTAATGTTTCAAGACGCGCTAACGTACCGAGCGGCGGAAAAGCCGATCTTACGTTAGAATTACAGAATATTGCCGCCGGAGCTGCTTCTTGCGGGCGGTGTACAGTTTCCATACCGCAGCGTAAAGTGCGGCAAATTTCACGATTTCTGGCTTCGATGACCGACACGGCTGCAAAATTAATCGTTCCCGTCCTGCGAATCAGCTTTCCGGATGAGGATCGTCTCGGTCACGGCAAGATGGAACTTCTGGAATATATCCGCGAGACCGGCTCGATTTCGGCCGCGGGACGGGCGATGGACATGTCCTACCGGCGGGCATGGCTGCTCGTCAGCGAGATGAACCGGATGTTCTCAGAACAGGTGGTGGAATCGCAGCGCGGCGGCCAGAAGGGCGGCGGTGCGGCGCTGACGCCGTTCGGCGAGGAATTGCTCGGCCGCTTCCGCCGGATGGAAAAGACGATGCGGGAGAGCCTTGCCGAGGATCTCGCCTGGCTCGAAGGCAAGCGCAGCCGGCCGCAGGGCGGCTGATCAGGCTTCAAGAGCGACTGTCTTGACGACGGCGAAGACGGTCTTGCCGGGCCTGAGATCGAGGCGTTCGCAGGACAAGGCGGTGATGCGCGAGAGAATGGCATCGCCGCCGCAATCGATCCGGATTTCGACCGTTCCGTCGTTCTGAGGCGACATTTCCTCAATCCTGCCTTCGAGAATGTTCAGCGCACTCAGCCCCTCGGGCCTTGCCGTCGCCAGCATGACATCGCGTGCGGGAATGCGGATGCGGACCGGCCTGCCGGGCGCAAGGGCGGCACCGGGAATATGCAGCCGGCAGGATTTCAGGGCGACGATCGACAGGTGGTGACCGGCATCGAAGCTTTCGACGATGCCCTCCAGCAGAGCGCCCGCTTCCTTCCTGTCGGAAGCCGCGGAGGGACGGCTCAATATGTCGAGGGCCGGGCCCGTCGCTTCCACTCTGCCGTCGCGCATCAGGACGACCTGGTTTGCCAGACGCGCCACCTCGGCGATCGCATGACTGACATAGACGATCGGGATTTCCGTCTCATCGCGCAGCCGCTCCAGATAGGGCAGGATCTCGGCTTTGCGCGCTTCGTCGAGGGCGGCAAGCGGTTCGTCCATCAACAGCAAGCGCGGAGAGGAGAGAAGGGCACGGCCAATCGCGACGCGCTGCTTTTCGCCGCCGGATAGCTTTGCGGGGCTGCGCTCGAGCAGCGCCTCGATGCCGAGCAGGTCGACGATGCGGTCGAAGCTCTCGCGGCCTGCCGCCTGCGGCGCGAACCAGCGGCCATAGAAAAGATTGGCGCGGACGCTCAAATGCGGAAACAGCCGCGCCTCCTGGAACACGTAGCCGAAACGGCGGCAGTGTTTCGGGACGAAGATGCCGCCGGCGGTCTCCGTCAGCGCCTCGCCATCGAGCACGACGCGGCCTTCGTCGGGGCGGGCAAGGCCGGCGATGATGCGGATCAGCGACGTCTTGCCGGAGCCGGAGCGGCCGAACAGCGCGGTGACGCCGCGCTCGGAGGTGAAGGCCGCGTCGAGCGAAAAAGCGCCGAGCCTCTGTTTTGCCTCTACGATCAGCGTCATTCCGGATCGATCCTCCGGCCGGCGAGGCGGGCGAGGAATTCCGAGGCGAGCAGGGCGGCCATTGATATGACGATGGCGACCAGCGTCAGCCGCAGCGCGCCGGCATCGCCGCCCGGCACCTGGGTGAAGGTGTAGATCGCAGCCGGCAGCGTCTGGGTTTCGCCCGGAATATTGGAGACGAAAGTGATCGTGGCGCCGAACTCGCCCATCGCCTTGGCGAAGGAAAGTACCATGCCGGCGATGATGCCCGGGAGTATCAGCGGCAGGGTGATCGTCAGGAACACCCAGGCGGGACCGGCGCCGAGCGTGCCGGCCGCCTCTTCCAGCTTGCGGTCGACCGCTTCGATCGACAGGCGGATGCTGCGCACCATCAGCGGAAAGGCCATGACCGCGCAGGCGAGTGCTGCGCCCGTCCAGCGAAAGGAGAAGACAATGCCGAAATGCTGATCGAGCAGGCTGCCGATCGGGCCGCGCCGGCCGAAGAGGATCAGGAGAAGGAAACCGGTGACGACGGGGGGCAGGATCAGCGGCAGGTGAACCAAGCCGTTCAACACCGACTTGCCCCAGAAACGGCCGCGGGCAAGCAGCAGCGCGACCAGAATGCCGAAGGGAAGGCTCGCCAGCATGGCGACGAACGAGACGCGCAGGCTGAGCAGGATCGCCGTCCATTCCTCATCGCTCAGGCCCAGTATATCCAAATGCAGTTGTCTCCACGAAATCGAAAGCTCGCTGAGGCTCGGTTCACCTTTTACTCCGCGTCATCCTCGGCCTTGTGCCGAGGATCTGCTGCCCTATCAAGCGGATGCAGATGCTCGGCACAAGCCCGAGCATGACGAAGGAGCAATAGGCCGGTTCTGTCAGCCTTCACGCTAAGCGGTGGTTGTTGATTCCGCAATCACTTCGCCCTTCAGTCACTTGAGAACGATAAATCCCTGCGACGTGAAGAAGGCGGCCGCCTTGTCTGATTTCAGGAAGTCGAGATAGGCTGCCGCATCCGGGTTCTTGCTCTCGGCAAGAATTGCGACCGGATAGATGATCGGTTGATGGGAATCGGCTGGGAAGGTGCCGACGATGGCGACGCCCTTATCGGCCGCCGCGTCCGTCTGGTAGACGATGCCATAGGGCGCTTCGCCGCGGGAGACGAGGGCGAGGGCAGCGCGGACGCTTTCGGCGCCGGCAACCTTGGTTTCGACCGATGTCCAGACGCCGAGTTTTTCCAGCGCTGCCATGCCGTATTTGCCGGCGGGGACCGATTTCGGTTCACCCATGGCGAGCTTGCCGTCGCCGAGCAAACCGGCAAGTTCGAAGCCCTGCTTGATCTCGACGGGTTTTGCCTTGTCCTTTTCGGCAACGAGCACGATCCGGTTTCCCAGCAGGTTCGTGCGGGTGTCGGCCTTGATCAGGTTCTTCTTGGCGACGTAATCCATCCAGTCGAGGTCGGCCGAGATGAAGATGTCGGCGGGTGCTGCGTTCTCGATCTGCTTGGCCAGCGCCCCGCTCGCCGCATAGGAAGCGACGGCTTCCTTGCCGCTTTCGCTCGTCCAGGCGGCGTTGGCGGCGTCGAGAGCATTCTTGAGGCTTGCCGCTGCAAAGACGGTCAGTTTCTCGGCGGCTGCGGCCGGCGCCGGCAGTGCTGCGGCTCCTGATAAGCACGCCGCGATCACGGCGGTCGCCAGTTTCATCCATTGGCGGTGGTTCTGCATGCTGTCACTCCCCGGGTTCGAAATATTTTGACGAATATAACGACGCCGGCGTTTTGGCTAGGGATATATCCGTGGAAATATAACCATATCGGCGGCCGTTGGGATTTACGTCGTGAAGCGCATGGCTTTATGAGCCTGAGTATCTGTGAGCGCGCGATGAGCTTGGGATACCGGCCGCCAAACCACGTGAACTGCTGTGGGAAAGGGCTGTTCTACGGAGCCTTGCCGATAATATCGGCATTGGCCCAAGCCTCCCGCCCTCAGTCTTGCATCGCCCGCATTGCTGCATTGCACAATTCGATATTCATCTTCGTAAGGAATATGGTACAACACATTTATCGAAACGGCTTTCTCCTCCTCCCATAGCCGTTCGACAGGATCGACAACACTCCTCCTCCCAGTTGTCGATCGAGTTTATAAGCCCGACGGATCTCCTCCCCCGTCGGGCTTTCTCGTTTCAGCGATATCCTTGAAAATCGATCTCGGCCGTGCCCGGCAGCGCGCCGTTGCGGATGGCCGTCGAGCTCAGGCCGGAGCGCGGCCCGTGGATGAAGGTCCAGGCCGGGGCCGGCTTCTTCCAGAGAACGCGTGCGTCGTCCTCGTCGATCCGGGCGAAATCGAAGGTCCTCGTCATTTTCGAGGAGAGGTAGGAGAGTGTGGCGCCCGGCCGGTCGATCACGGCGATCGGGAAGGTGCGGGCGATCTCCTGCCATTTCTGCCATTTGTCGAAGGTCTGCAGGCTGTCGGCGCCCATGATCCAGATGAAATGCACATGCGGATTGCGGGCTTTCACGCGGGCGAGCGTATTGGCGGTGTAGCTGACGCCGAGCGCCTGTTCGAAAGCGGTGACCTTAATGCGCGGATCGGTGGCGATCCGCTCGCTCTCCGCGATGCGCGCGGCAAGCGGCGCGAGAAGATTGCGGCTTTTCAGCGGGTTGCCTGGCGTCACCATCCACCAGAGCTGGTCGAGGCCGAGCCGCTTGATGGCGATCTCGGCGACCAGTGCATGGCCTTGATGCGGCGGATTGAACGAACCGCCGAACAGGCCGATGATCATGCCGCGCTCGCTGTGCGGCATGCGGAGATAGCGCCGGTCCAGTTTTTCCGCCGTCACGTCAGGGTCGGGTCTGTCCGGCACCGCGCACCCGGTATTTGAAGGAGGTGAGCTGTTCGACGCCGACGGGGCCGCGGGCATGCATCTTGCCGGTGGCAATGCCGATTTCCGCGCCCATGCCGAACTCGCCGCCATCGGCAAACTGCGTCGAGGCATTGTGCAGCAGGATCGCCGAATCGACTTCGGTGAAGAAGCGCTCGACGACGGCGGGGTCCTCGGCGATCACGGCCTCGGTGTGGTTCGAGGAATATTTCTGGATATGGGCGATCGCGCCCGATATGCCGTCGACGACGGCGACCGAGATGATCGCGTCGAGATATTCGGTCGACCAGTCCTCTTCGGTCGCGGGCCTCATGCCGGGAGCGACCTTCAGAACCGTTGCCGACGCGCGGATCTCGCAGCCGGCGTCAGTTAGAACCTGAAGCAGCGGCGTGAGATACGTGCCGATCGCTGCGCCATCGACGAGCAGCGTTTCGGCTGCGCCGCAGATGCCGGTGCGGCGCATCTTGGCGTTGACGACGATCTTCTTGGCCATCTCGATATCGGCCGATGCGTCGACATAAATGTGGCAAAGGCCTTCCAGATGGGCAAAGACCGGCACGCGGGCCTCGTTCTGCACGCGGGCGACCAGGCTCTTGCCGCCGCGCGGCACGATGACGTCGATCGATCCGTCCAGGCCGCGCAGCATGGCGCCGACGGCGGCGCGGTCCGACACCGGAACGAGCTGGATAGCATGCTCTGGAAGTCCTGCCGCCTTCAGGCCTTCGACCATGCAGGCATGGATAGCCTGCGATGAACGGCGTGAATCCGAGCCGCAGCGCAGGATGACGGCATTGCCCGCCTTGAGGCAAAGCGCGCCGGCATCGGCCGTGACGTTCGGCCGGCTTTCGAAGATCACGCCGATGACGCCGAGCGGCGTGCGGACGCGCTCGATCTTCAGGCCGTTCGGGCGGTCCCAGGCGGCGATGACTTCGCCGACCGGATCGGCAAGAGCGGCGATGGCGCGGATACCCTCGGCCATCTCGGCGATGCGCTTGTCGTTCAGCGTCAGCCGGTCGACGAAGGAGGCAAGCATCTCGCTGCCTTCGGTATCCTTCAGGTCCTTGGCGTTCTCGGCCAGGATATGCGCCTTGTTGGCGAGGATCGCATCGGCCATGGCATTCAGGGCGCGGTTCTTCGCCTCGGTGGAGGCAAAGCCCAACGGTCGCGCGGCAGCCTTCGCCTTGCGGCCGATGTCGTTCATCAGCGCGTCAATGTCAGGGCTCGGCGCAACGGTATCAAGCATAGCTCGCGTCCTTCTTCTGCCTTTCCGATTTCTGTCTGATCTGCGCGGTCATCACCATGTCGTCGCGATGAACCATGGCGGCGCGGCCGGCATAACCGAGGATCGCCTCGATCTCTGCCGATTTGCGGCCGGCGATCCGGCGGGCATCCTCGGCATCGTAGCTGGCGAGGCCACGCGCGATCTCGCGGCCTTCAGGGCCGATGATCGCAACGGTATCGCCGCGGCTGAAGAGACCGGTAACGCTGCGCACGCCGGCCGGAAGCAGGCTCTTGCCGGCGCCCAGCGCGGTGACGGCGCCCTCATCGACATGCAGTTCGCCGGCCGGCTGCAGCTGCCCTGCGATCCAGGTCTTGCGGGCGGTGACGGGTGTGCCCGAAGGGGCGAACCAGGAGGAGCGCGCGCCGTTTTCGATCGCCGACAGCGGGCTTTCGGTCTTGCCCGAAGCGATGATCATGGCGCAGCCCGATGTCGTGGCGATCTTGCCGGCATCGATCTTGGTGCGCATGCCGCCGCGCGAAAGCTCGGAGGCCGCACCGCCGGCCATCGCCTCGATCTCGGGCGTGATTTCGCCGATCGTCTCGAGAAAGGCCGCATTCGGATCGAGATGCGGCGGCGCGGTGTAGAGGCCGTCGATATCGGAGAGAAGAATGAGCAGGTCGGCGCCGGTCATGGTCGCGACGCGGGCGGCGAGGCGGTCATTGTCGCCATAGCGGATTTCGCTGGTCGCGACCGTATCGTTCTCGTTGATGATCGGCACGGCGCCGATTTTCAAAAGCTGGTTGATGGTGGCGCGTGCATTGAGATAGCGGCGGCGCTCTTCGGTGTCACCGAGCGTCAGCAGGATCTGGCCGGCGACGATCTCGTCGCGCGACAGGCTTTCCGACCAGGCGCGGGCGAGTGCGATCTGGCCGACGGCGGCCGCCGCCTGGCTTTCCTCGAGCTTCAGCGCTCCCGATGGCAGGTCGAGCACCGAGCGGCCGAGCGCGATCGCACCCGAGGAGACGACGAGCACATCGATGCCCTTGGCCTTCAGGCCTGATATATCGGCGCACATGGCGTCGAGCCAAGTCTTCTTCAGCCCGGCCTTGCGGTCGACCAGGAGGGCGGAGCCGATCTTGATGACGATGCGGCGGTAGCGGCCTAGCGGCTTACGGCTGGTCATCGGCCCCATCCTCGCCCTCGTCCTCTTCGGTGACGATCATATCGCGATGCCTGAGCTTCGGCACCTTGGCCGGTTTTTCCTCTGTATTCGCTTCGACGATGATGTCGCGCAGCGCGCGCAGGACCTCGGTCATACCCTTGCCGGTGGCCGCCGAAATCTGGAAGGGCGTCTTGCCGCAGGCCTTGGCCAGCTCTTTCGTCTTCTTCTTCAGTTCGGCCTCGTCGAGCACATCGATCTGCGACAGTGCCACGATCTCGGGCTTGTCGGTCAGCTCGTTGCCATAGGCTTCGAGCTCATGCTTGACCGTCTTATAGGCCTTGCCCACCTTTTCTTCCTGGGCGGAGACGAGATGCAGCAGCACGCGGGTGCGCTCGACATGGCCGAGGAAACGGTCGCCGATGCCGACGCCCTCATGGGCGCCTTCGATCAGGCCCGGAATGTCGGCAAGGATGAATTCCCGCTCGTCGACCGTGGCAACGCCGAGATTGGGATGCAGCGTCGTGAAGGGATAGTTGGCGATCTTCGGCCGGGCGCGGGTGACCGATGCGAGAAATGTCGACTTGCCGGCATTCGGCAGGCCGACGAGGCCGGCATCGGCAATCAGCTTCAGCCGCAGCCAGATGGTTTTTTCCTCACCGGGCAGGCCGGGATTGGCCCAGTCCGGCGCCTGATTGACCGAGGTTTTGAAATGGGCGTTGCCGAAGCCGCCATTGCCGCCATGGGCGAGGCAGAAGCGCTGGCCTTCCTCGGTCAGGTCGCAGATCAGCGTTTCCCTGTCTTCCTCGAAGATCTGGGTGCCGACAGGAACCTTCAGCGTCACATCGCTGCCGTTGGCGCCGGTGCGGTTGCGGCCCATGCCATGGGTGCCGATCGTCGCCTTGAAATGCTGCTGATAGCGGAAATCGATCAGCGTGTTGAGCCCATTGACGGCCTCGACCCAGACGTCGCCGCCGCGTCCGCCGTCGCCGCCGTCGGGGCCGCCGAACTCGATGAATTTCTCGCGCCGGAAGGAAACGCTGCCCCCGCCGCCGTCGCCTGAGCGGATATAGACCTTTGCTTCGTCGAGAAATTTCATTTTACTTCCAGTATCCGGTGGCAGTTGGACGGCCCGTCTTGGCCCATTCGATATAGGCGGTTCCGACGGAGGTCAAAGATTATCGTGATTTTTGCGAGCTATAACATACAGTACGGCTTCGGTCTCGACGGCAGATACGATCTTGAACGTATCGCCCGGAGCCTCGAAGGCGCCGATGTCATCTCTCTGCAGGAGGTGACCCGAGGCTTCTCCCGCAACGGTTTCGCCGATATGCCGGGCGATATCGCAGCCTTTTTTCCCGACCATTTCTGGGTGTATGGGCCGGCCTGCGATCTGCATATCGAGGCTGATGAAAGCGGGCTGCGGCCGGGGCGCGGCACCCGCTTCCAGTTCGGCAACATGGTGCTGTCGCGCTGGCCGATCCTTTCGACGCGGACGCTGCTTCTGCCGCGCAGCCGCACGATCGGCAAGATCAATCCGCAGCGCGGCGCCACCGAGGCGGTGATCGCCGCTCCTGGCGGCGCGATCCGCGTCTATTCCGTCCATCTCGACCACGTGTCGCCCGACGAGCGCATCCGCCAGCTGCAATTCCTGAACACGCATATCAACGCCTTCGTCCAGGACGGTGGATCGCTGACGGGGGCGGCCGAATTCGAACTGCCGGAGCCGCCGCTGCCGGAGGATTATATCATCATGGGCGATTTCAACATGGAGCCGGAATCGCCGGAATATTGCGCGCTTGCGGGGGCTGCCGGCGGATATTACGGCCGGGTTGCGAGGATCGGCACGCCGATCGATGCCTTCGCCGCGCTCGATGCCTATCGCCCGGAAAGCTACAGCTGGATGAATCCTGAGGATGGCGGCGAACGCATGCATCTCGACTATTGCTTCGTCAGTTGCGGCCTGAAGGGCCGGTTGAAATCCGCACGGATCGATACGCAATCCGTTGGGTCCGATCATTTCCCCCTCTGGGTCGAGATCGATGACTGAAGAAGACGCCGCCGGTGGGCGGCGTCTCCGTTTTTAATATGAGCATGATGTTACTCCGAAAACCGCTCACACTTTTCGGCATCATGCTCTGTCAGGCGACCTTCCGCGGCTGCAGCATGCCCGGCTGCAGCACGGTTTCGATGTGCGACACCATGGTGTTGCGGGCGAAACAATAGATTTCGCCGCAACCCGTCATGCGAAAACCGAGCTTCTCCTGCAATCTGAGTGAAGCCGGGTTGTCGGCGAAGACGCCGGAATGGATCGGCGTCTCCGGCATGCGGCGCGAGAAGCGCTCGATGATCGCCGCCACCGCCTCGCTCATATAGCCGCGCCGCCAATAGTAGCGGTTCAGCCAGTAGCCGAGGTGCCAGCGGCCGTGGCGCAACTCGAGCGAAACGTTGCCGATATGGACATCGTCCTTGCCCGTTATCGCCAGCGGCCAGTCCGGCAGTGTGCCTGACGTGACCGGGATCAGCCAGTCCAGCGCATCCTGCCTGTCGAAAGGCGTGGGTACGCGGGAAAGCATGCGCGTCACCGCGAAATCGGAAAGCGATTCCGCGATGGCGGGCGCATCGCTCAGCCTGTGGGGGCGAAGCGTCAGCCGGGCTGTCGAGATGACCGGCGCGGGGCCGGGCATCATCGACTTCAACTCCGGCCTTTGCAGTGCCGTCGTGCTCATGCGATGTTCCCCCAGCTTCTGAGGGACATCCAGGTCTTGCGGTCGAGCCTGTACCATTCGACAGGCACGTTGCTGCCGAGCGCCAGCGACGCGGCAAGCCCCGATCCCTGGAACTGGAAGCCGCACTTCTGGATGACGCGCCGCGAGGCGACGTTCATGACCCGGCAGCGGGCGTCGATCTGGTCGACCTGCTGCCTCGTCCTGAACACCATGTCGACGAGGGCATGGCAAGCCTCGGTCGTGTAGCCCTGGTTCCAAAAGGGCTCACCCAGCCAGTAACCGATCTCGACGGTTTTGCCGTCGGTGTGCGGTTCGACGCCGCAGCACCCCATGAAGGCGCCGTTTTCGGCTTTGGTGATGGCATAGACGCACTTGCCAATCTCGCCATTTCGCGTCCGCCAAACAAAGTCGGCGGCATCATTGGCGGTATATGGGTGCGGCATACGCGATACCATGGTGGCGACTTTGGCGTTGTTGGCGAGATGGGCAAGGGCGTCAATGTCTTCCTCGTGGGGCGCGCGCATGACGAGCCGTTCCGATAACAAGACAGGGCAATCGGTCCTTAACCGCTCCGGCCTCAGCCGTTCCTTGGGAGACCGCTGGTCTTCCCTGGGCGACCGTGATTGGTCGACCCTTATCAATTCGCCTTGCATGTTCAGTCCTCCTGTTTGGACAAAGAAAAAGGGGAGATGGCGCCCCATCTCCCCTGTTTTCTGGACTGAACCTGGTACGGCCAGCCGGGTCGATGAGACGCCGGCTGTTTTTGAGCGCTACCGGCTTATTCCGCTGCTTCCGCTTTCGGCATGACAGACACGTAGACGCGACCGTTGGCCTTCGTTCGGTAGTTCACATTGCCGGCGGTAAGCGCAAAAATCGTGTGATCCTTGCCGAGGCCGACGTTGGAACCCGGATGCCACTGCGTCCCGCGCTGACGCACGAGGATGTTGCCTGCGATGACGGCTTCGCCGCCGAACTTCTTCACGCCAAGGCGCTTGGATTCGGAATCGCGACCGTTGCGCGAGGAACCGCCAGCTTTTTTGTGTGCCATTGGAGTTCTCCTTTAAACCTTGTCCCGTTGATCTTACTTGGCAGCCACGATGTCCGTGATACGGACGACCGTGTGATGCTGACGATGGCCGCGCGAACGCTTCGAATTCTGACGGCGGCGCTTCTTGAAGGCGATGACCTTCTTGCCGCGGGTCTGGTCGACGACTTCCGCCTTGACGGAGGCGCCGGCTACGAAGGGCGCACCGATCGCCGCGTCGGCGCCTTCGCCGATCACGAGAACTTCGGTGAATTCAATGGAGTCGCCAGCGGTGGCTTCCAGCTTTTCGATGGTCAGCACGTCGTTGGCCGCCACACGGTACTGTTTACCGCCGGTCTTGATGACTGCGAACATTTTTTATCCTTTCATGTTCGTTCCAGCTCTCCCCGCTGATCAGCAGGGTGGCCGTCTTTTTATCAGTCGAAGTTAAGCAGGGATTTCAGAGGGCTGGCCTCGAGCTCTTCCTGCCGGTGAAACGCCCCGCGCGAACGCGGGACTGGCAAGGCACGGATTACTCCGAACCTATTGCGCAGCCGAGATACGCGAGTGACAAAAAAGTGTCAAGGCAAAAGGATGGAATGCTTCGACTTTTCGGCTTGCCAACCCGTCACAGGCTCGTTATGAGAACGCCCGCGCCGAACAAGCGCCGACCTGACCGCGGAGAGGTGGCAGAGTGGTCGAATGCACCGCACTCGAAATGCGGCATACCTGCAAGGGTATCGTGGGTTCAAATCCCACCCTCTCCGCCATAATTCTCAGGTCGAATATCTACGCCCACTCGTAGATCTCTCCTGGAAATCTTGCCACTATTCCTTAATTCAAGCTGATGATCTTCGCTGGCGAGAAACTCTGAAACTTCTTGATCCCGCTCACCATCCCCTTGCCTAACATCGGCGTACCAATCGACCCTTTCAACCAGCACTGCTTTTTGGAGTGGTTATAGGTGAAGGCCATGCAACGATTGTCATCGACGCATGCAAGGCGGCAGTTGAGTGGTGTCTTGGCTGTGATGTAAGGGCGTGAAGACAAGTCACCACCTCGCAAATCAACGTCGTGGAAGAGTGCGCTCTGCGGATCAATCATTCCGATCGTAAATGTGGGTGGGTTAGCATCGGCACCACTGAGGAAGCGACCAGAGAAGGCTACACTATTTCCATCTGCTCGGCCGGCGCTGGATTTGAGAAAACAATTGGGTCCCTTCTTGATCTTTGGATTTGCGTTGAAGGTGAACGCCTTGCATTGACCGTTCATGGCAAGACAATTCAGCGCGCACTCAGCGGCGTCATTTGCTCTGATCGAGGAAATGTCGTCACCGAAAAGATCCAGGCCAGTGTAGACGGCGATGCGGTTCGGGCGCCTTGCGAACTCTTCGATCGGCGAAAGTTTCGCTTCCGTCTTTATCGTCGGCGCGGGTGGTGTTTTTTCAGTTAGCGATAATCCATCTGGCCTTGCTGGCTGAATAGCAGGTACTGGCCCGCTAACAGCATCCGCGGAAGGTGAGGCTTTCTCCAATGTTGCCGGTGTGCCTGTGGTAGTCGAGGGCTTTGACTCTACTGCTCGATTGAGTTTGTATCGCTCGATTTCTTCCGGTGTGAAGACATGCATGTCATTCGGTGGCGTCTTGAACATGATGCTCATCACCTCGATTGGGGTGTTGAAGCGGTTAAGGACGTCGATAATGTCAGAAATTGCCAGCTGTGCTCCCACAAGATCTGAGGCATCGGACGAGATCTGGTGAACGCCTAGTTTGCCGTCGACCTTTCGCTCGATACCTGCAAGAAATATATAAGCACAAGCAGACAGGCAGACGCTGTCTGTTGGAATGTAGGTTGCAAGCTCTTCTCATGAATGTCGTCTGCTATCAGCAAACCCATTTGCACGGCGCCACCTGGACTGTTCAATGTAATGAGTTTTGCATTCGGAGCAGCTTGAAGAGCGCGACGAAAATTGAGGGCTGAGCCGACATCGATTTCGCCCTCCATGGCAATAACATCGGGCTTGGCGTCATCGACAGTGAAGGGACCGAAGGTCTTCTCAGACGCTGTTGCGTGGCTGCACATTGTTGTCATTGACAGCATGGCGCTCATAGCGGCAGATCGGAGTAAGTTACGCATAAACAAGTCCCCCAGCTCATATCATCAAACTACAAACGCGCTAAACTGGCAAGGTTGTTACCGGTATTCTAGGAAACATTCTAGATTGCAGTTAAGCACGCGCCGGAGCCAAAGATATCCTCATAATTGAACTTCAAATTTATAAATCAGGTTACCGCCCTTAGGGCTGTAATCTGTCTCCAAGTATCCGCATCTCCTCGCATTATTAAAAAAATAACGCTGCCTCGTAACGACTCCTAAAGCCCGGTTTGTCACCTTGCTGGCTATCGATATTTGCTTCCAAATTTTTCGGCTGGGGTTGGTAATGAGTCACAATAGGGACGCCTGGGTCAGCCAGCGCGCTTATTCGCTGTGGGAATCGGAAGGCCGGCCGGAGGGGCGTGGGGAAAGCCATTGGCTGCAAGCGCTCAGGGAATTCGAGCAGCTGGAGCTGACGAAGGCCTCGCCCGATGGAAATGATCTCATCGCCAAGCTGAAGGCAGCGGGGCGGCTGATGCGGATCTATGACGAGCCGGTCCCCGAAGTCGAAAACGAGCGGCAGCGGAAAGCGGTCCTTTAAAGCAATTTCAGCAAAGTCGCCGAGCGGTTTCCTGCCCGGAACGGCACAGAAGAGACCTGCCCGACGTTACTGGCGGGCGGCCCAGCTCAGGCCGCGGCGCAGGATCAGCGGCATATAGGGATGGTCGAATTCGGCGGCGACGTGGCCGAGAGCCGAATAGAAGATGCGGCCGGCGCCGAAATGGCGCTTGAAGACGACGGGCATCACGACATTGCGCGCCGCCGGGTCATAAGCGCCGGTAAAGGTCGTCGTCGCGAGGATTTCGACGCTCGGGTCGTAATGCAGATAATATTGTTCCGAGTGATAGTCGAAGTCGGGAATGCCCTCCATGATGGGGTCGTCCTGGCGGGTGACGCCGACGCGGAAATCGATGATATTGCCGGGATGGGCAACCCAGGTGACGCCGGAGACGTAACGGAAGGCGGCGCTTTCTTTGAAGGAGGTGGCGAGCGCGCCGTGATGGCCGCCGAGTCCCAGCCCGCCGCGCACCGCCTCGACAAGGGCGCTGGCATGGGGCTTTTCCAGCGTCTCGCCGGTAATGATGGGCACGAGAAGATCGGCCTTGGCGAGCTGAGGCGATGCGAAGATGCCGAGATCGCCGGTCACTTCGACGGCGAAACCGTCCTCGCGCAGGAGCTCGGCGACGATGCCGGCGCATTGTTCGGGCTCATGGCCCTGCCAGCCGCCCCAGACGATGATCGCCTTCTTCATGTCTTGCCCTCCGCGCAAATCATTCTTCGCCCACTAGATCAGACAATTATGCAAATCACGCGAATTATGCGCGAAGGCTCGCAGCAGCGGCGTTGGTCGGGAGCTCTTCGGCATTCGACGTATTGTCCGTTCAAGCGGATTGAAGTTCCTTCTTTTTATTGACGTGTATCTCGTCTAGGTTCCGCCAATCTCTCATTGAATTTGCAAGGGTGGTGCATGGCAGGTGAAACGGTTCTTGTGGTCGGCGGCGCCGGCTATATCGGCTCGCATACGTGTCTCGACCTGGCGAACAAGGGCTATAAGCCTGTCGTCTTCGACAATTTTTCGAACGGTCACCGCGAGTTCGTCAAATGGGGGCCGGCCGAGGAAGGCGATATTCGCGACCGCGCCCGGCTGGACGAGGTGCTGGCCGAGCACAAGCCGGCGGCGATCCTGCATTTCGCGGCGCTGATCGAGGTCGGCGAATCGGTCAAGGATCCGGTTTCCTTCTACGAGAACAATGTGATCGGCACTCTGACGCTGCTTTCGGCGGCGCAGGCGGCCGGGATCAACGCCTTCGTCTTCTCCTCCACCTGCGCCACTTACGGCCTGCCGCAGAGCGTGCCGCTCGACGAGACCCATCGGCAGGTGCCGATCAATCCCTACGGACGGACGAAATATATCGTCGAGCAGGCTCTTGCCGACTACGACCAGTATAAGAGCCTGCGCTCGGTGGTGTTGCGCTACTTCAATGCAGCGGGTGCTGATTTCGAGGGCCGGATCGGCGAGTGGCATCAGCCGGAAACCCATGCGATCCCGCTGGCGATCGATGCCGCGCTCGGCCGCCGCCAGGGCTTCAAGGTGTTCGGCAGCGATTACGAGACGCGCGACGGCACCTGCGTGCGCGACTATATTCATGTGCTCGACCTTGCCGATGCGCATGTGCGCGCCGTCGAATATCTGCTCAACGGCGGAGAGTCCGTCGCACTGAACCTCGGCACTGGCACCGGCACGACGGTTAAGGAATTGCTCGGCGCGATCGAGGATGTGTCGAACAGGCCTTTCCCGGTCGAATATATCGGCCGGCGCGAAGGCGATTCGCACACGCTGGTCGCCAATAACGACAAGGCGCGCGACGTGCTCGGCTGGGTGCCGCAGTATGATCTCTCTCAGATCATCCGCTCCGCCTGGGACTGGCATGCAAAATCCAACCAGCATTGAGCCAACCAGAATTGAAACGGGCCGCCGGCCGAACGTTCTGCTGATCACGGCGGATCAGTGGCGCGGCGACTGCCTGTCTTCCCTAGACCATGCTTGCGTGAAAACGCCTGCCGTCGATGCGTTGGCGCGGGAAGGCACGCTGTTCCGGCGGCACTATGCCGGGGCCGCGCCCTGCTCGCCGGCGCGGGCGACACTTTATACCGGCCTCTACCAGATGAACCATCGCGTCTGCCGCAATGGTTCGCCGCTGGATGCCCGCTTCGACAATCTGGCCCTGGCGGCGCGGCGGGCCGGCTACGATCCGACGTTGTTCGGCTATACCGACACGGCACCCGATCCGCGCGGCTTGGATGCCAATGATCCGCACCTGACGACCTATGAAGGCCTGCTGCCGGGCTTTACCGCCCGCCAGCTTCTGCCGGAGCATGAGAGGCAGTGGCTCTCCTGGCTCAGGTCCCGCGGCCATGCCGATGCGGTCAGCCGGGATATCCACATTCCGGTCGGCGCAGAGCCGGGAGACATCTCCGATGCGGCGCCGGCCTATTCGCGTAACGAGACGCAGACGGCTTTCCTGGCCGGCGAGTTCATCCGCTGGATGGGCGAACAGGACAGGCCGTGGTTCGCGCATGTCTCTTTCCTGCGGCCGCACCCGCCCTTTTCCGTGCCGGAACCGTTCAACCGGATGTTCGGGCCGGGTGACGGGCCGGCTTTTGCCCGCGCGGCAAACGCCCAGGCGGAAGAGGACAGTCATCCCTATCTCGCCTATGCCATGCCGCGCTCCGGCAAGAGCAGCTTCGTCCTCGGCGCGAGCGGGCCGCTCAGCGGCTGGAACGGGGAGGATTTCTCGGCGATCCGGGCGATTTATTACGGCATGATAGCAGAGGTCGACGACCAGCTCGGCCGCATCTGGCAGGCCCTGAAGGATGCGGGCGCCTGGGAGAATACGCTCGTCGTCTTCACCTCCGACCATGCGGAGATGGCGGGCGATCACTGGACGCTCGGGAAGGGCGGATTCTTCGACGGCAGCTATCATATTCCGCTGGTCATTCGCGATCCCGCAAGCGGTGCTGCTGGCGGGGTAGTCGACGATTTCACCAGTGCCGCCGATATTTTTCCGACCCTTTGCCAAAGGCTCGGCATCGGCGCTAAGAACGGCCTCGATGGCCGGTCGCTCATGCCGTTCGTCCAGGGCGAGTGCGTGGAGGCCTGGCGGAACGCGGCATTCTGGGAATTCGATTTCCGTGACATCGCCGGGAGCGAGGCGGAGCGCCATTTCGGCATCGGCTCCAACGAGTGCAATCTCGCCGTGATCCGCGATTCCAGGTTCAAATATGTGCATTTCACCGCGCTGCCGCCGCTGCTCTTCGATCTCCGCGAGGATCCGATGGAGCTGAACAATATTGCGGCGGATCCGGCCCATGCCGCGGTGCGGCTTGCCTATGCCGAAAAGCTGCTTTCACTCAGAGCGCGGCATCTGGATCAGACGCTTGCCTATACCGAGCTGACGGAAAAAGGGCCGGTGATCCGCCGGCCCTGATATAGAGCCGTCAGATCAGCCGAGATAATCGCGCTTGCCGACCGGTGCGCCCTGGTTGCGCAGGATCGCATGGGCCGTCGCCACGTGGAAATAGAAATTCGGCAGGGCAAAGGTGGCGATATATTCATCGCCCGGCAGCACGATGCCGCTCTTGCCCGGCAGGGTGATCTCACGGCTTTCCGCGCCATCAAGAGCTTCGGCGGAGAAGCCGGCGAGATAGGCTTCGGTCTTTGAAAGCCGCTCGCGCAGTTCCTCGATCGTCTTCTCGTTGTCCTCGAATTTCGGCGCTTCCGTTGCGGTCAGCCGGGAGAGCGCAAATTTGGCAGTGTCGCTGGCGCGCTGATACTGGCCGGAAAGCGGCAGCATGTCGGGCGCAAGGCGGGCGGAAACCAATATGGCAGGATCGATATTCTTCTCCTTCGCATAGATTTCGGCCTTGTCGAGATAGGTTTTCAGGCTGGCAAGCCCGCGCTGGAACATGGGAACGGTGAGTCGATAGATCGAAATGGACATCAGTCCTGTCTCCAAAATTTTCAAATGATCGGACCGCAGCAAGAGGCCGAAAGCCGTGAGCTGGCCACGACTCCGCATAGATGGAGACGGCTCTCGCTTTTCACAATGGAGGAATGCCGTCGATAGTCGCCAGGCCGGGTCACCACGCAGTCGTCCGTGTCTCATTGCCGCTAAAGAGACTTGACGCCGTTCCCAGAAAATGGAATGAATATTCCGCAGAACAAATTTTACGGTTTGTTTGTTCCGTTTTGCGGAGTGCCACGGGAGAGGTGGTGCATGCAGGGGATGCAGCTCTCAGGGCAAATAGCCTGGAGCTCCGGCGTGAGGAGGGTGCAGCCGGGCACCATTTGTGGAGGAAGTGAAATGAAAAAGTTTATCCTGGGCACTGCGATGGCGCTCGTCATGTCGACGGCGGCCCACGCGGAGACGGTTGGCGTGTCGATGGCAAAGTTCGACGACAACTTCCTGACCGTTCTGCGCAATGGCATGACCGATTATGCAAAGACGCTGAACGGCGTCACGCTGCAGGTGGAAGACGCGCAGAACGACGTTTCCAAGCAGCAGAGCCAGATCCAGAACTTCATCGCCTCCAAGGTCGATGCGATCATCGTCAACCCTGTCGATACCGATGCGACGACGGCAATGTCGAAGCTCGCGGCCGATGCCGGCATTCCGCTGGTTTACGTCAACCGCCAGCCGGTCAACGTCGACACGCTGCCGGAAAAGCAGGCTTTCGTGGCTTCCAACGAGCAGGAATCCGGTACGCTGGAAACCAAGGAAATCTGCCGCATTCTCGGTGGCAAGGGCAAGGCCGTCGTCATCATGGGCGAGCTTTCCAACCAGGCTGCGCGCATGCGCACCCAGGACATTCATGACGTCGTCAAGACCGACGAGTGCAAGGGCATCGAGATCGTCGAAGAGCAGACGGCCAACTGGGATCGCACCCAGGGCGCCGACCTGATGACCAACTGGCTCTCCAGCGGCATCGAATTCGACGCTGTCATCTCCAACAACGACGAAATGGCGATCGGCGCCATCCAGGCGCTGAAGGCTGCCGGCAAGGACATGACCAAGGTCGTCGTCGGCGGCGTCGACGCCACGCAGGACGCGCTTGCCGCCATGCAGGCAGGTGACCTCGACGTCACTGTCTTCCAGGACGCTGCCGGCCAGGGCAAGGGCGCGCTCGATACGGCGCTCAAGATTGCCAAGGGCGAAAAGGTCGAGAAGAAGGTCTACATCCCCTTCCAGCTCGTCACGCCTGAAAACGTCAAGGACTTCGTCGCCAAGAACTGAGGCGAACGCCAAGCAGGATGCGGGCTCGGCCCGCATCCTTTCAGCCTGTCCGTATCCGGAGGAGATGATATGGCCGTCAGCCCGACAACCATGGCAGCCGTGCGCGCAAGCGGCGCGGTTCCGAATGCGGAATATCTCTTGAGCGCCGAGGGCGTTCGCAAGGAATTTCCAGGCGTCGTCGCACTCGACGACGTGCAGTTCCGGCTGAAGCGCGCCTCTGTGCATGCGCTGATGGGTGAAAACGGCGCCGGCAAATCGACGCTGATGAAGATCCTCGCCGGCATCTATACGCCCGACAAGGGCGATATCCGCCTCAAGGGCGTCGACATCCGGCTGAAATCCCCGCTCGACGCGCTGGAGAACGGCATTGCCATGATCCATCAGGAACTGAACCTGATGCCGTTCATGACGGTCGCGGAAAATATCTGGATCCGCCGCGAGCCGAAGAACCGTTTCGGCTTCGTCGATCATGGCGCGATGCGCCGCATGACCGAGGAGCTGTTTGCCCGGCTCAACATCGCGCTCGATCCGGAAATCGAAGTCCGCCACCTGTCGGTCGCAAACCGGCAGATGGTCGAGATCGCCAAGGCGGTTTCCTATAATTCCGACGTCCTCATCATGGACGAGCCGACATCGGCACTGACGGAGCGCGAGGTCGAGCATCTTTTCCGCATCATCCGTGATCTCAGGTCTCAGGGCATCGGCATCGTCTACATCACCCACAAGATGAACGAGCTCTTTGAAATCGCCGACGAGTTCTCCGTCTTTCGCGACGGGCGCTATATCGGCACGCATGCCTCGACCGAGGTCACCCGCGACGACATCATCCGAATGATGGTCGGGCGCGAGATCACCCAGATGTTTCCGAAGGAAGAAGTGCCGATCGGCGATGTCGTGCTCTCCGTCAAGGATCTCTGTCTCAACGGCGTCTTCCGCGACGTTTCCTTCGAAGTGAGGGCCGGCGAGATCCTCGGCGTGGCCGGCCTCGTCGGCTCCGGGCGGTCGAACGTGGCTGAAACTCTTTTCGGCGTGACGCCGGCAAGCTCCGGTTCGGTCGAACTCTTCGGCAAGCCGGTGAACATTGCCTCGCCGACCGACGCCATCCGCCACCAGATGGCGTTCCTGACGGAGGACCGGAAGGATACCGGCTGCTTGCTGATCCTCGATATTCTCGAAAACATGCAGATCGCCGTTCTGCAGGACAGATATGTCAAGGGCGGCTTCGTGCAGCAGGGCGCGCTCGAGGCGACCTGCGAAGACATGGCGAAGAGGCTGCGCGTCAAGACGCCCAACCTCTACGAACGCGTGGAGAATCTTTCGGGCGGCAATCAGCAGAAAGTGCTGATCGGGCGTTGGCTGCTCACCCATCCGAAGATCCTGATCCTCGACGAGCCGACGCGCGGCATCGATGTCGGGGCCAAGGCCGAAATCCACCGGCTGGTCACCGAAATGGCGCGCAACGGCGTGGCGATCATCATGATCTCGTCCGAAATGCCCGAAGTGCTCGGGATGAGCGACCGCATCATGGTCATGCATGAAGGCCGAGTGACCGGTTTCCTCAATCGCGATGAAGCAACGCAGATCAAGGTGATGGAGCTGGCTGCGCGGTGACGCGCCGCCTGTGATCGCCCAAGGGAGGTTTGACATGAATAGCAAGGCAGCAGAGGGCACCGCCCCGCTCGCAACCCGGCCGAGACGGCGGCGCATGCCGCCGGAACTCAGCATCTTCCTCGTGCTCGTCGGCATCGCGCTGGTCTATGAAGTGCTCGGCTGGCTGTTCATCGGCCAGAGCTTCCTGATGAACTCGCAGCGCCTGACGATCATGATCCTGCAGGTCTCGGTCATCGGCATCATCGCCGTCGGCGTGACCCAGGTCATCATTACCGGCGGCATCGACCTTTCGTCGGGATCGGTCGTCGGCATGACGGCGATGATCGCGACGAGCTTTGCCCAATCCTCGACCTGGGGACGGGCCGTCTTCCCCTCGCTGACCGATCTGCCCGCCGTCGTGCCGATCATGATCGGCCTGCTGATCGGGGCGGCCGCCGGTCTCATAAACGGCGCGCTCATCGCCTATACGAAGATCCCGCCGTTCATCGCAACGCTCGGCATGTTCGTTTCGGCCCGAGGCGTCGCCAAGTGGTATACAAAGGGACAGCCGGTTTCCGGCATCACCGAGCAGTTCCACTTCATCGGAACCAAGGCATGGCCGGTCGTCGTCTTCCTGGTCGTGGCGCTGATCTTCCATATTGCGCTGCGCTACACCCGCTACGGCAAGTTCACCTATGCCATCGGCGCGAACCCGCAGGCGGCACGCGTTTCGGGCATCAATATCGAGGCGCATCTCGTCAAGGTCTACGTGATTGCCGGACTGCTCGCCGGGCTTGCCGGTATCGTCACGGCGGCGCGCGCTGAAACCGCACAGGCGAGCATGGGCGTCGGATACGAACTCGATGCGATCGCCGCGACCGTCATTGGCGGCACTTCGCTCACCGGCGGCGTCGGGCGCATCACCGGCACCGTCATCGGCACCATTATCCTCGGCGTCATGACATCAGGCTTCACGTTCCTTAGGATCGACGCCTACTACCAGGAAATCGTCAAGGGCGTCATCATCGTCGCAGCCGTCGTCGTCGACGTCTACAGGCAGAAGAAAAGGCGCAAGCACTGATCTCGATCAGCGAGAACAATCATCATGCGGGGGCTTCGGCCCCCGTTTCCGTTTGCGGCGAAGCTCTTGAAGAGGACGCAGATTTTTAAAAAAAGGGATGGCGAATCCCGCCAGCTTTTCTATTCTGCCACGTCATAGGCCCCGCCTCGGGCAGTGCAGGAAGACAAATGCAATTCGTATTCGACGGTCATAACGACGTTCTTCTTCGGCTCTGGACACACGCAAAAGACGGCAGCGATCCGATCGCGGAATTCAAAGACGGCACGACGGCCGGCCATATCGATGCACATCGAGCCAGGGAAGGCGGCCTCTCCGGCGGCCTCTGCGCCATCTACATTCCCTCCGGCGATCTCGTCTTTGCCGATCCGGATGCCGAAGGCCGCTATGTCACACCGATGGCGGCTCCTCTCGATCCGCTGCCTTCCCTTGTCGTTGCCAATGAGATGGCGGCGATCGCGCTGCGGCTCGACCGGGCGGGCGCCTGGCGGCTCTGCCGGACGGTCAAGGATATCCGCGGCGCCGTGGCGGACGGCATTTTCGCCGCGGTCCTGCATATGGAAGGCTGCGAGGCGATCGGCGCCGATCTCTCGGCGCTCGAGGTGTTTCATGCGGCGGGACTGCGGTCGCTCGGCCCGGTCTGGAGCAGGCACAACGTCTTCGGCTATGGCGTGCCCTTCGCCTTCCCGATGTCGCCGGATACCGCGCCCGGCCTCACCGATGCCGGCTTTGCGCTGGTCAAGGAGTGCAATCGCCTCGGCATCCTGATCGACCTTGCCCATATCACCGAGAAGGGTTTCTGGGACGTGGCGAAAACGACGGACCAGCCGCTGGTCGCCAGCCATTCCAATGCCCACGCGCTGACGCCGGTCGCGCGCAACCTCACGGACAGGCAGCTCGATGCGATCCGCGAAAGTCGCGGCCTCGTCGGCGTCAATTATGCGACGGCCATGCTGCGTGCCGATGGCCGCTCGGACAGCGATACGCCGCTTGCGGATATGATCCGCCATATCGACTACCTCGTGAACCGCATCGGCATTGATTGCGTCGCGCTCGGATCGGACTTCGACGGCGCCACCATTCCTGAGGAAATCGGCGATGCGGCCGGCAATCAGAAGCTGATTGCCGCTCTCCGGGAGGTTGGATATGGTGAGGAGGATCTCACGAAACTTGCCCGTGAAAATTGGCTTCGTATTCTGGCGCAAGCCTGGCGCGAGGACCGCGCCTAAAGCACCGCGCGCCTCTGGACGCGCTCGGAATGGACAATAGTTTAGTGGGGAATGACCGACCTAACGCTTCGTAATCAATCAAGAACAGGGGAACAGACCATGATGATCACCAAGCTCAGCCGCAATATCCGCATGCTTTCCGCCGGAGCCGCCCTTTCGCTCCTGATGATGACGGCACCGTCCGCTTTCGCCGAAACGCCCAAGGACACGCTTGTCGAAGGTTTTGCCATCGACGACATCATCACGATGGATCCGGGCGAGGCTTTCGAGCTTTCGACGGCGGAGATCACCAGCAACAGCTACAGCCTGCTTGTCCGTCTCGATCTCGCCGATACATCAAAGGTAAAGGGCGATCTCGCCGAAAGCTGGAGCGTTTCGGATGACGGCCTCACCTATACGTTCAAGCTGAAACCCGGCCTGAAATTCGCCTCCGGCAATCCGATCACCGCCGAAGATGTCGCCTGGTCGTTCGAGCGCGCCGTCAAGCTCGACAAGAGCCCTGCCTTCATTCTCACGCAGTTCGGCCTGACCGGCGACAACGTCACGGAAAAGGCCAAGGCGGCCGATGCCAATACCTTCGTCCTCACGGTCGACAAGGCCTATGCGCCGAGTTTCGTGCTCAATTGCCTGACGGCGACTGTCGCTTCCGTCGTCGACAAGAAGCTGGTGCTGGAGCATGTGAAGGCCGTGACGCCGGATGCCGAGCACAAATACGACAATGATTTCGGCAATGAATGGTTGAAGACCGGCTATGCCGGCTCCGGCGCCTTTAAGCTGCGCGAATGGCGCGCCAATGAAGTCGTCGTGCTGGAGCGCAACGACAATTATTACGGCGACAAGCCGAAGCTCAACCGCGTCATCTATCGCTATATGAAGGAAAGCTCGGCCCAGCGGCTGGCGCTCGAAGCAGGTGACATCGATATCGCCCGCAATCTCGAGCCGGGCGATATCGACGCCGTTTCCAAGAATGCCGATCTGGCGACGACAAGTGCGCCGAAGGGCACGATCTACTACGTCAGCCTGAACAACAAGAACGAAAACCTGAAGAAGCCCGAAGTTCAGGAGGCGTTCAAATATCTGGTCGATTACGACGCGATCGGCGCGACGCTGATCAAGGGCATTGGCGAGATCCACCAGACCTTCCTGCCGGAGGGCCAGCTCGGCGCGCTCGACGAAAATCCCTACAAGCTCGATGTCGCCAAGGCCAAGGAACTGCTGGCCAAGGCCGGCTTGCCCGACGGCTTCTCGGTGACCATGGACGTGCGCAACACGCAGCCGGTGACCGGCATTGCCGAATCCATGCAGCAGTCGCTGGCGCAGGCCGGCGTGAAGCTGGAGATCATCCCCGGCGACGGCAAGCAGACGCTGACCAAATATCGCGCCCGCACCCACGATATGTATATCGGCAATTGGGGCTCCGATTACTTCGACCCGAATTCCAATGCCGATACCTTCACGAGCAATCCCGACAATTCCGACGCCGGCACGGTGAAGACGCTCGCATGGCGCAACACCTGGGAAGCTCCGGAACTCGACAAGCAGACGAAGGCTGCATTGCTCGAGCGGGACGGCGCCAAGCGCGCAGCGATCTACGAGGATGTCCAGAAGAAGTTTCTCGCCAACAGCCCCTTCGTCATCATCTTCCAGCAGACCGAAGTGGCCGGCTATCGGAAGAGCCTGAAGGATTTCAAGCTGGGTCCGAGCTTCGACACCAACTTCGTCGGCCCGATCGCCAAGGAATGATCTGGCGGGGTTGAGTGGCTTGAGCACCGTCGAAACCAGGCAGGAGGCGCGGCCCCGCAAGGGCCGTGCCGGCGTCTTCGTGAAGGCGGCGGGACGTTTCCTGTTCGCCGCCGTCACCACCTATCTCGGCCTGCTGGCCGTCACCTTCTTCATCGGCCGCGTCGTGCCGATCGATCCCGTGCTCGCCATCCTCGGCGACCGCGCGCCCACCCACGTCGTCGAGCGGGTGCGGCAGGAAATGGGCTTCAACCTGCCACTCTATCAGCAGTTTTTCATCTATATCAAAGGCATCCTGTCCGGCGATTTCGGCAATTCGGTGCTGACGACCAATCCTGTCATGGTCGACATCCGCCGCGTCATGCCGGCGACGATCGAGCTCGCAACGCTCGGAACGCTGATCGGCGCCTGCGTCGGCGTGCCGCTCGGCGTTCTTGCCGCCGTGCGCCGCGGCAGCATCGCAGACCAGGTGGTGCGCGTCATCGGGCTGATCGGCTACTCGGTGCCGATCTTCTGGCTGGCGCTGATCTCGCTCGTCATCTTCTATGCGCAGCTGCGCTGGGTGGCCTTTCCCGGCCGCATCGATATCGTCTTCGAATATACGTTCACGCCGATCACCGGCTTCTATCTGCTCGACAGCGCCTGGCAGGGGCAATGGGACGTCTTCTATGACGTCTTCCGCCACATCATCCTGCCCGCCTCGCTGCTCGGTTATTTCTCGCTGGCCTATATCAGCCGCATGACGCGCAGCTTCATGCTCAACGAGCTTTCGCAGGAATATATCGTCGCCGCGCGCGCCAAGGGGCTTTCGGAAACACGAGTGATCTGGGGCCACGCGCTGCGCAATGCCGCCGTGCCGCTCGTCACCGTCATCGCCCTTTCCTATGCCGGCCTGCTCGAAGGCTCGGTTCTGACCGAAACCGTCTTCTCCTGGCCGGGCATCGGGCTTTACATCACCAATTCGCTGCAGAATGCCGATATGAATGCCGTGCTCGGCGGCACGATCGTCATCGGCACCGTTTTCATCGGCATCAACCTTCTGTCCGATCTTCTCTACCGGACGCTCGACCCGAGGACGCGAAACCGATGACGGCGCCCGCCACCCCATCTCCCGTGATGAGCCGCCGCGAATGGCTGCTTTCCGACCGTCCGCAATCGCGCATGCAGGCGCGCCTCGGGCGCGCTTACGTGACGTGGCGGCAGTTTAGCGCAAACAGGCTCGCCGTCGTCGGTCTCATGATCATCGTCGCGCTGCTGCTGGTCGCCGCTTTTGCCGATCTCATCGCCACGCACAATCCCGTGGTCGGCGATCTGCGCAATGCCCGTTTGCTGCCGCCGGGAACGAGCGGGTTCCTGCTTGGCACGGATGACCAGGGCCGCGATATCTTTTCGCGGCTGGTCTACGGATCGCGATTGACGCTGCTCGTCGTCGTGCTCGTCGCCATCATCTCCGCGCCGGTCGGGCTGCTCGTCGGCACGGTATCGGGTTATGCCGGCGGCTGGGTGGATGCGACGCTGATGCGCATCACTGATATTTTCCTCGCCTTTCCGAAGTTGGTGCTGGCGCTCGCCTTCGTCGCCGCGCTCGGCCCGGGCATCCAGAACGCGATCATCGCCATCGCCATCACCTCCTGGCCGCCCTATGCCCGCATCGCGCGCGCCGAGACGCTGACGGTCCGGCGTTCCGACTATATTTCGGCGGTGAAGCTGATGGGCGCATCGCCGCTGCGCATCATCGTGCGCCATGTCATGCCACTCTGCATTTCCTCGCTGATCGTGCGCGTGACGCTCGATATGGCCGGGATCATCCTGACGGCGGCCGGTCTCGGCTTCCTGGGATTGGGCGCGCAGCCGCCGCTGCCGGAATGGGGCGCGATGATCGCATCGGGCCGTCGCTTCATCCTGGATCAATGGTGGGTCGCGGCCATGCCGGGCATCGCCATCCTTATCGTCAGCCTCGGCTTCAACCTGCTCGGCGACGGCCTGCGCGACGCGCTCGATCCGAAGGAGAGCGGCCAATGACGACACTTCTGACGGTCGACAAGCTCAAGGTCAGCTATCCCACCCGCACCGGCGTGATCGAGGCCGTTCGCGGCGTCTCCTTTACGCTCGGCAGGGAAAGGCTCGGTATCGTCGGCGAATCCGGTTCCGGCAAGTCGCAAACCGGCCGGGCCATCATGGGGCTGACGCCGAAACACGGCATCGTCACCGCCGACAGGCTCGATTTCAACGGCATCGACCTCCTCAAGGCTTCCGCCGGCGAAAGGCGCAGGCTGCGCGGCAAGCGCATCGCCATGATCCTGCAGGATCCGAAATATTCGCTCGACCCCGTCATGACGATCGGCAGGCAGATCTGCGAAACGCTGCGCACGCATGAGAAGGTCGGCAAGGCGGAGGCGCGAGAGCGTGCGCTCGCCATGCTGGAGGCGGTGCAGATCCGCGACCCCAAACGCGTCTTCGACCTGCATCCCCACGAGGTTTCGGGCGGGATGGGGCAGCGCGCGATGATCGCCATGATGCTGATTGCCGGACCGGAACTGCTGATCGCCGACGAACCGACCTCGGCGCTCGACGTGACGGTGCAGCTCGATGTGCTGCGGATCATGGACAGGCTGGTGTCCGAACGGGGCATGGGACTGATCTTCGTGTCCCACGATCTGAGGCTGGTTTCTTCCTTCTGTGACCGCGTCATTGTCATGTATGCCGGGAAGGTCGTCGAAGAACTCGCGGCCGCCGATCTCAAACATGCGCAGCATCCCTATACCCGGGGACTGCTGAACTGCATGCCCGAGATCGGTTCGAACCGCCATCCGCTGCCGGTGCTCGACCGCAAGCCGGAGTGGGCGGCATGAGCGCAACGCTCCAGATCGACAATCTCGGCGTCGTTTATGACGAATTTCATGCGCTGAAGGATGTCAGCGTCGTGGTCGAAGGCGGCGAGTCCTTCGGCCTTGTCGGCGAGTCCGGTTCGGGAAAATCCACCTTGCTGCGCGCGGTTGCCGGGCTTGCGCCGGTCAGCGGCGGGACGATCCAAATCGAGGGGGAAGCCCTCAGAGGCGCAAAACGCAGCAAGACTTTTTATCGGCGCGTGCAGATGGTCTTTCAGGACCCCTACGGTTCGCTGCATCCGCGCCAGACGATCGACCGGCTTCTGCTCGAACCGCTTGCGATCCATGGCATCGGCGACAGCGACCGACGCATTGCGCGGGCACTCGACGAAGTCGGCCTCGGCAACGGCTTCCGTTTCCGCTATCCGCACCAGCTCTCCGGCGGCCAGCGGCAGCGCGTGGCGATCGCCCGGGCGCTGATTGTCGAACCGTCGATCCTGCTGCTCGACGAACCGACCTCAGCCTTGGATGCCTCGGTGCAGGCAGAGGTTTTGAACCTGCTCGAACAGATCCGGCGCGACCGCAAGCTGACTTTCGTGATGGTGAGCCACGATCTCGGCGTCATCACCCATATGTGCGAAAAGCTCGCCGTGATGCGCAACGGTGCGGTCGTCGAACGCCTGAGTTCGGAAGAGCTGGCGAGAGGCGCAGTTCGGGAGGACTACACGAGAAATTTGATGATCGCCAGCAAGGGGTTCGTCAAAGCCTGAAGGGTAGTCTTTTCAAGCCTTTGAAAAGAAAAGACCCGCGAGACCGTTAAGGCTAATGCTTCCCTAAAAGACGACCAACCAACTAGACTATTGACAGCTGCCCCGCTTCTGTCATGATCCTGTTAACGATTGTTAGCTTTCGTGATCGATGGAGGTTGAGGCATGTTCTTTCTCGGTGGCATGACCATGGGTTACCTTGATCCTCCCGTCAAAGCCGACCGCAGGGAACAGATTTCGGTATCCATTCCCGCCGAGAAGGACCGCAGGTTGATCGACACTTCTTCCAACCCGCCGCAGGACGGGAGCACCGTCGAGCGCTCGTGGATCTGGGCCTGGCGCACGCTCTGCTGATAGAGCTGGTTGAATTTTCTCTTCCGCTCGCTCTGGACGGAAATTTATCTCTACCTACCTGATAGAGAAAATATTTATAAACCGAGCCGCACAACCGGCCGCAGGAAAACAACGGAGGCAACATATGGCAGATCTGGGTATTTCGCATACTCACGTGAACCAGTATGGTTCCGTCGTGGACAAGAAGCCGCTGACCGCGCGTCACAGGCTTCAGACCATGCTCCATGGAGCGATCTTCACGGCAGCATTCCTGTTCGTCGTCGCCATGGTTTGCGGCCTCGTCGGCTAATCGGCGCATCCTAAGCTCGGCAGGTGCCGCGGCGGTTTCCGCCCTTTGCTGACGCTCGCAGGCCCCAGCACTCTCCCGGCATCAGCCTGTCCCGGGAGAGTGGTCATAGAGCCGAGCGCTATCCCAATCCCCATTCTTCTCTATGTCAGTCACGCCAGGGCGTCGCATCGAGGTTTGTTCATCGGCGCGCTTCAGCCTTTCCTGTCTTTATACGCTGCCGCCAGGCCGGATGCCGGCATTTTCGCCTCCCGCCGCGGAGACGAGCCTGGCAGGGCGCATTCCCCGCCTCTTGACTTGAATTGTCCCGTGTCCAAGTTTCGCCATGGCTTTCGCGGAGAGGATATCGATGATTTCCATCATCCGTCTGCCGCCCTGAACCGGGGCTCATTGCGTTTGCGTCGCGTCGCCCAAGTGTCGTTCATCCCGGCTTCATCGATCTTCGAAGAATCGGGCTCCGTTCATGTCGCAGTCATGATAAGCAGTGCAAAAGGCTGAGCAAAACAGCCATAACTTTGTTTGGATCCAGAACCGAACCCATGTCTATTGCCAATCTTTCTCCGAGCCTTCCGCGCGACCCCGATACGAAGCAGATCGATCACAATGATTCGATCCGCTCGACCTATCTTTCCATTGAGGACATCAAGGCGATGGGCGAGGCGGTCGCCCAGAACGGCGTCAGCAAGCTGCCGGCTTTCGCTCCCTTCGATTTCTTCGCGCGCCATAAGGAAAACGAGAAGGAAATCCTGCGCGTTTACCGCACCACGGCAACGGACGTCGAGGCTGGAGAGACGATCACTCCAGCGGCGGAATGGCTGCTGGACAACCACTATATCGTCGAAGAAGCGATACAGGAGGTGCGACGCGACTTTCCCCGGCGTTTCTACCGCGAATTGCCGACTATTTCTGTCGGGGGTGTCGAGATACCGCGCACCCTGGTCCTTGCCTGGCTCTATGTCGCCCATACCCACAGCACGATCTCGCAGGAAAGCCTGACGGCTCTGGTCGACGGCTTCCAGACCAGCGAGACGCTCCGGATTGGTGAACTCTGGGCCCTGCCGTCGCTCGTGCGCTACGTGCTGGTGGAAAACCTTCGCCGTATTTCGAGCCGTGTGGAAGCCAGCCGCCGGCTGCGCCGGCGCGCCAACGAGGCGGCCGACGAATTGGTCCGCCTGACCGATCCGGCAAAGGCTGCCGCCTATCTGAAGACGCTGGAGCCGCTTGCCGAGGACAATACCTTCTCGACGCAGTTCCTCTACCGCCTGCGCGACGGCTCGCAGACATCGAGCCTGGCGATCACCTGGCTCGACGAGCGGCTGGAAGAGCTCGGCCGCAATACCGAAGAGGCCACGACGGCCGAACACAGCCGCCTGTCTTCCGGCAACGTGACGATGGGCAACATCATCCGCAGCCTTCGCGAGATCGACGATACGGAATGGTCGGTCTGGGTCGAACAGGTCAGCCACGTCGATAAGCTGCTGTGGGAGCATTCTGACTACGGCATCCTCGATTCCGGCTCGCGCAACAAATACCGCAAGCAGATCGAAAAGCTGGCCAAGCGCTCGCCGCTGACGGAAATGGAAATCGCCCAGTTGGCGCTCGACATGACGGAAGAGGCCAAGGCCTCCGGCGAGCCGCAGCCGCACGAACCGAATGTCGGCGGCTTCCTGTCCGGCGCGCAGCGGCCGAAGCTGGAGGCGCGGGCGAATTACCGCCCGACGATCACCCAGCATTTCGTCCGTGCGGTGCGGCAGTTCAACTGGCTGGCGATCGCCGTTCCCGTCATGCTGCTGACCGTCATCGCCATGGCCGTCGTCGGCAAGTTCATGGCGAATGCCGGCATGGGTCCGCTCGAAATCGCCGTGCTACTGATCATGTTCTCGCTGCCGGCCTCGGAGGGCGCGACAGGCCTCTTCAACACTCTGCTGTCCTTCTTCGTGACGCCGGCGCGGCTCGTCGGCTACGAATTCAAGGAAGGCATTCCGGAGGATGCGCGCACGTTGCTCGTCGTGCCTTGCCTGATCTCCAACCGCGACAGCGTCGACGATCAGGTGCGCAATCTCGAGGTTCATTATCTCGCCAATCCGCGCGGCGAGATCTATTTCGCGCTGCTGAGCGATTGGCCCGACAGCGACGCCGAGGAGACGGCCGCCGATCTCGAGGTTCTCGACTATGCGAGGCGCGAGATCGCCAATCTTTCCGCCCGCTATGCCTATGATGGCAAGACGCGCTTCTACCTCCTGCATCGCCGCCGCCTCTACAATCCCGCCGAAGGCGTGTGGATGGGCTGGGAGCGCAAGCGCGGCAAGCTGCACGAGCTGAACATGCTGCTGCGCGGCGACCGCGACACGACCTATCTGCCGGGCGCCAATGCGGTGCCGGCCAATGTGCAATATGTCATGACGCTCGATGCCGACACGCGCCTGATGCGCGATACCGTCACCAAGCTCGTCGGCAAGCTCTACCACCCGATCAACCGCCCGGTCATCAATCCGAAAACCGGGCGCGTCGAGAGCGGCTACGGCGTGCTGCAGCCGCGCGTCACGCCGTCGCTGACGACGGGCAAGGACGCATCGGTCTTCCAGCGCGTCTTTTCGATCAATCGCGGCCTCGACCCTTACGTCTTCACCGTTTCCGACGTCTATCAGGACCTCGCCGGCGAAGGCACCTTCACCGGCAAGGGCCTCTATCACGTCGATGCCTTCGAAGCGTCGCTGAAGGGCCGGATCGAAGAGAACTCGGTCCTCAGTCACGATCTTCTCGAAGGCTCGATGGCGCGCTGCGCACTCGTCACCGATCTCGAACTGGTCGAGGATTTCCCGATCCGCTACGAGGTGGAAACATCGCGCCAGCATCGCTGGGCGCGCGGCGACTGGCAGCTTCTGCCTTACATGTTCAATCCAAAATACGGCGTCACGGCACTCGGCCGCTGGAAGATGTTCGACAATCTGCGCCGCTCGCTGACGCCGATCGCCTGGTTCTTCGCCTCGGTGCTCGGCTGGTACTTCATGGGTCCGCTCGGCGCGCTCGTCTGGCAGATTCTGCTGATCTTCTGCCTCTTCGTCGCGCCGACGCTCTCGCTCATCAACGGCATCATCCCGCGCACCAGCGATATCGTCGCGCGTGCCCATCTCTATACGGTCTGGTCGGATATCACGGCCGCCAATGCGCAGGTCGCGCTGCGCATCGTTTTCATCGCCGATTCCGCGGCGATGATGGCGGATGCGATCGGCCGTTCGCTCTACCGCCTGCTCGTCAGCCGCAAGCTGATGCTGCAGTGGCGCACCGCTGCCAGCGTTCAGGCCGGCCGCCAGGGCACCCTCGCCTCTTATTACAAGGCGATGTGGCATGCGCCGGCGCTGGCGCTGCTGGCGCTCGCCTTCGCGGCGCTTCCCGGCGACAACGCCTTCCTCGTCGGCATTCCCTTCGCGCTGCTGTGGATCCTTTCGCCTGTCGTCGCCTGGTATGTCAGCCAGTCGGCCGAGACGGAAGACCGGCTCGAAGTCGCCGACTCGGTGTCCAGCGAACTGCGCAAGATCGCGCGGCGCACCTGGCGCTATTTCGAGACCTTCACCACGCCTGAACAGAATTACCTGCCGCCGGACAATATCCAGGAAACGCCGCATGTGATCGTCGCGGCGCGCACCTCGCCGACCAATATCGGCGTCTACCTGCTCTCCGTCGTTTCCGGCCGGCATTTCGGCTGGTTCTCCTTCGAGGAGACGATCGAGCGGCTGGAACAGACGATCGCGACGATCGACAAGATGGAGAAATTCCGCGGCCATCTGTTCAACTGGTATCACACCGATACGCTGCAGACGCTCGGACCGCGTTACGTCTCGGCGGTCGACAGCGGCAATCTCGCCGGTCATCTGATCGCCATTTCGTCGGCCTGCCGCAACTGGGCGGAGGCGCCCTCGGCCCATATGCAGGGTAATCTCGACGGTGTCGGCGACACGGCCGGCATTCTGGGTGAAGTGCTGGCGGACCTGCCCGACGACCGCAAGACCGTGCGCCCGCTGCGCCGGCGCCTGGAAGAGCGCATCGTCGGCTTCCAGAACGCGCTTGCCGCCGTCAAGCGCGAGCATGAATTCGCCTCTATCCGCATCATCAACCTTGCCGTTCTCGCACGCGACATCGAAAAGCTCGCCGCCAATCTCGACCATGAAGTCAAGTCGAAGCAGAGCGAAGAGGTTACCCTATGGGCGGCGTCGCTGGTAAAGGTCTGCGAGGCGCATATATCGGATAGCACCTTCGACCTTTCCAAGGTCGATGACCTCAGGCCGCGCCTGGTGGCGCTGCGCGACAAGGCGCGCGATCTCGCCTTCTCGATGGATTTCGGCTTCCTGTTCCGGCCGGAGCGCCGCTTGCTGTCGATCGGCTACCGTGTCGAAAGCGGCGAGCTCGACCAGGCCTGCTACGATCTTCTCGCCTCGGAATGCCGCCTGACCAGCCTCTTCGGCATCGCCAAGGGTGACCTGCCGACCGAGCACTGGTACCGCCTCGGCCGCCAGGTCGTGCCTGTGGGATCACGCGGCGCGCTGGTCTCCTGGTCCGGTTCGATGTTCGAATATTTGATGCCGCCGCTCGTCATGCAGGAGCGCGGCGGAGGCATTCTCAACCAGACCAACAATCTGGTCGTCGTCGAACAGATGAACTATGCCCGCAAGCTCGGCATTCCGTGGGGCATTTCGGAAGCGGCCTTCAATGCCCGCGACCATAACCTCAACTATCAGTACACGAATTTCGGCGTGCCGACGCTCGGTCTGAAACGCGGCCTCGGCCACAATGCCGTCATCGCGCCCTATGCCTCGCTGCTGGCCAGCCAGTACGATCCGCCGGGTGCGCTGGAAAACCTGCAGAAGCTGCGCAAACTCGGCGCGCTCGGCAAGTTCGGCTTCCACGACGCCGTAGACTTCACGCCGACACGCGTGCCGGAAGGCAAGAAATGCGCGGTGGTCTACAATTATTATGCCCACCATCACGGCATGTCGATCGCGGCCGTCGCCAACGTCGCCTTCAACGGCCATCTGCGCGAGCTGTTCCACTCCGATCCCGTGATCGAGGCGGCCGAACTGCTGCTGCAGGAAAAGGCGCCGCGCGACATTCCCGTTATGAGCGGCAAGCATGAATCCGATACGCCGGCCAGCATCCAGGACGATTTGCTGCGGCCGGAGATCAGGAAGATCAGCGACCCGGCCTCGCGCGACCGTGAACTCGTCTTCCTGTCCAACGGCCACTACTCCATGATGCTGACGGCGACGGGCGCCGGCTATTCTCGCTGGAACGGTCTTACCGTTTCCCGCTGGAAGGCCGATCCGACGGAAGACCGTTGGGGCACCTTCATCTTCCTGCGCGATACCGCTACCAACGAATGGTGGTCGGCGACAGCAGAGCCGAAGGGTGTCGAGGGCGAAAAGATCAAGGTCGAATTCGCCGACGAGAAGGCGCAGTTCACCAAGACGGTCGGCGACCTGACGAGCGAGGTGGAATGCATCATTGCGACCGAGCATGATGCCGAGGCCCGCCGCGTCACCCTGCTCAACATGGGCACTGAAGACCGCTTCATCGAAGTCACCTCCTACCTCGAACCGGTCATTACCTCCGACGATACCGACAATGCGCATCCGGCCTTCGCCCGAATGTTCATCAGGACCGAGATCGGCAAGCGTGGCGACGTCATTCGCGCGGAGCGCAACAAGCGCGATCCGAACGAGCCGAATATCAGCATCGCCCATCTGATCGTCGACAATGCCGGCGACACCCGTCACACCGAGTTCGAGACCGACCGGCGCAAGTTCATCGGCCGAGGCCGCAGCCTTGCCGATGCGGCGGCCTTCGATCCGGGTGCGACGCTTTCCGGCAGCGACGGCTTCATGCTCGACGCCGTCATGTCGCTGCGCCGCACCGTACGCGTGCCCGCCGGCAAGAAGGTCAGCGTGTTCTTCTGGACGATCGCCGCACCGAGCCGCGACGAGGTCGACAAGGCGGTCAACCGCTACCGTCACCCCGACGCCTTCAACCACGAACTCGTCCAGGCCTGGACGCGCACGCAGGTGCAGATGCGTCATGTCGGCGTCACCTCGCAGCAGGCGGCGGCCTTCCAGCATCTCGGACGCTACCTCGTCTATCCCGACATGCAGCTGCGCAAGGATGAGGCGACCGTCGAGGCCGGCCTGCAGTCGCAATCGGCTCTCTGGCCGCTGGCGATCTCCGGCGACTTCCCGATCTTCACCCTGCGCGTCAACGACGACATGGATCTCGACATCGCCCGCGAGGCGCTGCTGGCGCAGGAATATCTGCGTTCGCGCGGCGTCACCGCCGATCTCGTCATCATGAACGAACGCGCTTCTTCCTATGCGCAGGACATGCAGCATGCGCTCGACGCCATGTGCGAGAACGTGCGCCGCATGGGCCAGGCCGATGGGCTGCGCCAGCACATCTTCGCCGTCCGCAAGGACCTGATGGAGGAAAGCACCTATCACGCGCTGATCGCGGCTTCCCGCGTCACCCTGCATGCCAAGAACGGCAAGGTGGTCGATCAGATCAGCCGCGCCGTCGCGCTGTTTGCACCCTCCAAGGAGGAACAGCAGGAGATGGAGCGGGCCGAGCGAAACAAGGTTCCGGTCAAGCGCGTCACCCCGATGCCGCCGCCTGTTGTGCCCGCTGTCGTCATCGAAGAGGAAGGCGATCTCGACTTCTGGAACGGCATCGGCGGCTTTGCCCGCGACGGCCGCGAATATGTCGTTCGCCTTCCAGGCGGCCATGCGACGCCGCAGCCCTGGATCAACGTGATCTCCAACGACAAGTTCGGCTTCCACGTCTCGGCGGAAGGGGCAGGCTTCACCTGGAGCGTCAATTCACGCGACTACCAGCTGACCTCCTGGTCGAACGACGCGGTGGTCAACCGTTCGGGCGAGGCCTTCTATCTCGCCGATCTCGACAGCGGTGCTGTCATGACTCCCTTCGCGGCACTCTCGCGCCGGCCGGACATTCGTTTCGAAGCCCGCCACGGGCTCGGCTATTCGGTCTTCTCGAGCATCCAGCATGATATCGCGCTGGAGCTGACGCAGACGATCGCCCGCGACAAGCCGGTAAAGCTGCAGCGCCTGCGTCTGCGCAACACCGGTTCGACCGGCCGCAAGCTGCGTCTCTATGGTTATGTCGAATGGATCCTCGGCAACAATCCGGGCCGCACGGCGCCCTTCATCCTGTCGCGGCATGATGGGGAGACGGGCGCGCTGTTCGCCACCAATCCTTACAGCATCGACCACTCCAACCGCATTGCCTTCTTCGCGGCGAGCGAGACGCTTTCGAGCTTCTCGGCAAGCCGACGGGAATTCATCGGCAAGGCGGGAACGATCCAGGCCCCGCAGGCCGTCACCTCGGCCGCCGTGCTTTCCGGTGCGACGGAACTCGACGGCGATCCGGCCGCGGCTCTCGCGATCGACATCGAGCTTGGCGCCGGCGAGGAGCGTGACTTCACCTTCTTCCTCGGCGATACCAAGACCGAAGACGAGGCGCGTGAGATTATCGCCGGCATCCGCGAGGCTTCGTTCGACGATGCCGTCGAGGCGAACCGCGCCTTCTGGCGGGAGTTCACCGGTCGGCTGCAGATCTCGACCCCGGATCGCGGGATGAACAATCTCGTCAATAGCTGGCTGCCCTATCAGAGCCTCGGCTGCCGCATCATGGCCCGCACTGCCTTCTACCAGGCAAGCGGTGCCTTCGGCTTCCGCGATCAGTTGCAGGACACGCTGGCCTTCCTGCTGCATGAACCTTCGATCGCCCGAGGGCAGATCCTGAATGCCGCCTCGCGTCAATTCCGCGAGGGCGACGTGCAGCATTGGTGGCTGCCGGGAACGGGCGCGGGCGTTCGCACCCTGATCTCGGACGATGTCGTCTGGCTGAGTTATGCGATCCATCACTATTGCAGTGTTACCGGCGACAAGAGCGTCCTCGATGAGGAGCTTGCCTTCCTCGAAGGCCCCGCTCTCCTGGAGGGGCAGCACGATTCTTTCTACAAGCCGGAGATTTCCGAGGATAAGGCGAGCGTCTACGAACATGCGGCGCTGGCGCTCGATCTCGCCATCGCCCGCAAGGGCGCAAACGGCCTGCCGCTGTTCCTCGGCGGCGACTGGAACGATGGCATGAACCGCGTCGGCATCGGCGGGCGCGGCACCAGCGTCTGGCTCGGCTGGTTCCTGGCGGGGGCATTGCGCTCCTTCATTCCCTATGCCGAAGAGCGCGGCGACACGGCCCGCGTGGGGCGCTGGTCGGCGCATCTCACCGAGTTGAAGAAGGCGCTCGAAACCGCGGCATGGGACGGCGGCTACTATCGCCGCGGCACGTTCGACGACGGCGCGCTGCTCGGTTCCAAGGAAAGCCCGGAATGCCGGATCGACTCGATCGCGCAGTCCTGGAGCGTTCTGTCAGGCGAGGGCGACCCGGCCCGCGCCGTCAAGGCGATGGATGCCGTGCTCGATCAGCTGGTCGACGAGGAAGCCCGCATCATCCGGCTGTTCACGCCGCCTTTTGTCAATTCCGCGCGGGATCCCGGCTATATCAAGGCCTATCCGCCGGGCGTGCGTGAAAACGGCGGGCAATATACCCATGCCGCGACCTGGGTGGTGATGGCGCTGGCGGAGCTGAAGCGCGGCGACGATGCGTTGCGCTGCTTCCAGATCCTCAATCCGATCACCCACGCGCTCGACAAGGCTTCGGCGGAACAGTACCGCGTCGAACCCTACGTCGTGGCGGCCGACGTCTACGGACATGAGCCCTATACGTCACGCGGCGGCTGGACCTGGTACACGGGCTCCGCAGGCTGGCTCTACCGCGCTGCCGTCGAAGGCATTCTCGGTATCCGACTGAAGGACGGCCGGCTTTACGTGCGCCCGTCGCTCCCGTCGGAATGGGACGGATTTGCGGCAGAGGTGGAGCAGGGAGGCGGCAAATACCGCATTTCGGTCTCAAAAGCGTCCAATGCGAGCGGCTACACTCTGTCGATCAACGGCAGCGAAGTCACCGATCCCGAAGAGGGATATCCGCTCGGATAGCAGCGTTCTCCACGCTGAGGAACACGGCGATTCGCGACGGCCAAAGGGAACCCTTTTGGCCGTCGTCGCGTTGCAAAATCGGATAACAGGAGAAACTCTATGGCAAGCACGCTGACCGAAGCCATCGGCGCCGAGCGCAGTTGCTTATCCGCGGCTGCGTCAGGACGCGATACACGGCTTGATGTGCTGCGTGGCCTGGCCCTGATCATGATTTTCATCAATCATGTTCCCGGGCAGATTTTCGAATATGTGACGACGAAGAATTTCGGCTTCTCCGATGCGGCGGAGGCTTTCGTCCTGATTTCCGGCATTGCCGTCGGCCTCGCCTACGGGTCCCGCTTCAAGCCGGGTGCGCGCATCAAGACGGCGATCAAGGCGGCGCGGCGCGCCTTCACGCTGTACCTTGCCCATATGATCACCACTTTCATGACCCTGGCATTGTTCATCTGCGGCGCCTGGCTGTTCCATCGGCCGGGCTTGCTGGTCGAAATCAATATCCTGGCGGTTCTCATGAACCTGAAGGAAGGCATTCCGGCGCTGCTGCTGCTCGGCCACCAGATCGGCTACAACAACATCCTGCCGATGTATGGCGCGCTGCTGCTGATGGTGCCGGTCATTCTGCTGCTCAATGCGCGCAGCCCGCTGCTGGCGCTCGCCGTCTCGGGCACGGTCTGGCTGCTTGCCGGCATCTATGAGGTGGCGCCGCACAACCTGCTGATCGAGGGCTACTGGTTCCTCAATCCGCTCTCCTGGCAGTTCCTGTTTACGATCGGTATCGTCTCGATCCTGCATATCAAGCGCGGCGGCACGATCCCGCGCCATCCGCTGCTGTTTGCGGCTGCTGCCGGCTACGTGCTGCTGTCTTTCGTCTGGGTGATGGGCCATCTCTGGGCCTTCGGCAACTCGCTGGCCGCACTTGGCTTGCCGACCGTCATCACAGGCTTCGACAAGACCTTCCTGTCGCTGCCGCGACTGCTGCATGTGCTGGCGCTGACTTATCTGGTCATCAGCATTCCCGCAGTTTCGCGTATCCTGCGCCGTCCCGCCGATCATCCGCTGACGATCCTCGGCCGTCATTCGCTGAACATCTTCGTCGCCGGCACGATCCTCGCCATGGTGGGACAGGTGGTGCTCTACATCACCAACAAGGATCCGCTGGTCGGGCCGCTCTTCGTCATAGCGGGGATCGCGACGCAATTTGCCTACGCCTACTATCTCGAGCACAAGCGCCAGCAGGACAAGGTCAGGGGCAAACTGGTCACCGAGCCCGCCACCATACCCGTCCCCGTCCGTGTCCGCGGGGCAGCCAACGCCTATCACAGGGCCGATCGGAAGTAACAATCGGTCTTCGATCGACACGAGGAGCCGGTGGCTGATGCCGCCGGCTCAATTTTTATGGGCGAGGATGTTCACCAGCCTGCCGAAGGGGTCGCGCACGTAAAAGCGCCTGACGCCCCAAGGTTCGTCGGCCGGGCCGTATTCGATCGGGAAGCCGGCGGCCGTCATTGCCTCGAAAGCGGCATCGAGCTCGTCCACCTCGATCGAGAGATCGGGCACCGGCGTTCCGGAACCGCCTTGGGTGGCGACGCTCAGCTGAACGCTCATCGGCCTGGCGGCGCCGAAAGTCGCGATCCAACCGTGATCCATCACCACGTCGAGACCGAGGATATCCTGGTAGAAGCGCTTGGCCGCCGTGATGTCGTGCGCCTCGATATTGGCGACGATGCGTAGGACCTTCATGGGGTTTCCTTCCAATGCTTGGTGACAAGGCGGAAGGTAGGAAGATCGGTAGGAGCGTCAATTGGTTTGGGCTTGCAACGGGGACGTTGCAGAGTGTGACACTCTCTCTGCTGTGCCGGGCATCTCCCACAAGAAGGGAGATTGGCCAGTGGTTGGCCCCCAGTCCCTTTCCGCCGCCGTGCGGAACACAGGTTCGTTGTTGGCTGGGGAAACTATTGAGCCCAGCCAATCTCCTCACTTGTGGGGAAGATGCTCTGCAGGGGAGCAGGTGGCCCCATGGTACACCGTTGCTGTGTGTCGTCAGCACCGGTTTTGGAAGGAAAACGAAGTCCTGAAGTGTGTCGCAGGAATTGGACTGGCTTAACGCAACCAAACAAAAAGGCCGGAGGGAACAATCCCTCCGGCCTTGATCTTTGAGAGCCGAACCCGATCAGGCGGCTTCGGTCGTATGGGCCTTGCGGACCTCTTCGTCCGTCAGGATGCCGCTGGCGCGCAGCAGGGCGGCGAAGCGGCCGTTGCTGTGGCTGAGCTCGTCGAAGCTGCCCTGCTCGGCGACGCGGCCGTTGTCCAGGAAGAGCACCATATCGGCTTCGCGGACCGTCGACAGGCGGTGGGCGATGATGAAGGTGGTGCGGTTCTCACGCAGGTTGTCGATCGCCGCCTTGACGCGGGCTTCGGTCTCGACGTCGAGCGCCGAGGTCGCCTCGTCGAGCACCAGGATCGGCGCGTCCTTGAGGATGGCGCGGGCGATGGCGATGCGCTGGCGCTCGCCGCCGGAGAGCTTGTTGCCGCGTTCGCCGACATGCGTATCGTAACGGTCCTCGCGGGTTTCGATGAAGTCGGCAGCGGCGGCGGCTTCGGCCGCACGGCGCATTTCCTCTTCGCTGGCCCCCTCGCGGCCGAGGCGGATATTGTCGCTGATCGAGCGGTTCAGCAGGCCGGCATCCTGGAAGACGGTCGCGATGTGGCGACGCAGCGACTTGCGGGTCACCTTGGTGATATCGGTGCCGTCGACGAGGATCTGGCCGCCTTGTGCGTCGTAGACGCGCTGCAGCAGGTTGACCAGCGTCGTCTTGCCGGCGCCGGTCGGGCCGACGATCGCAACCGTCTGGCCTGCCTTCACCGAGAAGGAGACATTGTGCAGGCCCTGCGAGCTGTTGCCGAAGCCGAAGGAGACGTCACGGAATTCGATCGCACCCTTGACGTCCTTGATCTCACCGTTGCCGGCCGGCTCTTCACGTTCCTGCACCGAGTCTTCGAGCGCATAGAATTCTTCGAGCTTGGAGCGGGCCTCGAAAATCTGCGTCGCGAACTGGCGCATCAGGTCGAGACGGCCGATCAGCAGGTTGGCGAAGCCGATGAAGGCGATGACGTCGCCGACGCGCAACTGGCCGGCCTGGACGAGAATGGTGCCGATGATCAGGACCACCATCATCGCGATGGTCGACGCCATGCGGTTCAGCGCGCTGGCGATCGCCCACCAGTCGAGCACCGGATACTGAGCTTCGAGCAGGCGGTCGGCAAAGGATTTCAGCGCCTTTGTTTCAGCCTCGATGCGGTTGTAGCTGTGCAGGACAGACACGTTGCTGATCGAGTCGCTGACATGCGAAAAGACGGTGTGATAATGATTTTCGACCGAAGCCTGGCCGTCTTTGGTGCGGCTCATGACGACGCGGCCGATCAGCCAGTAGGCGACGGCAAGCACCACGAGCACGGCGGAAAGGCGCAGGTCCATCGCCATTGCGGTCGGGATTAGAAGGGCAAGCGCGATGACCGTCGACAGGTGGTTGCGCATGAATTCCAGCCAGAGGCCGAACAGCGTCTCGCACGCGCGCAGCAATGTATGCAGGGCATTGGAGGTGCCGCGCTGATGGTGCCAGCCGAGCGGCATGGAAATGATCCGGCCGAAGGCTTCCGTCAGCAGCGTCGCCCGCCGCCCATGGGCGAGCCTGTCGGCTTCGCGGGCCACCAGGACGAAGGCCACCGTGTTGAAAACGGCGAAAGCCGCCCACATGAAAAGGATGGGCTTGACCTCACCCTTGCCCGAGATCGCATCGATGATGCGACCGAACAGGATCGGCTCTGCAATCGTGATGGTCGCCAAAACGATGTTTGCGAGAACGACCAGGGATACGCGGAGCTTATAGGCGCCAAGATAGCGCAGAGCTCTTGCATAGACCTTGAAAAGCGACACGTCTAACCTCTTGTGCATCTGCGAAAACGGGGATGATGCGATGCTACAAAAGGCTACCTGAACCGGCGATTAACGGAGCATTCAGGGTTTGCCGGCCTGGGTGATTAACACGAATGTACTATCGCAGGATGCGACGAAAATGGTTGTGGCGCGAAAATTATCGCCGGGGTATATCCGCGAACAATTTGCGCTTGCATTTTAATAAATATTTAGCGCAGCATTAAATTAGAGACTGCATTTTTTGAAGAAGACCGTTTCGCGACCAATCCGAAAGCCGCCGACGGCCTCGCAAGGGGCATTTTGTGAATATTAATTCGTTAATTCAATTGCTTGTCGTCCTGGAGGAATGCTCGAAGCCCGAGGCGCTGGTCGGCGAACTCGAACAGGTCATCCGGGGCTCCGGCTTCGATTATTATGGCCTCGTGCGCCATTCCCAGCAGAAGCCGGAACCCTGGGCAGCGGCGCTTGCCGACAGCTGGCCGGAACAATGGCCGCAGATCTATGCCGCGAAAAAATATGTCCTGATCGACCCGATGGTGCGCTATCTCAACCACGCCCAGCGGCCCTTTCGCTGGCGGGAGAGCATGAAGGCGTTCCGCAAGGATGCGCATGAGCGACGCATGGAGCAGATGATGGTCGACGCTTTCGGCCATGGGCTGGAGGACGGCTACGTTTTTCCGCTCCATGGGCGCAACGGCATTCTGGGCAGCCTGAATATCAGCGGCAAGCCGGTCGAACTGTCGCCGGTGGAACTCGCGCTGTTCGAAGCGGTGGCGCGCAAGGCTTTCTGGCGGCTGCTCGATCTGAAAGGCGAGGCGCAGGCGCTGGAAACCGTGCTTCCGGCTGAGACACCGCTGACGCGGCGCGAGATGGAAATCCTGCGTTACCTTGCCGAAGGCATGACCTCGATGGAGATCAGCAAACTGCTGAAGATCTCCAATCACACCGTCGACTGGTACATGAACGGCCTGCAGGACAAGCTGAAGGCGAAGAACAGACAGCAGGCGGTGGCGCTTGCGTTCCGTCATGGCCTGATAAGCTAAAGCGCCCTCTCTGCATATGTCGTATAAACGACGCTGCCTATTTTCGTGGCGGCGCGCATCGGCATGGCGAGAAAGTGCATTTCGCAGTCGCAAGAGAAATTGAACTTCCTGTGACAAGAAGTTAAGAATTTTCTTCGCGGGTGCAGCATGCCCGCGTCTGAACGTGGAGGAAACCGTTTTGCCCATTTCCAAGATACTCGTTGCCAACCGCTCTGAAATAGCCATTCGCGTGTTCCGCGCGGCCAACGAGCTTGGAATAAAAACGGTGGCAATCTGGGCGGAGGAAGACAAGCTGGCGCTGCACCGCTTCAAGGCGGACGAGAGCTATCAGGTCGGCCGCGGCCCGCATCTGGCCCGCGATCTCGGGCCGATCGAAAGCTACCTGTCGATCGACGAGGTGATCCGCGTCGCCAAGCTTTCCGGCGCCGACGCCATTCATCCCGGTTACGGCCTCTTGTCGGAAAGCCCGGAATTCGTCGATGCCTGCAACAAGGCCGGTATTATCTTCATCGGCCCGAAGGGCGATACGATGCGCCAGCTCGGCAACAAGGTCGCCGCGCGCAACCTGGCGATCTCGGTCGGCGTGCCGGTCGTGCCGGCGACCGAGCCGCTGCCGGACGATATGGCCGAAGTGGCGAAGATGGCGGAAGAGATCGGCTATCCCGTCATGCTCAAGGCCTCGTGGGGCGGCGGCGGCCGCGGCATGCGCGCCATCCGCGATCCGAAGGATCTCGCCCGCGAGGTGACCGAAGCCAAGCGCGAGGCGATGGCCGCCTTCGGCAAGGACGAAGTCTACCTGGAAAAGCTGGTCGAGCGCGCGCGCCATGTCGAAAGCCAGATCCTCGGCGACACACACGGCAACGTCGTGCATCTCTTCGAGCGTGACTGCTCGATCCAGCGCCGCAACCAGAAGGTCGTCGAGCGCGCACCGGCACCCTATCTTTCCGAGGCGCAGCGCCAGGAGCTCGCCGCCTATTCGCTGAAGATCGCGGCGGCGACCAATTATATCGGCGCCGGCACCGTCGAATATCTGATGGATGCCGATACCGGCAAATTCTACTTCATCGAGGTCAATCCGCGCATCCAGGTCGAGCATACTGTGACCGAAGTCGTCACCGGCATCGACATCGTCAAGGCGCAGATCCACATCCTCGACGGCGCCGCGATCGGCACGCCGGAATCCGGCGTCCCCGCTCAGGCCGACATCCGGCTCAACGGCCATGCGCTGCAGTGCCGCATCACCACAGAAGATCCCGAGCACAACTTCATTCCGGATTACGGCCGTATCACCGCCTATCGTTCGGCCTCCGGCTTCGGCATTCGTCTCGACGGCGGCACCTCCTATTCCGGCGCCATCATCACCCGCTATTACGATCCGCTGCTCGTCAAGGTGACGGCCTGGGCGCCGAACCCGTCCGAAGCGATTTCCCGCATGGACCGCGCGTTGCGCGAGTTCCGCATCCGCGGTGTGGCCACCAACCTGACCTTCCTCGAAGCGATCATCGGTCACCCCAAGTTCCGGGACAACAGCTACACCACCCGCTTCATCGACACGACGCCGGAGCTCTTCCAGCAGGTCAAGCGCCAGGACCGCGCCACGAAGCTCTTGACCTATCTCGCCGACGTCACCGTCAACGGCCATCCCGAGGCCAAGGACAGGCCGCGGCCGCTTGATAACGCCGCCCAGCCGGTGGTGCCCTACTCCAACGGCAACGGGGTGAAGGACGGCACCAAGCAGCTTCTCGACACGCTCGGGCCGAAGAAATTCGGCGAATGGATGCGCAACGAGAAGCGCGTGCTCCTGACCGATACGACGATGCGCGACGGCCACCAGTCGCTGCTCGCTACCCGCATGCGTACCTATGACATCGCCCGCATCGCCGGCACCTATGCGCATGCCCTGCCGAACCTGCTGTCGCTCGAATGCTGGGGCGGCGCCACCTTTGACGTCTCGATGCGGTTCCTGACCGAAGATCCGTGGGAGCGGCTGGCGCTGATTCGCGAGGGGGCGCCGAACCTGCTGCTGCAGATGCTGCTGCGCGGCGCCAACGGCGTCGGCTACACCAACTATCCCGACAATGTCGTCAAATACTTCGTCCGCCAGGCGGCCAGGGGCGGCATCGACCTCTTCCGCGTCTTCGACTGCCTGAACTGGGTCGAGAACATGCGGGTGTCGATGGATGCGATCGCCGAGGAGAACAAGCTCTGCGAGGCGGCGATCTGCTATACCGGCGATATCCTGAATTCCGCCCGTCCGAAATACGACCTGAAATATTATACCGACCTTGCCGTCGAGCTTGAGAAGGCCGGCGCCCATATCATCGCGGTCAAGGATATGGCGGGTCTGTTGAAGCCGGCGGCGGCGAAGGTGCTGTTCAAGGCGCTGCGCGAAGCGACCGGCCTGCCGATCCACTTCCATACGCATGACACTTCGGGCATCGCCGCCGCGACCGTTCTTGCCGCCGTCGAAGCCGGTGTCGATGCCGTCGATGCGGCAATGGATGCGCTTTCCGGGAATACCTCGCAGCCCTGTCTCGGCTCGATCGTCGAGGCGCTCTCCGGCTCCGAGCGCGATCCGGGCCTCGATCCGGAATGGATCCGCCGTATTTCCTTCTATTGGGAAGCGGCGCGTAACCAGTATGCCGCCTTCGAAAGCGACCTCAAGGGTCCGGCCTCGGAAGTCTATCTGCATGAAATGCCGGGCGGCCAGTTCACCAATCTCAAGGAGCAGGCCCGCTCGCTCGGTCTCGAGACCCGCTGGCATCAGGTGGCGCAGGCCTATGCCGACGCCAACCAGATGTTCGGCGATATCGTCAAGGTGACGCCGTCCTCCAAGGTGGTCGGCGACATGGCGCTGATGATGGTGAGCCAGGATCTGACGGTCGCCGACGTCGTCAGCCCCGAGCGCGAGGTCTCCTTTCCTGAATCGGTGGTGTCGATGCTGAAGGGCGATCTCGGCCAGCCACCGTCGGGATGGCCGGCAGCGCTGCAGAAGAAGGCGCTGAAAGGCGAAAAGCCCTATACGGTGCGCCCCGGCTCGCTGCTGAAGGAGGCCGATCTCGATGCCGAGCGCAAGGTCATCGAGACCAAGCTGGAGCGCGAGGTCAGTGACTTCGAATTCGCTTCCTATCTGATGTATCCGAAGGTCTTCACCGACTTTGCGCTCGCCTCCGATACCTACGGTCCGGTCTCGGTACTGCCGACGCCTGCCTATTTCTACGGGCTGGCCGATGGCGAGGAGCTGTTTGCCGATATCGAACGAGGCAAGACCCTCGTCATCGTCAATCAGGCGATGAGCGCCACCGACAGCCAGGGCATGGTCACCGTCTTCTTCGAGCTCAATGGCCAGCCGCGCCGCATCAAGGTGCCGGACCGAGCCCATGGGGCGACGGGTGCGGCGGTGCGCCGCAAGGCCGAGCCCGGCAATGCAGCCCATGTCGGCGCGCCGATGCCGGGCGTCATCAGCCGCGTCTTCGCCTCATCAGGACAGACCGTCAGCGCCGGCGACGTGCTCGTCTCCATCGAGGCAATGAAGATGGAAACTGCGATCCATGCGGAAAAGGACGGCACGATCTCGGAGGTTCTCGTCAAAGCCGGCGACCAGATCGATGCGAAGGATCTGCTCGTCGTCTACGGCGGATAAACAGTTGGGCTGCCGGAGCGATCGAAGCCGCTCCGGCAGCCAACGGTCGCCGATCACTCGATTGTGTGCGTTCGGCTGATCGGAATAATGGAACTTTCCTTCTTTTCCTTGCCTCGCCCGGCTTGCCCGGCATGCTGCTAATTTCCTAGAAATGGCTGGCGCATAAACCCAAGGCTATGCGCCATTTCAAAGCGAGGAGTATATCGCGTCCGATCGGCCGCGGCGCTCCAGCGAACCCGCCATTCAACAGGAAAGAACCCCATGAGCCAGTTGAAAATCGCCGTTATCGTCGGAAGCACGCGTATCGGCCGCTTCGCCGAGCATCCCGCTCAATGGATTGCCGGCATTGCCAAGGAGCGTTCCGAGCTTGCCGTCGAGGTGCTTGATCTCCGCGATTATCCGCTGCCGTTCTTCGGCGAAGCTCGCGCGACGGAGGCGGAAAACGAGACGGCCGAGCGCTGGAAGAAGAAACTGCGCGAATTCGACGGCTACATCCTCACCGCCGCCGAATATAATCATGCGCCGACCGCGGTCCTGAAGAACGCCATCGATCTCGGCGAATTCATTCACAAGCCGGTCGCCTTCGTCGGTTACGGCGGCGTCGGCGGCGCGCGTGCCGTCGAGCATCTCAGGCTGATCTTCGTGGAAATGGCGGCCGCTTCAGTAAAAACGGGCGTGCACATCGCCTTCAGCGAATATCTGAGCGTGCTCAAGGAAGGCAAAAGCCTCAGCGACTACCCGCACCTCAACGAGGCGGCCAAGAACCAGCTCGACCAGCTCATCTGGTGGGGAAATGCGCTCAAGGCGGCGCGCTCGGTCGTTACCGCGGCCTGAGGCAAATCACACGGAAGCGTCTCACGTGAATCACGATTCACGTGAGACATTTCAGATATCGTAGGTATGGGCAGCGTTGATCGTCGAGATGAAGCGCTTGGTGCGTTCGCGCTGCGGCGCGCTGAAGATCGCCTTGGCGCTGCCGGTTTCCACCACGCTGCCGGCTTCCAGGAAGACGACGTCATTGGCGATCTTCGAGGCGAGCCGCAGATCATGGGTCGCCATGACCATCGTGGTGCCTTCGCGGGCAAGCTGGCCCAGAACATCGACGACCTCGGCCGAAAGTTCCGGATCGAGCGCCGAGGTTGGCTCATCGCAGAGAAGTACGCGCGGCGACGGCGCCAGCGCCCGGGCAATCGCGACGCGTTGCTGCTGGCCGCCCGAGAGCGTCGAGGGCCAGGCATCGGTCTTTTGCGCCATGCCGACCTTGGTCAAAAGCTCCATGGCGCGGTCGCGTGCTTTCTCCTTCGGCCACTTCAGCACAGTGACGAGGCCTTCCATGACGTTTTCGATCGCGGTCTGATGCGGGAACAGCTGGAAATTCTGGAAGACCATGCCGGTCTGGCGGCGGATCTTCTGGATCGCCGGCCAGCGCGTTTTTTTGCCGGGCGCGAAGGAGAGCGTCTCCTCGCCGAGGCGAATCATGCCCGCCGTCGGGATTTCGAGCAGGTTGATGCAGCGCAGCAGCGTGCTCTTGCCGCCGCCGGACGGGCCGACCAGGGCGGTGACGCTGCCCTCGGGAATGCGGATGCTGATGTCCTTCAGGATGACGGCGTCGCCGAAGCGCTTTTCGACGTTGGAAAGCTCGATCATGCATTTGCCTCCAGCATGCCGCCGTAACGCGCGAAGCGGCGCTCCAGGCGCACCTGCAACTGCGAAAGAATCGAGCTCAGGACGAGATAGATGAGCGCCGCCTCAATATAGAGGATCAACGGCTCATAGGTCGTGGCGACGATGCGCTGCGCTGCCTGGAAGAGTTCCGGCACGGTGATGGCGGCGGCCAGCGAAGTATCCTTGACCAGCGAGATGAAGGTGTTCGACAGCGGCGGCACGGCGACGCGGGCGGCCTGCGGCAGAATCGTGCGGCTCATTGCCTGACGCCAGCTCATGCCGATCGAATAGGCGGCTTCCCATTGGCCCTTCGGCACGGAGGAGATGACGGCGCGGATGATCTCGGAGCTGTAGGCGCCGATATTCAGAGTGAAGCCGATGAGGGCGGCGGGAAAGGCGTCGAGCAGGATGCCGGCGCTCGGCAGGCCGTAGAAGATCACGAAGAGCTGGACGAGCAGCGGCGTGCCGCGGATGACCCAGACATAGAAGCGGGCGACGGCAGCGACGGGCGCTGGCCCGAAAAGGCGGGCGATCGCGGTGATCAGCCCGAGGATCAAGCCGAAGGCGAAGGACAGCAGCGTGAGGGGGATGGTGAAGATCAATCCCGCCCAAAGGAGCGAGGGGAGCGATTCCGCCATCAGTTGGAGCCAGTGCGGCAAGGGGTAATCCCTCTCGTGGGTTGGTGCGTTCGAGGTTTACCCCTCCCCAACCCCTCCCCACAAGGGGGAAGGGCCTTTGGGTGGAGTGGGACCTACTTCGAAACGTCCTGGCCGAAATACTTGTCGGCGATCTTCTTGTAGGTGCCGTCGGCCTTGATGTCGGCGAGCGCCTTGTTGATTTCGGCCAGAAGCTCCGGCTCGTTCTTGCGGATGATGATGCCGGAATAATCGGCATTCTCCTGCTCGGCGGCGATTTTCACCGGCGCGTCCGGCTTGTGCTTCTTGAAATCGAGGAAGGAGAGGCTGTCATTGATCGTCGCGTCGGCGCGCTTGGTCAGCACGAGCTGGATCGACTGGTCGAAGCCATCGGTGCCGACGAGTTCGGCGCCGGCTTCGGTTGCAAGCTTGCCGAAGTTGCTGGTCAGCGACTGGGCGGACTTCTTGCCCTTGAGGTCGGCGAAGGTCTTGATGCTGTCTTCGCCTTCGCGAACGATCAGCACCGCCTTGGAAGCGATATAGGGCTCGGAGAAATCATATTTCTGCTTGCGGGCTTCGGTGATGCCGACCTGGTTGATGACCGTGTCGTAGCGCTTGGCGTCGAGGCCGGCGATCAGGCCGTCCCACTTGCCTTCGACGAATTCGGCCTTGACGCCGAGCTTGGCGGCAATGGCTTCGCCGATCTCGACATCGAAGCCGACGAGTTTGCCGCTTTCGTCGTGATAGGTGAAGGGCGCATAGGTGCCTTCGGTGCCGATCTTGAAGACTCCGGCCGATTTGATGGCTGCAAGGTTTTCGCCGGCATGGGCAGGCAGGAGGGCCGCAGCCTGAATGAGGGCAGCGGCGGCGACGGTTTTCAACCAGTTCATTGTTCTATCCATCCTTGGGAGGTTGTGATCGGATGAGGGATACTTTGCAGAAAACTAGGGCGGCGAAAGCGAAGAAAACTGCGAATAAAAGCAGCAACCGCAAATATTTTTCTCATGCTGCGCCCCAAGCCATGAATCCTGCAGAAACGGGCATCATGCGGTGATGCGGCGGCGCAATCTTTCGCTGACGATGATGATCAATCCGGCGCCGAGGATCATGGCCGCGCCGGCGACGACATTCAGCGTCGGGATATCGGCCCAGATCAGATAGCCGAGCAGGAAGGCCCAGACGAGAGAGGTGTATTCGAACGGCGCAAGCACGGAGACGGGCGCCAGGCGCATGCCCTCGAAGAGAGCGAATTGCGCCGCGCCGGCGACGACACCGATGGCGATGAGAAGCGTCAGCTGCGTCACATCGGGGGTCTTCCAGGTGTAGAGGACGGCAACGCCCGTCATCGCAAGGAAGAAGATATTGGAAACGGCAAGCTGGACGACGGTCTTCTCATGCAGCGAGGTCTTGCGCAGCAGCACCATGGCGGCAGCCCAGAGGACGGCCGCCTGCAGCGCCAGATAGACCGGCCAGGAAATCGCCAGGCCAACGGGATTGCAGGCGATCAGCACGCCGACGAAACCGACGCCGACGGCAAGCCAGCGCGCCGGCGTAACTTCTTCCTTCAGGACGAGCCAGGCAAGCACTGTGCCGACGACGGGCGCCGCGTAATAAAGCGTGGTGACCTCGGCAAGCTGCAGACGGCTTGCGGCGGAATAATAGGAAAGCCAGGCACAGAGGAGAAGAAGGCTGCGCGCGATCATCGGCTTGATGATCGGCGATGTCATGACCTGGCGGGCCAGCCTGCCGCGGCCATAGGCCAGGCAACCGAGAAGGATCGTAAGGCTGCGGAAAAACAGGATCTGCCAGACCGGAATGCTTGAAGTCAGGATCTTGATGATCGCATCATGAAAAGTGAACGCCATGTAGGCGACGCTCGTGAGCAGAATGCCCAGGCTGACGGAGTTTTTCACGGGGAATGCACCAGGGTCGCGGATAGGCCGGCGAGAATCGGGGAATGCCTTATCGGTATTCCCGGCCCTTGTACTGGTCAATAGCCATAATCGCTGCGGTGGCGGGGTTTGTTTCATAACGTCAGAAAACGTGTGATCGTGCATATTGCCTGCACGATCGTAAGTGTTTATGCACGATTTCATTATTTCAGCTGTTGAGCCGGTAGAAACATGCAGGATTTTCTGTTGCGAGAGCGCCAAGGTGTGATTTCCGAGAGGCTGCGGCTGAACGGCCGCGTGCTGGCGGCGGAACTGGCGCTTGAATTCGGCGTCTCCGAGGACACGGTGCGGCGCGACCTGCGCGAGATGGCGGCGGCAGGGCTTTGCGAAAGGGTCTATGGCGGCGCATTGCCGGTATCGCCGGCGCATGGAAGCCTGACGCAGCGCATGGGATTTGCCGCCGACCGCAAACAGGCGCTGGCCCGCGCCGCGGCACAGCAGATCGCCGCCGGTTCGTGCGTGTTCTTCGATGCCGGCAGCACCAATCTGGCGATTGCCAACGCATTGCCGGGCGAACTGGAACTTACGGCCGCGACGAATGCGCCGGTGATCGCCGCAGCGCTGATCGACAAGCCTGCCGTCAACGTCATCCTGATCGGCGGCATGGTGGATCGGCAGACGGGCGGCGCGCTCGGCGCCAAGGCCTTGCGCGATATGGAGCAAATTTCACCCGATCTCTGCATTCTCGGCGCCTGCGGCGTCGACCTGGAAGCCGGGATCACGGCTTTCGGCTTCGAAGATGCGGAATTCAAGCGGTTTGCGGCATCCAGGAGCAGAAAAGTGCTGGCGGCGGTGACCTCCGAGAAATTCGGCACGGCTGCGCCACATAGCATCCTGCCGATCGCACATTGCGAATGCCTCGTCGTCGAGCACGATGCGGATCCGGCCATCCTTGCGGGCTATCGCGAGCGTGGATGCAGGACCGTCATCGCCGAGCAAATGAACTGAGACGCTGTCATAGAGTTTAGGAAAACCGGGTGCATACAAACCCGGCAAAGAGGAAAGACCGAGAAATGGACAGTCATGTGAGTGCACCGCGGGGAGCCAGGAGCGGCTTCATTACCAGAAGCAGGGCCGCGGTTTCCCTGCTCTTTCTCATGAACGGCTTCGTCGTCGGCTGCTGGGCGCCCAAGATCCCCGATTTCGCCGACCGTCTCGGGCTGACCAAGTTCGAACTCGGGCTGATGATCCTGATCTTCGGTGTCGGCTCTCTGGTGATGATGCCGATCGCCGGTGCGCAGATTGCCAAACACGGCTCGCGTGTCGTCGTTCGGGCAACGGCCGTCTGCGTGCTGCCGCTGCTCCTGGCGTTGACGCTCGCCCCGAACGTGATCACCGGGGCGATCGCGCTCTTCCTGTTCGGCGGCTTCATCGGCGCGATGGATGTGGCGATGAATGCTAATGCGGTGTCGGTCGAAAAATCCATGCGCCGCGCCATCATGTCGTCCTGCCACGCTTTCTGGAGCCTTGGCGGCCTGATCGGCTCGGGCCTCGGCGGCATCGTGATCTCCAAGCTCGGCATTCTCGGCCATGCGCAGCTGGCAACGGTGCTGGCGGCGATCTTTCTTGCCGTCGCCTGGCCGATGATTCTCGCCGATCCGCCGCATCCTGATGCCAAGAAGGAAAAGACCAAGTTGCCGATGGTGCCGCTGCCGTGGCTGCTCGGCTTGATGGCGCTCTTTTCCATGGTGCCGGAAGGCGCGGTGCTGGATTGGGGCGCACTCTATCTCCGCCAGGAAATGGATGCGTCGGTCGCGCTTTCCGGTCTCGGTTTCGCAGCCTTTTCGGCGACCATGGCGATCATGCGTTTTGCCGGCGACCTGGTGCGTGACCGTTTGGGCGGCGTCAAGACGCTGCGCATCTGTACGCTGTTTGCCATCGCCGGCATGCTGCTTGCCAGCCTCGCGCCGGACGCGGAGATTGCCATCCTGGGCTTTGCCCTTTGCGGCATCGGCATTTCCAACATGGTGCCGATCGCCTTTTCGGCGGCCGGCAACATTCCCGGCCTCAAGCCCGGCATCGGCATCTCGGTCGTCACGACCATGGGTTACTCCGGCATGCTTGTCGCGCCGTCCGTGATCGGCTTCGTCGCGGAGCATATCGGCTTTGCCGTCGTCTTCATGGCGCTGCCGGTGCTGCTGCTGTTCGTACTGGCGTTCTCCAAGCTGGCCCACTATGCCGACGGGGTCTCCGGAGGCGGACACTGAGCGGCCTCCAAGCAAAAGTGATATGGGAAGCGGTTGACAAGAAAGCGGTCATGATCCACCTGAAAGGCACTATTTTTAGGGGTGCAAGAGCTCTTCATGTTGTCAGCCGCCGATTTTGACCCGAAACCGCGCCGTGCTTCCGTCGCCGTCGATGTCGGCGGCGTCATCGTCGGCGGCGGTGCGCCGATCGTCGTGCAATCCATGACGAACACGGATACGGCCGATATCGATTCGACCGTCGCGCAGGTTGCAGCGCTCCACCGGGCGGGCTCGGAACTGGTGCGCATCACCGTCGATCGCGACGAGAGTGCGGCCGCCGTGCCGAAGATCCGCGAGCGGCTGCTGCGGCTCGGCATGGATGTGCCGCTGATCGGCGATTTCCACTATATCGGCCACAAGCTGCTTGCCGATCATCCTGCCTGTGCCGAGGCGCTGGCGAAATACCGGATCAATCCCGGCAATGTCGGCTTCAAGGACAAGAAGGACAAGCAGTTCGCCGAGATCATCGAGATGGCGATCCGCTATGACAAGCCGGTGCGCATCGGCGTCAACTGGGGCTCGCTCGACCAGGATCTGTTGACGGCGCTGATGGACCAGAACGCCGAAGCCGGTTCGCCGCTTTCGGCCCGGCAGGTGACGCGCGAGGCGATCGTGCAGTCGGCGCTGCTTTCGGCCGCCCTTGCCGAAGAGATCGGCCTGCCGCGCAACCGCATCATCCTGTCGGCCAAAGTCAGCCAGGTGCAGGATCTGATCGCCGTCAATTCCATGCTCGCCGACCGTTCCAATCATGCGCTGCATCTCGGCCTGACCGAAGCCGGCATGGGCACCAAGGGCGTCGTCGCCTCATCGGCGGCGATGGGCTTCGTGCTGCAGCATGGCATCGGCGATACGATCCGTGTCTCTCTGACCCCCGAGCCGAACGGCGATCGCACGCGTGAGGTCCAGGTGGCGCAGGAAATCCTGCAGGTCATGGGCTTTCGCCAGTTCGTGCCCGTCGTTGCCGCCTGTCCCGGCTGCGGCCGCACGACCTCGACGGTGTTCCAGGAACTCGCCCAGAACATTCAGAACGATATCCGCAAGAACATGCCGGTCTGGCGCGAGAAATATCCCGGCGTCGAGGCGCTGAACGTCGCCGTCATGGGCTGCATCGTCAACGGGCCGGGCGAAAGCAAACATGCCGATATCGGCATTTCGCTTCCCGGCACCGGCGAGACGCCGGCCGCGCCCGTATTCATCGATGGCAAGAAGGCGTTGACGCTGCGCGGGCCGAATATCGCCTCCGATTTCGAGGCGCTGGTCATCGATTATATCGAGAAGCGTTTCGGCCGGCGGACGGCCGCGGAATGAAGATCCGCGAGATCAGATGAGCCGGTACTGGTCTGATATCGTCAGCACGCTTCGGCCCTATGTCGCGGGGGAGCAGCCCCGCATCCCCGGCCTCGTCAAGCTCAATACCAACGAGAATCCCTACGGGCCTTCGCCGAAGGCGCTGGAAGCGATCCAGCAAGCGGCGGACGATCGCCTGCGACTCTATCCCGATCCCGCCGCCACCGAATTGCGCGAAACGATCGCGGCGCGTTTTGGGCTGACGGCGGAAGAAGTCTTCGTCGGCAACGGCTCGGACGAGGTTCTCGCTCTCACGTTTCAGGCGCTGCTGAAACATGAGCTGCCGCTCCTTTATCCTGATGTGAGCTACAGCTTCTATCCAACCTATAGCCTGCTATACGAGATCGAGGCGATCGAAGTCCCGGTCGATGATCAGTTCCGGATCCGGCTGTCGGACTACGATAGGCCGTGCGGCGCGATCATCCTTCCCAATCCGAATGCGCCGACCGGCACCGGCCTGCCGCTGACCGGGATAGAGGCGCTTCTTGCCGCCCATCCGGATGCGGTCGTCGTGATAGACGAGGCCTATGTCGATTTCGGCGGTGAAAGCGCCGTGCCGCTGATTTCCAAATATCCCAACCTGCTCGTGGTCCAGACCCTGTCGAAATCCCGTTCCTTCGCGGGTCTGCGGGTCGGCTTCGCGCTGGGGCAGCGGGATCTGATCGAGGCGCTGGTGCGCGTCAAGGACAGTTTCAATTCCTATCCGCTCGATCGGCTGGCGCAGGCTGCCGCCACGGCGGCGATCCGGGACGAAGCCTGGTTCGAGACATGCCGGCGGAAAATCATCGCCAGCCGGGAAAATCTCGTACGCGAGCTCGAAGCGCTGAATTTCGAGGTTCTGCCGTCGCAGGCGAATTTCATTTTCGCAAGGCATGAAGGCCGGTCCGGCGCGGCACTGAACGCCGCGCTGCGGGAGCACGGCGTTCTCGTCCGGCATTTCGCTAAGCCGAGCATTTCGGAATTCCTGCGCATCAGCATCGGCACGGATGAAGAATGTGCCCGGCTGGTTTCGGCTCTGAAGGAAATATTGGTCGCCTGACTTTCCGATCAGCTCTTCCGGTCTGCGATGAAATGCGCCGCGGCGGTGAGGGTCGAGGCGCGGGCGCCGTAGGGGGCAAGCAGATCCTCGGCATTGCGGACATGCTGGCGGAGTTCGGTCTCGGCCCAATCCATGCCGTGGAGTGCGACCAGCGTTCCCTTGCCGCGGGCCGCATCCTTGCCGGTCGCCTTGCCCATGGTCGCGGCATCCGAGGTCAGGTCGAGAATGTCGTCGGCGAGCTGGAAGGCCAGGCCGATCTTTTCGCCGAAGGCACGCAGGCGGCGGCGATCTTCCGGCGGGCTTCCCGCGATGATGGCGCCGGCCTCGCAGGCGAAGCGGATCAGCGCGCCTGTTTTCATGGCCTGCAATCGGATGATGCCCGCTTCGTCGGGCGCCTGTTTTTCCGCCGCCAGATCGAGCGCCTGGCCGCCGGCCATGCCGCCAAGGCCGGCGGCGCGGGCAAGAGCCAGCACCAGCGCCGCTTTGCTTGTATCGGGAAGAGCCGTTTCCGGCGCTGCGATGATGTCGAAGGCGTAGGTCAGCAGGCTGTCGCCGGCAAGGATCGCGGTGGCCTCGTCGAACTTGATATGCACCGTCGGCTTGCCGCGGCGCAGATCGTCATCGTCCATCGCCGGCAGATCGTCATGCACGAGGGAATAGCAGTGCACGCATTCGAGTGCTGCGCCGATGCGAAGAGCGGCCTGCGCATCGCCGCCGAGGAGGGCGGCACTTTCCGTCACAAGGAAGGGGCGCAGCCGCTTGCCGCCGTTCAGCACGGCATAATGCATGGCGCTGCGCAGCGTATCGGGCCTGGCGATTTCATCGGAAAGGGGGCTCGGTGAGAGCAACGTGTCGAGCAGCGCCTCGGTCTCGCGGGCGTTCTTGCTGAGCCTCGTCTCGAAAGTGTCCCGGTTCGCGTCCATGGGCGCTGTTTGGCATGGGGCACCGGGGCTTGCAACGGAATTGTCGATGACTGCAGCAAGATTTCCCATGTGCTCTGGCATAAGCGCCTCACAGGCGTTATGAGAACGACAGGGAGCGAAGTGGACTGGGGACATTGGATATAGCGCCGGAGACAGAGGATATCGCCGACATGCCGGCCCGTCGGCGATGGTTCGAAGATCGGCCTGTGCTCAAGCGCATCGTTCTCGGCTTGGTGGCCGTGCTGGTCCTTCCCTACGTCCTGATCTTCCTCTACCTGCTGCCCTTCATCCATCCCGTCTCGACGCTGATGATGCGCGATCTCCTCTTGCTGCGCGGCTATGACCGCAGATGGGTTTCGCTGGACGAGGTTGCGCCGGTTCTGGTGCAGTCGGTCATGATGTCGGAAGACGGTCAATACTGTTTCCATGGCGGCGTCGACTGGGCCGAGATGCGCATGCTGGTCGAGGATACGCTCAAAGGTCAGGCGACGCGCGGCGGCAGCACGATTCCGATGCAGACGGCGAAAAACCTCTTCCTGTGGAACAGCCGCTCCTTCGTGCGCAAGGCGATGGAGCTTCCGCTCGCCGTCACCACGGATTTCGTCCTGTCGAAACGGCGGCTGATGGAAATCTATCTCAATATCGCCGAATGGGGTCCCGGCATTTACGGCATCGAGGCGGCCGCCCAGCATCATTTCAAGGTGTCGGCCTCGAAGCTGACGCGGCGCCAGGCATCGCTGCTTGCCGTTTCGCTGCCGAACCCGATCGACCGCAATGCCGGCAAGCCGGGACGCGGCCTTCGCCGGCTGGCGGGCGTCATCGAAAGGCGTGCGCAGGGCTCAGGCGATTACATCAAGTGCATCTATGAATGAGATCAGAACTTGTCGTTAGAAGCGGCAGGCGTCATCTGACATTCTTGGTTCTGCCATATGGGCGAATACAGTCCAACCAGAACCCCCGAGTCGCCCATGACCGCCATGACCTTTTCTCCCGAGCTTCTTCTTTATTCGAAGAGGCACAATCCAAATCCGCCCGCCCATCTCGGCAGCCGTTATCGCAAGGCTGCCGGCTTCCTGCCGGAAGCCGGCAATACCATCGTCTGTCATGTCGAGAAGGCGTCGCGGACGCAGGCGGTGCTGATCGAGGCGCGCGAAAAATATCTGGCGATGCCCGAGGCTCCGCAGCTCCTCTTCACGCCGATTTCGAGCCTTCATATGACGCTTTTCGAGGGCATCATCGAGACCAGGCGGCGGCAGGAGTGCTGGCCGCGCGATCTCCCTCTCGATGCGCCGATTGACGACATGACCGCGCTGCTGGCGGCGCGGCTCGAAGGTTTTTCGATGGCCGAGCCTTTCAAGGTCGCCGTCGTCGGAGCCCGCCCGTCAGGCCTGCTGGTCGACGGGGCGACGGAGAACGACCGTCAGATCATGCGCGCCTGGCGCAATGCCTTCGCCGATCTTCTCGGCTATCGCCAGCCGAACCATCTGGATTACAAATTTCACATCACCTTCGCTTATCCGATCGAATGGCTGGAGGATGAAGCCTTGCCGCGCTGGCAGGCGATGCTCGACGCGGTGGCCGCGGATATCCGCCGCAAGACACCCGTCCTGGAGCTGACGCCGCCGGCATTCTGCGTGTTTGAGGACATGAACCATTTCCACGAACGGCTGATCTTCGATATCGACACCTGAACGGGAGAAGCCCATGAACAGACCGACGCTTTACATCGGCAACAAGAACTATTCTTCCTGGTCGTTCCGGCCATGGATGGCGCTGACGGGCGCCGGCGTCGATTTCGATGAAATCCTGATCCCCTTCGACTATCCCGGCGGCAATCCGGATATCAAAGCCATCTCGCCGACCGGCCGCGTACCGCTTCTGGAGCATGGCGAATTGAAGATCTGGGAATCGTTGGCGATCATCGAATATGCCGCCGAGCTTCATCCGGATGCCGGCCTCCTGCCCGCAGATCGCGCCGACCGGGCGCTCGCCCGTTCGGTTTCGATGGAGATGCTCTCGAGCTTCCGGGCTCTGCGCAACGCCTGCCCGATGAATATCCGCAGGCCGCGGGGCAAGATCGCGCTGCCGGAAGGCGTCGAAGCCGATGTCGGCCGTATCGAGACGATCTGGCGCGATCTTCTGCAGAAATCCGGCGGGCCGTTTCTCTTCGGCACGTTCAGCGGCGCGGATGCGATGTTCGCGCCTATCGTCAACCGCTTCGATGTCTATGATCTCGTCAGCCGGGATGATACGCTCGCCTATATGAAGACGATGAAGGCGCATCCGGCCTGGCGGAAATGGGAAGAGGCGGCCCGCGCCGAGCCCTGGATCGTCGCGGACGTCGAGGTCTGAGGCTCGAATCATCGGCTTCGCAAAAAATGCGCATGGGGACTGGTCAAGGCCGCCCCTTGCATGTATAAGCGCGCAAAATTTCCGAAATCGCGACATGTCCGTTTCGGCCGCCAGTCTGGCCGTGGGAGTGTTTTGCCCGCAAGTGGAGTAAGAAAAATGGCTGTACCGAAGAGAAAAACGAGCCCGTCCAAGCGCGGCATGCGCCGTTCGGCAGATGCACTGAAGGCTCCGACTTACGTCGAAGACAAGAACTCCGGCGAACTGCGCCGCCCGCACCATATCGACCTGAAGACCGGTATGTATCGCGGCCGTCAGGTTCTGACGCCGAAGGAAAGCGCATAATTTCCGATCCGGCTCGTCCGATCGTAAAGTTTCAAGGCCGGCGTCACGCCGGCCTTTTGCATTCCGGCGATATAATCTTTGCGGTCACTTGCGGTGAGCCGACGGTTTGCGGCAGTATTCTTCCGGCCGCTAGAACAGGATGATTTTAGGCCCTTTTGGCCTAAAATATGAATCCTGTTCTAAATTAAAGAGTTAGAGCATGATGTCGCCCGAAAACCGCTCACACTTTTCGGCATCATGCTCTAAGGAGATTGCCGATGATTGCCGCAATGCCGCTGATGATTATCCCGTTTATTCTCTACAATCTGGCGATGCTCGGCCTGATGGGCGACGGCGGCATTGCAGCGCTGCAGCATGACATTATCGTATTGTCGATGCTATCGGGCGCGATCTGGAGCATGGCGCTCGGCGATCTCTTCATCGTCATAGCGCTTGTGGTGCTGTTCTTCGAAATCCTGAAGGCAACCAGAACCGGCCCCGGCAACCTGCTCAACCATATCTTGTCGATGCTGGTATTCATCGCCTTCCTGGTCGAGTTTCTGCTCGTCCAGGATGCTGCGACACAGGTATTCTTCATTTTGATGACGATCGCTCTGATCGATGTGATCGGCGGTTTTGCCGTCTCGATCCGAAGCGCCGGGCGGGATGTCTCTATCGGATTATAGGTTGTCGAGCTTGTTCTGAAGGGCGCGAAGCTGTTCCTTCAGTTCGTCGATATCCTTGGCTTCGGCCTTGCGGCTTTCCTTGGCCGGCGGCGTCATGAAGGGCGAGAACATCTGCATCGCCTGCTGAAACAGCTCGGTGTTGCGGCGTACCTGATCCTCGACCATCTGCATCGGCAATTGCAGGTTCTTGCCGAGCGGCGTTTCGCCGAAGGCACGGTTCACCTGTTCGCGCATCTGGGCCTGCTGTTCGGTAAAGGCGCGCATCGAATGTTCGAGGAAGCTCGGCACGACCATCTGCATCTGATCGCCGTAATAGGTGATGAGCTGGCGCAGGAAGGAAATCGGGAGCAGCGTGTTGCCGGTCTTCGATTCCTGCTCGAAGATGATCTGGGTCAACACCGAATGGGTGATATCATCTCCGCTTTTTGCATCCTGGACGATAAAATCTTCGCCCTTCTTGACCATTTCCGCCAGATCTTCCAGCGTCACATAAGTGCTGGTGCCTGTGTTATACAGGCGGCGATTGGCGTATTTCTTGATGACAATCTGACCCTCATTCTTCGCCATATCAGTCTCCTGAACCCCCGTCTGATTTATGGATGTTCCTCCACCTGAGACTGTAAACGCAAAAGAAGGCCGGTGACAATCTCTTTGTGCGTTGCGGCAAACCTTTAACAGACCAGATGAATCGGCTTTGGCGGCGTGCCGCCGAAAAATGCCGGCGGCCGGTGTTCGCGTTTGACTTGCGCTCAAAGCTTTGCCAGTTTCCACTTATGTAAGTGGGACGAAAAAAGCGAGGAGCCTCCCCATGAGCAATTCATCCATCGTCATCGCCAGCGCAGGCCGGACCGCCGTCGGTTCGTTCAACGGCGCTTTCGCAACGGTCCCTGCACATGAACTCGGCGCGGCCGCGATCAAGGGTGTGCTCGAGCGCGCCGGCGTCGATGCCGGCGAAGTCGATGAGGTCATCCTCGGTCAGGTGCTTGCCGCCGGCGAGGGCCAGAACCCCGCCCGTCAAGCCGCGATGAAGGCCGGCATTCCGAAGGAAGCGACGGCCTGGGGCGTCAACCAGCTCTGCGGCTCGGGCCTGCGCGCCGTCGCGCTCGGCATGCAGCAGATCGCCACCGGCGACGCCAAGATCATCGTTGCCGGCGGCCAGGAATCCATGTCGATGGCGCCGCATGCCATGCACCTGCGCGGCGGCGTCAAGATGGGCGACGCGAAGATGGTCGACACGATGATCAAGGACGGCCTGACTGACGCCTTCCACGGCTACCACATGGGCATTACCGCCGAGAATATCGCGCGCCAGTGGCAGCTGTCGCGTGACGAGCAGGATCAGTTCGCCGTCGCCTCGCAGAACAAGGCGGAGGCGGCACAGAAGGCCGGCCGCTTCAAGGACGAGATCATTCCCTACATCATCCAGACCCGAAAGGGCGATGTGACCGTCGATGCCGACGAATATATCCGCCACGGCGCCACGCTGGAGGCGATGGGCAAGCTGCGCCCGGCCTTCGACAAGGAGGGCACGGTGACGGCCGCCAATGCCTCCGGTCTCAATGACGGCGCCGCCGCCGCGGTGCTGATGAGCGAAGCCGAAGCGACGCGCCGCGGCATCCAGCCGCTCGCCCGCATCGTTTCCTGGGCGACGGCCGGCGTCGATCCTTCGATCATGGGCACCGGCCCGATTCCGGCCTCGCGCAAGGCGCTCGAAAAGGCCGGCTGGTCGGTCGGCGATCTTGATCTTGTCGAGGCCAACGAGGCCTTCGCGGCGCAGGCCTGCGCTGTTACCAAGGATCTCGGCTGGGATCCCTCGATCGTCAACGTCAACGGCGGAGCGATCGCGATCGGCCATCCGATCGGCGCTTCCGGTGCGCGCGTTCTCAACACGCTGCTGTTCGAAATGAAGCGCCGTGGCGCGAAGAAGGGCCTTGCCACGCTTTGCATCGGCGGCGGCATGGGTGTCGCCATGTGCTTCGAAGCACTTTAAATAGCATACGATCCGTCATTGATTGAAAAGCCCGCCGGGAGGCGGGCATAGAACAAAGAGAGGGAGCGGAACATGAGCAGAGTGGCAGTGGTCACAGGGGGTACACGCGGCATCGGTGCGGCAATATCCGTGGCGTTGAAAAATGCCGGATACAGGGTTGCCGCCAACTATGCCGGCAACGACGAGAAAGCCAAAGCCTTCCACGAGACCACCGGCGTGCCGGTCTTCAAATGGGATGTTTCGGATTACGCCGCCTGCGGCGAGGGCATCGCCAAGGTCGAAAGCGAGATCGGGCCGGTCGAAATCCTCGTCAACAATGCCGGCATCACCCGCGATGCAATGTTCCACAAGATGACGCCGCAGCAGTGGCATGAGGTGATCAACACCAACCTCACCGGCCTGTTCAACATGACGCACCAGGTCTGGACCGGCATGCGCGACCGCAGCTTCGGCCGCATCATCAACATCTCGTCGATCAACGGCCAGAAGGGCCAGATGGGCCAGGCGAATTATTCCGCCGCCAAGGCCGGCGATCTCGGCTTCACCAAGGCGCTCGCTCAGGAAGGGGCGGCGAAGAACATCACCGTCAACGCCATTTGCCCGGGTTACATCGGCACCGAGATGGTGCTCGCCGTGCCGGAGAAGGTACTGAACGAGCGCATCATCCCGCAGATCCCCGTCGGCCGTCTCGGCGAGCCTGAGGAAATCGCGCGCTGCGTCACCTTCCTCGCCTCCGACGATGCCGGCTTCATCACCGGCTCGACGTTGACGGCCAACGGCGGACAGTTCTTCGTCTAGCGCAAGACGGGCTGGGAAAGCCCTCTCTTTCGCCATGCTCGGCCTGTCCCAAGCATCGGCTCCGGTCGATATGCAGCATCCTCGGCCTTCAACTAGGCCGAGGATGACAGCAGCGAGCTGAGTGCGTCTTGCACATCGTCGGTTTTGGGAATTTACTGCGCTCAAACCGATCTGCCAGGCATATGCCGGCGTCGGCGATGCTGTGGGCCTCGGATTTGTTTTCACAAAACCTAAGAGCGGCGGCCAGTCTGATGACGCTTCGCGCGCACTTTGACCGGCACTTTCCGCAACGAGCGATCTTCGCCGCGAAGAGCTGAGATCGCCGTTGTCAGGAAAGCCGAGGCGATAAGGACCGCGAGGGCGGAGTTCAGAAAAATCTGGGCCATGGAAGCATTCCTTTCAGAGGCACGGGCCGTTCCGCTGCCCCGGGCGGCTCTTGCCTGCCCGGGCGGCGTTTGCCTGCCCTTGTGCTTATGAAGGAATATGTGCCCGCCTCGCGTCCGGCGGTAGGTTTGACTTTTGCGACCGATCGTCAACGTCATGTTGACGGAGTCAAGCGGCAAAGAAAAACGGGCGCAGAAGCGCCCGTTGGGAGTCCGATATGCTTTTTGCCGATCAGTAGCGGCAACGGGCCTCGTAGCGGCGGCCGTAGCGGTCACGATAGATGCAGTAGCCGCGGCGTTCGACCGACTGGCCGATGAGGGCGCCGGTCAGACCGCCGGCAACGGCGCCGACTGCGGCACCACCCCAGCTGTTGGTGACGGCGCCACCGATGACCGCGCCGGTGCCGGCGCCGATCGCCGTGCCTTGCTCGGTCGCCGTGCAGGATGCCAAAGCGCCGACGAGTGCGCCAATAAGAACGATCTTCTTCATCATGTCGTAACTCCCCAGGTTAGGTGGGCCTTAGATGCGGCCCATTAGTACAAGGATAATGATAATCACGAGAACTAGCCCCAAACCGCCAGAAGGTCCATAGCCCCAGCCACGGCTGTAACCCCAATTCGGCAAGGCTCCGATCAGGAGCAGAATGAGGATAATTAGAAGTATCGTGCCAAGCATGGTGTGTTTCCTTCATTTCATCCGCAATTTGGATGGATTGAAAACACGTATTGGCGATTTTTGTTCCCGGTTGAGCCAGTAAATGTGGCGGGTTCCAACTCCCGTTATATCGAAAACCCGCGCATATGGTTAAAAAATCTTTTAAATACAATATGTTGCAGTGAACAAAGGGGGAAAGTCCCGATGTCGCCGATTCGTCAGCGATTCGTTCCGTTTTTGATCGGTGCGCCGATATCGCCCGGTTCGGTTTAACGCGGCCCGCATCCGGCCCTGCAAAGATTAATGCCGATGCCGACGTGCGGGATTAGATGATTTTCCAGCGATCCGCATCTAGCGCTCCAGCCGGGCCCGGCCACCAGATATGGCCGTGAACGAAAGGCGAAAACGGCGGGGTCGGCGATTCGTCGCCGTTTCGTTCCGGCTTTGGTCGAGACGTTAATTTCGGGCACAATTTTCGATTGCCGGCGCGGGACCGAAAATCGTCGAGCGCGGCGGCGAAAATGAAGATGAGCGTGAGTCTCGCGATTCAGCATCTAGTGGGAAAAAGTGATTCAAAATCAATACTTAGCCGTGAACAAAAGCTGAATCAGCGGGAGTCAGCGATTCGTCGCTGATTCGTTCTCAGGGTGTTCCGGATCGCGAAGTCGAGTGTTCCGGATGACTCGCAAAGGTCGTAATTCCGATCAGCATTTTGAAATCTTCCCTTGCGTTTGCGGCGGCGGCTGTCCATGTGTTCTGTGCCTCCATCCGGAGGAGCAGATTTTCCTGGGGCTGACCGCCTCGTTTGCATGGACCAATGACTCTGACTTCGCAGCCGATGATTCTGAGCGGGCGCGGTGTGACCGCCGTGCTCGGACCGACCAATACCGGCAAGACCCATTATGCCATCGAGCGCATGGTTGCGCACGGAACCGGCGTGATCGGCCTGCCGCTCCGGCTGCTGGCGCGCGAGGTTTATACGCGGGTGGTGGAGAAGGTCGGCGTGCAGAACGTGGCGCTGGTCACCGGCGAAGAAAAAATTTCGCCGCCCCATGCGCGTTTTTCCGTCTGCACGGTCGAGGCGATGCCACGAGAGACCAAGGCCGCCTTCGTCGCGATCGACGAGGTGCAGCTCGCCGGCGATCTCGAGCGCGGCCATATTTTCACCGACCGTATCCTGCATCTTCGCGGCCGGGATGAAACGCTGCTGCTCGGTGCGGCGACGATGCGGCCGATCCTGCAGCAGATCCTGCCCGGCATCACCATCGTCGAGCGGCCGCGGCTTTCGCATCTGTTCTACGCCGGGCAGAAGAAGATCACCCGGCTGCCGCAGCGCTCGGCCATCGTCGCCTTTTCCGCCGACGAGGTCTATGCCATCGCCGAGCTCATCCGCCGGCAGCGCGGCGGCGCGGCTGTCGTGCTGGGGGCGCTCAGCCCACGCACCCGCAATGCGCAGGTGGCGCTCTACCAGGCGGGCGACGTCGAATATCTGGTGGCGACCGATGCGATCGGCATGGGCCTCAACCTCGATGTCGACCACGTCGCCTTCGCCCAGGACAGGAAATTCGACGGCTACCAGTTCCGCAATCTCAATCCGGCCGAACTCGGCCAGATCGCCGGGCGCGCCGGGCGGCATGTGCGGGACGGGACCTTCGGCGTCACCGGACAGGTCTCGCCCTTCGACGAGGAGCTGGTGCAGCGTATCGAGGGGCATGAATTCGACAACGTCAAGGTCTTGCAGTGGCGCACGATCGAGATGGACTTCTCCTCGATCCAGTCGCTGCGGGCGAGCCTCGAGGCCGGGCCGCGCGTGCCGGGGCTGACGCGGGCGCTGCCCGCGGTCGACCAGCAGGCGCTCGAGCAGCTTTCGCGCTATCCCGAGGTCATCGACCTCGCCGACAGGCCGGCGCGCGTCGAAAAACTTTGGGAGGCTTGCGCGCTGCCCGACTACCGGCGTATCACTCCCGCACAACATGCCGATCTTATTTCGACCCTCTTTTCCGATCTCGTGCGCTATGGCACGGTGAACGAGCAGTTTCTCGCGGAGCAGGTGCATCGCTCCGATCGGACTGATGGGGAAATTGACACGCTTTCGGCGCGAATCGCGCAGATAAGGACCTGGACCTATGTTTCGAATCGGCCCGGCTGGCTGGCCGATCCGACACATTGGCAGGAAAAGACGCGGGAAATCGAAGATCGATTGTCCGATGCGTTACATGAAAGGTTGACGAAACGCTTTGTTGATCGCAGGACATCTGTGCTCATGAAGCGCCTGAGAGAGAATGCGATGCTGGAAGCTGAAATCAGTGTGAATGGCGATGTCTTCGTTGAAGGACATCATGTAGGGCAGTTGAGCGGATTCCGTTTCACGCCGGTGGCGGGAACGGACGGACCGGATGCCAAGGCGGTTCAGGCTGCGTCGCAGAAGGCGCTCGCGCTCGAATTCGAAGCCCGTGCGGCCCGCTTGCATGCCGCCGGCAATAGCGACCTGGCGATCGGCTCGGATGGGCTGATCCGCTGGCTCGGCGATCCGGTGGCGCGGCTTTCGGGCAGCGATCACGTCATGCGCCCGCGGGTGATTCTGCTCGCCGACGAGCAGCTGACGGGCAATGCCCGCGATCACGTCGCCGCGCGGATCGAGCGCTTCGTCAATCATCATATCAGCACGGTGCTGAAGCCGCTCGACGATCTGTCGCGCGCCGAAGACCTGCAGGGTCTCGCCAAGGGGCTTGCCTTCCAGCTCGTCGAGAATCTCGGCGTGCTCTTCCGACGCGATGTGACGGAAGAGGTGAAGTCGCTGGACCAGGAAGCGCGCGCTTCCATGCGCCGCTACGGCGTGCGGTTCGGCGCCTACCACATTTTCGTTCCCGCACTTCTGAAGCCGGCTCCGGCCGAACTCATCACGCTGCTCTGGGCGCTGAAGAACGATGGTCTGGACAAGCCCGGCTACGGCGATCTCATTCCGGTGCTTGCGGCCGGGCGCACCTCCGTCGTCACCGATCCGAGCTTCGAGCGGATGTTCTACAAGCTCGCCGGCTTCCGTTTCCTCGGCAAGCGCGCCGTGCGTATCGATATTCTCGAACGGCTGGCGGACATCATCCGTCCGCTGCTGCAATGGAAGCCCGGCCAGAGCAATCGTCCGGAAGGCGCTTATGACGGCCGCCGCTTCACGACGACGACGGCAATGCTGTCGATCCTCGGCGCGACGCTCGAGGATATGGAGGAAATCCTCAAGGGTCTCGGCTATCGCGCCGATGCCGTGAAGGCTGAGGAAGCGTCTGCCCATCTTGCGGCGCAGGATACGGCGTCCGCGCCTGCCGCCTCTGCGGAAACGCCGGCGGACGAGACGGCCGAAAAGGCCGATCACGACGACGCCGATGCATCGGCGGAGGAGACCGCTGCCGAAGCGCCCGCAACTGAGGCGGCGGCTGCTGCCGATGCGTCGGTCGCGGACACCAGCGAGACCCAGGCGCCCACCGAAGCAGCTGAGGCAGCCGCTCCGGCGGAGGGATCCGCTGCTGAGGAAGCCGGCGAGCCGGTCGAACCGAAGCCTGTTTTTCTGTGGCGTCTCGGCGGCCGCAACGACAACCAGCGCCAGGCGCGCGGCGGCCACGGCGAACGCCGTGGCGGTCAAGGCCAGGAACGCGGCCAGAACCAGGAACGCGGCGAGCGAAATCGCCGCCCAGGTGGCGGCGAAGGCAATCGCGGCGGTGACGGCCGCGACAACAATCGCCACAACCGCGCCAAGGATGGCGACGGCGGCAGGCCGCAGCAGGCAAGAGGCGATCGCAACAACCAGCCACGAGGCGACCAGCCGCGCGGCGACCGACAAGACCGTGGCGACCGCAAGGATCGCGGCGAGCGTAATGATCGCAACGATCGCAACAACAATCGCGGCTCGCAGCCGCTGCGCTTCGAGGCCAAGCCGCCGCGCAAGGAGAAGCCGATCGATCCGGATTCGCCTTTTGCCAAGCTCGCTGCCCTCAAGGAGCAGATGAAGAAGTAATCATGAGCGGGGAGACACAGCCGGCAAACGGTTCGCGCCAGCGCATCGATAAATGGCTGTTCTTCACGCGCATGCTGAAGTCGCGCTCGCTGGCGCAGAGCCATGTGCAGTCGGGCCACGTGCGCATCAACGGCGAGCGCTGCAGCCAGCCGAGCCAGATGGTCAAGCCGGGAGACCGCATCGAGCTGACGCTCGAGCGGCGCGACGTCGTTCTCGTCGTACGCCTTGCCGGCGAGCGGCGAGGGCCTTACGAGGAGGCACGGCTGCTCTACGAAGACCTGTCCCCGCCGCCAGGTGAGGCAAAACGCCTCACCCCTTACGAGCAGGCGATCAGAGCGACCGGCAGCGGCCGTCCCACCAAAAAGGAAAGACGCGCGATCGACAAGCTGATGTCGGACGAGGATTAGAAAACTCTGCCTGCGGCGGGGGCTTTTGCAGATCGTTTATCCTTGAAATCCGGCGCCAAAGCCGATACGTGACTGACAACCCGCCGGACCGCGTGCTTGCCTCTCAAGCCTGCCTACGCTGTTCCTCCGGCACGGGGATAGGCGCGACGTTCCAGGTTGCCCGGCCCCCTCTGCGTGGAAATCCTGGAGTTCTTCATGACCTATGTCGTGACCGACAATTGCATCAAGTGCAAATACACCGATTGCGTGGAAGTCTGCCCTGTCGACTGCTTCTATGAAGGCGAGAACTTCCTCGTCATCCATCCCGACGAATGCATCGATTGCGGCGTCTGCGAGCCGGAATGTCCCGCCGAGGCGATCAAGCCGGATACCGAGCCGGGCCTTGATAAGTGGCTGAAGATCAACACGGAATATGCCAGCATCTGGCCGAACATCACGGTCAAGAAGGATCCGTTGCCCGAGGCCAAGGAAATGGATGGCGAGACCGGAAAGTTCGAGAAGTATTTCTCGGAGAAGCCCGGTTCCGGCGACTGAGGAACCGTCACATTCGGCGCCCGAATTCGGGCGGCCGTGCGGTGAAACGTTTTAAATCCTGCGCCTGGCATATGGGTGACGTGTGTTGCCGGCATGACTCAAGCGAAGCAAATTATTGATTTCCTCATATTTTTGTGATAGGTTTCGTGCACTGTTCCATTTGTGGCATGACGCATGCCCAAAACCATCACGAAAGCAAAACAAATCCGTCCCACGGTTTCCGTGACATATCAACGCCTTGAGCGTCGCATCCCAAGATCGCGCGCAAGACATATTTGCTTTTGCCTGATGGGACCAGAGTGAAGTCACCCGACGGATCTACCCGTCTCATCCGGGCCTGACTGACCCGGCTCCGGCCGCCGCCGGAAGCGTAACAGGGAGTTTTTGAATAGAATGACGACTCAGCAGAAAAAGCCTTCTACAGCACGTCACGGCTTCAAGACCGGTGAATCGATCGTCTACCCCGCTCATGGCGTCGGTACCATCACCGCTATCGAAGAGCAAGAAGTCGCCGGCATGAAGCTCGAACTTTTCGTTATCGATTTCGAAAAGGACAAGATGCGCCTCAAGGTGCCGGTCGCGAAGGCCATGAGCATCGGTATGCGCAAGCTGTCGGAAACGGATTTCGTCGAGCGTGCTTTGAAGGTCGTGCAGGGCAAGGCACGCGTCAAGCGCACCATGTGGTCCCGCCGCGCCCAGGAATATGATGCCAAGATCAATTCCGGCGATCTGATTTCCATCGCTGAGGTCGTGCGCGATCTCTATCGTGCCGAGAACCAGCCCGAGCAGTCCTATTCCGAGCGCCAGCTCTATGAAGCTGCACTCGACCGCATGGCGCGTGAAATTGCCGCCGTCAACAAGATGTCGGAAACCGAAGCCGTCCGCCTCGTCGAGACCAATCTCAACAAGGGGCCGAAGCGCGGCAAGGCAATCGAAGAGGACGATTCGCAGGACGAAGCCGCATAAGGCGGCCTGTCTACTCCATCAAAAAACCCGGCCTTCGAGCCGGGTTTTTTATTGGAACTTTTTCCGTGCTGGCGCGTTAACACACGTAATTGCGGACTGCTCGCCAGGCAATGCCTCGACGGGCGAACCGCTATTCCGTCAATGTTCGATGAGGAGCGGAGCATGCCTTTTCAGTCTTGCCCATCCGGCAACGTGAAGAAACAGGTCCAGCCCAGCCGTCTTACCGGCACATGATGAGACATAGGGCCTCCCCCTGAAAAGTCCAGGGGCGAGGCCTTTTATGCATTCAGAACCGATTCGGTCCGGACAGCGATGTTCCGGAATGTGAGTTTTATTGTTCATTTTGGGCGAGAGGCCTGTTTCAGGAGATCGAAATGAAGAACATGTCTGCAGATCGGCGCATGATCAAAATCGCGATGGCCGCTCCCTATCTCGCCCGTCAGGAAGAACACGATCTCGCCACCCGCTGGAAGGATCACGACGACCGCGGCGCGCGCAACCAGATCGCCATGGCCCATATGCGTCTCGTCATTTCCATGGCCGGCAAGTTCCGCAATTTCGGCCTGCCGATGAGCGATCTCGTGCAGGAGGGCTATGTCGGCCTGCTGGAGGCTGCAGCCCGTTTCGAGCCGGAGCGCGACGTGCGCTTTTCGACCTATGCCAGCTGGTGGATCCGGGCCTCGATCCAGGACTATATCCTGCGCAACTGGTCGATCGTGCGCGGCGGCACGAGCTCGGCGCAGAAGGCGCTGTTCTTCAATCTGCGCCGTCTGCGCGCCAAGCTTGCCAAGGGCGACACGCAGCTGACGCTGCAATCCATTCATCAGGAGATCGCCGCGGCGCTGGGCGTCAGCCTCGCCGATGTGCAGACGATGGATGCGCGGCTTTCCGGCAATGATGCTTCGCTGCAGGCGCCGTCGGTCTCCGGCGATGCGGAGAGTGCGGAGAAGATGGATTTCCTCGTCAGCGACGATCCCCTGCCGGACGAACAGGTTTCCAACATGATCGACGGCGAGCGCCGCCGCGTCTGGCTCGCCTCGGCCCTGAAACACCTCAACGAACGCGAGATGAAGATCATCAGCGCAAGGCGTCTGGCGGAAGACGGCGCCACGCTCGAAGAGCTCGGCGCCGATCTCGGCATTTCCAAGGAACGGGTGCGCCAGATCGAAAGCCGGGCGATGGAGAAGCTTCGCAGCGCGCTCGTCAGCGCCGACCCGCATATGGCGGCCTACGCCTGAACGTCTTTACCTTCCAGCAGCACTGACTGGCCCGGCGCGAGCCGGGCTTTTTTATTCGGCGATGATTTTGACGCGATCGCCGGGCGAAACCGCCGCACCCGTCGGCAGGGCGTTGATGAGCTTGAAAAGATCGAGCTTGCGATCGGTGCCCATCATGCGGGCGGCAAGCGTCGAGATGTTCTCGCCCGGACGGACGGTGACGACCCGGATGCGCAGCGGCTTCAGCGAGGCGGTCTCGGCCGGCGTCATGCGCCGGAAGCTTGCGCGCAGGACGTTCGCGGTCGGTTCGAGGGCGTCGCTGCCTTTCGGGACGGCCGTCAGGAAGCGGAAGATCTGCGAATTGTTGCGGATGACGGTAACGTCGAAATCCCAGCGGTCGGCGCTTGCGCGGGCGGTCGCGGCTTCCATGCCGTTGATGGTGACGGGCTGGATGGTCGACGGATCGAGGCCGGTCACCCAGCCGCTGGAGATATAATTGGTCAGGCTCTGGTTCTGGTTGTCGGCAACGCCGTCGAAGCGGACGGCGATATCGTTCGGGCCGGTCGCCATGACCGCTTCGACCTTGTTGTCGATCTTGAAGTCCGGCGGCACGTCGAAGCGGATGCCGAGGCCGCCATGCAGGAAGGTCTGGCCACGGACATAGCCCTCTTCTGGGCTGTCGCCATAGAGCAGGCCGTCTATGCCGTCGAGATAATAGTCGCGGCCCTTGTCGCCGACGGAGCCTTCCTGGCCGAAGGCGCGGGCGTGGGTGCGGGCAAGCTCGATGCGCTGGGCGGAATTCGGATGGCTCGACAGGAAGTCCAGGCTCTGGTCGGCCTCGGGGTCGACCGACATGAAGCGGCTGTAGGCCGCCATGGAATCGAGGAAGCGGGCGGCGGCATAGGGATCGTAGCCGGCTTCGCCGAGCATGCGCACGCCGATCACGTCGGCTTGCAGTTCCTGCTGGCGGGAGAAAGCGGCAAGCCGCAGCTTGCCGCGGGCAAGCGCCTGTTTGCCGGCAATATCGCTCGACAGGACCTCGGCGACGACGCGGCTGGCAATGACCTCGGCCTCTTCGCGCTTCTGCCGCTCGATGCCGTGGTTGGCGGTCACGTGGCCCATTTCGTGCGACAATACGGCCGCGACTTCGGAGGCGTCGTTGGCCAGCGCAAGCAGGCCGCGGGTGACGTAGAGATAGCCGCCCGGCAACGCGAAGGCGTTGATCGCCGGCGAATTGAGGATGGTGATGCGATACGACTGGCTCGGATTTTCCGATACCGCCGTCAGCGCGCCGGCGATGCGGGCGACGAGCCGCTCGGTCTTGGCATCCTTATATTCGCCGCCATAGCTTGCCACGATGCGCGGATGCTCGCGGGCGCCCATCGCAGCGCGCGGATCGTTCTTCTGCACTTCGTCGACGATCTGCGGATTGGAAGACGGCGACACGCTCGGCTGATAGGACTGTTCGATCAGCGACTGACAACCGTTCAGCGCGACTGCCATGGCCGAAACCAGCATCAGGCGACGCGCGAAGCGGCGCGGCGCGGAAACGGCATCACTGGAAAGCGCGGGCGATGTCCACGTCGTCAAGCAGTCCAGTCTGGTTCTCCGCATCATGTCGCTGTTTTGCCGGTTTGCCGCATGTTCGGACCGGCCGTGGCAAGGGGAATTCAACAGGTGCCTACCCCTGATCTCGCGCTGCACAAACGGCCGATACAAGTCGTTGCTGTAGCTGATTTACGCATCGGTTGCATAGCGAGACTCTGTTTAAATGTGGCGGCGTTGCATTTTGGCAATGCCTCAGAGGTTGAAGCTCTCTTCGCTCGGATGAAATTATGGCGAAAGTTCCATCACTAGGATGAGATTCGTCGGCGGCGCGGAAAAAGAACGGGCCGATTGAAGCAACCGGCCCGGCGAAGGCAATCTCGCGGGAATTTTACAACTGAGGATGGATGCGGTGAATGCCGAACCTCTTCCGATGAAGCATTCCGGCGATTCGGCTATTCCGCAGCTTCCGCGGCCGGCGTTTGCGCCGCCGTCTTGCCGGCGCGAGGCAGCTGCACCGGCTTCAATAGGATTGCGGCGACGAGACCGGTGAGGGCGATGGCGCAGGAAGTCATGAAGAGCGGCGAGAAGGCGGCGGCATAGAGATCGGCGACGGCCTGGCGGCTGGCCTCGGGAAGGGAGGCCATCATCTTCGGCGTCAGCTGCTCGATGTCAGCGACGCCGGGAATGGAGATGCCGACCTTGCCAAGCCCGGAGGCGATGATGGCGCCATAGATGGAAATGGCGATCGAGGCGCCTCCCATGCGCGACAGCGTTACCGCGCCGGTCGCGGCGCCGACGTCGCGGGCGGGTGCGGCATTCTGCACGCCGATGACGGGAACCTGCTGTGCAAGACCGATGCCGATGCCATGCAGCATCATGATGGCGCCGATCAAGGCGATCGGCGTTCCCGCGTGGACCTGCGACATCAGGGCGAAGGCAATGGCGCTGCAGGAGAGGCTTGCGATGGCGAAGGGCTTGTAGCGCCCGGTCGTCGAGATGATGCGTCCCGCGGACAGCGATCCACAGACGAGGCCGCCGGTCAGCAGAATGAAGAGAAGGCCGGCGGCGGAGGGTGAAAGGCCGGTCGTGGTCTGCAGGAAGAGCGCGAGATAGTTGACCATGCCGATGGCGATGGCGCCGCCCATGACCGAGATCACCAGGAGCAGGCTGAAGGTCGAATTGCGAAAGAGCTGCAGGGGCACGATCGGCTCCAGCGCGCGGCGCTCGACGAGGACCCAGGCGACGGCGCAGACGGCGCCGAAGGCGACGATGCCGATACTCTGCGGCGAGATCAACGCGCCGAACAATTCGCTGCTGTCGGTCGCGAGCACGATGCTCGTCGTGGTGAGCGCGAGCAGGAGCGCGCCGGCATAATCGATCTTGGGGCGGCGATGCGGCTTTCGGTAGGGCAGCATGAAGGCGAGGCCGGTGAGCACGATGAAGCCGATCGGCACGTTGACCAGGAAGATCGAGCGCCAGCCGAAGAGATCGCTCATCGTGCCGCCGAGCACCGGGCCGATCGCGCCCGACGCCATCAGCACGAGGCTGGAATAGCTTTGATAGCGCGCCCGCTCCCGCGGCTCGAAAAGGTCCGCGTTGACGGAGAAGATCGAGACCATGATGCCGCCGCCGCCAAGGCCCTGCAGCACGCGCGCGGCGATCAGCGTGTTCATCGAGACCGCAAGGCCGCAGACCGCCGAGCCGACCGTGAAGATCGCGATCGCCGTCATCATCACATATTTGCGGCCGAAGAGATCGCCGAGCTTGCCGTAGAGCGGCATGACGGCGCTGAGCGACAGGAGATAGGCCGAACCGATCCAGCCGAAGCGCTCGAGATGGCCGAATTCGCCGACAATGGTCGGCAGCGCCGTGGAAACGATCTGATTATCAAGCGTCGCCATGAACATGGCCGTCATCAGGAAGAAGAAGAGGATGAGCCGGCGACGGGGATCCGTCACGAGCGGCGCAGGCGCGAGTTGCATGTCCATGGGGATGACATTCCGGTTTGAGATGTCTTTATATGCTATTAGCATATAATTGTCAATGGCACATGAATGACACCAGCATATTCATTTTCCGAGTCCGCTCTGTTATGGTCCTATGATGAATGAAGCGATGACGAAGAACCTGTCGAAAAGCCCGGCCGATCCGGACGGCGAAAACGTGCCGCGCATCGGCCGGAGCATGGCGCGCATGCGGCTGATGACCGGACGGCGGCTGATCGGACGGCTGGCGATCCAGAGTGCGGCGCCGGGCCTGGAGCTTTCGCATCTTGATGTGCTCGATGCTGTGCGCAGGGCGCAGCCGGCCGGTGAGGTCACGGTCGGCGTGATCGCGGAGATCCTGCGCATCGATCCGTCACGGGCAAGCCGGGTGGTGGCCGAGATGGTCGGGCGCAACGTGCTGCGCCGCGAGGCCTCGCAGGCCGACGCGCGGCGGATCGTCGTCGTCATCACGCCGGCCGGCCAGGACCTGCTTGCCGCGATCCTCGCGCAGAAATTGGCGATCATCTCCGAAATCGTCTCCGACTGGCCGCAGGAGGATGTCGAACGCTTCGCAGCCCTTTTTGAAAGCTTCATCGGCGGTTACGAGGCGGTCTTCCTGTCGCGCGACAAGGATACGCCGGGCTGAGGCAAGACCGCCGATCCATCGGCCCCTTCCCCTCGACCCCCCGTTTGCGCTAAGGGCAATGCCCATGAGCCAATCCACTTTCACCATTCTGCTCGGCGGCGAACTCAGCCTGACGGAGCGCCTGCGCCATGTCGTCGCCGGCAGCCGTTTCATCGCCGCCGACGGCGGCATGCGGCATGCGGCGGCGCTCGGTGTCACGCCGGAGCTCTGGGTCGGCGATTTCGATTCGACGCCGCCCGATCTGGACGACGCATTTCCCCACGTACCGAAACAGCCTTATCCCACGGCAAAGGCGGCGACGGACGGCGAAATCGCGGTGTCGGAGGCGATCGCGCGGGGCGCCCGGCGTCTTGTCCTCGTCGGCGCGCTCGGCGGCGAACGCTCCGACCATGCGCTTCAGCATCTGCTGTCGGCCGTCAGTCTCGCCGAAGAGGGTTTCGACGTGCTGCTGACCTCCGGCAGGGAAGAGGCGGTGCCGCTGCTTGCCGGCACGATCGAACTGGACCTTCCCAAGGGCAGCCTGTTTTCCGTTCCCGGTTTCAGTGAGCTGAAGGGGCTTTCCATCGAAAATGCGCGTTATCCGCTGACAGATTTTCATCTGCCTTTCGGCTCGTCGCGCACCATTTCCAATGTCGCGGAAGGCAAGGTTCGCTTCACGCTCGGCAGCGGCCGGGCGATCGTGCTTGCCCGACCCTATGATCTTTCCGGAGTCTGATTTTTGGCCCCTCCCATTCTGAAACTCGACGATATCTTCCTGAGCTTCGGCGGCGCGCCGCTGCTGGCGGGCGCTTCCCTGCAGGTCGAGCCCGGCGACAAGATCTGTCTCGTCGGGCGGAACGGCTCGGGCAAATCGACACTGCTGAAGATCGCCGCCAGCCTCGTCGAGGCGCAGTCCGGCGAGGTTTTCCGCCATCCCTCCTCGACGGTGCGTTATCTCGAACAGGCGCCGGATTTTGCCGGCTTCAGCACGGTTCAGGCCTATGCCGAAGCCGGGCTTGGGCCGGGGGATGATCCCTATCGTGTCACCTATCTTCTGTCCCATCTCGGACTGACCGGCGAGGAAGATCCGAAAAACCTTTCGGGCGGCGAATCGCGCCGGGCAGCCCTTGCCCGCGTGCTGGCGCCGGAACCGGACATTCTCCTGCTCGACGAGCCGACCAACCATCTCGACCTTCCCACAATCGAATGGCTGGAAGGCGAGCTGCAGAAGACGCGCAGCGCCCTGGTGCTGATCTCGCACGACCGGCGTTTCCTCGAAAAGGTCTCGACGGCAACCGTCTGGCTCGACCGCGGCGCCTCGCGCCGGCTCGACAGAGGTTTTGCGCATTTCGAGGCCTGGCGCGACCAGGTGCTGGAAGCCGAGGAGCTGGAGCAGCACAAGCTCGGCAAGGCGATCGAGCGCGAGGAGCATTGGCTGCGCTACGGCGTCACGGCGCGGCGCAAGCGCAATATGCGCCGCCTCGGCGAGCTGCAGACGATGCGTTCGCAATATCGCGGCCACAAGGGGCCGCAGGGCATCGTGCAGGCGACGGCTTCGGACGCGCAGGAATCCGGCAAGCTGGTCATCGAGGCCGACAAGATCACCAAGAGCTTCGGCGACCGCGCGATCGTTACGCCCTTCTCGATCCGGGTGCATCGCGGCGATTGCATCGGCCTGGTCGGGCCGAACGGCGCCGGCAAGACGACCCTCCTGAAAATGTTGACGGGGCAGCTTTCTCCCGACAGCGGCGCGGTGAAGCTCGGCACCAATCTGGAGATCGCCACGCTCGACCAGAAGCGCGAGGATCTCGATCCCGAGGATACGCTCGCCAATTACCTGACCGACGGGCGCGGCGAAAACCTGCTCGTCAACGGCGAGCAGCGCCACGTCACCGGCTACATGAAGGAATTCCTGTTCCAGCCGGAACAGGCGCGCACGCCGATCAAGAGCCTCTCCGGCGGCGAGCGCGCCCGGTTGATGCTGGCGCGCATTCTCTCGCGTCCGGCAAACCTGCTGATCCTCGACGAACCGACCAACGATCTCGACATCGAGACGCTTGACCTCCTGCAGGAAATCGTCGCCGGTTTTCCCGGCACCGTCATCCTCGTCAGCCACGACCGCGATTTCCTCGACCGCACCGTGACGTCGACGATCGCGCCGGCCGTGCCGGATGCGCCCGACGGCCGGTGGATCGAATATGCCGGCGGCTACACCGACATGCTGGCGCAGCGCAAGGGCGCGCTCGAAGAGCGCAGGAAGGCCGAGAAGGCGGCGGAGAAGCCGAAGACGCAGGAGGCAGCACCATCCGGCGGCGGCTCGAAGAGCAAGCTTTCCTTCAAGCAGAAATTCGCGCTGGAAAACCTGCCCAAGGAGATGGCCAAGGCCGAGGCCGAGATCGCCAAGCGCGAACAGGTGATGGCCGATCCCAACCTCTTCACCCGCGACCCCGCCGCCTTCAACCGGCTGGCCGCCGAGATGGAGAAGCTGCGTGCCGGTCTCACGAAGATGGAAGAGGAATGGCTGGAGCTCGAAATGCTGCGGGAGGAGCTGGAGGGCTGAGCCTTCCCAGTTTCGACGGCTCACCTTTCCTTGATTCGCCTGTGTATCGCCGTGCGGCATAAGGTGCCGTCCGGCAGCCGGGGACATGCCGATCGCAATGGCGACCAAGGAAGGTCATATGTCTCGCAAGCCCCATTCCCATTTTTACAGAACACTTGCCGCCGGCGGCTTCGCCGCGCTCGCCCTATCGCAGGCTGCTTACTCGCAGGATGGCGAGCGCATTCGCCTTCGCGGCGCAATCGAAAGCCTCAGCGGCGATAAGCTTGTCGTCAAGACGCGCGACGGTAGCGATGCGACGATTGCGCTAAAAGCCGGCTGGAAGGTCAGCGGCGTCAAGCAGGCTTCGGTCGAGGATATCAAGCCCGGCGATTTCGTCGGCGTGGCCTCGCTTCCGAAGGGCAGCGGCCCGGATGGGGCGATCGAAGTGCTGATCTTTCCGGCGTCGATGAAGGGGACCGGCGAGGGCAACCGTCCCTGGGATGCTCAGCCGAACAGCCAGATGACCAACGCGACCGTCAGCAATGCTGTCAAATCCGTCGATGGCCACACGATCACGCTGACCTATCAGGGCAAGGAAAAGACCATCACCATCGCCGACGCCACGCCGATCGTCACCCTGGCGCCCGCGACCAAGGATGATCTGAAGGCCGGCGCCGGCGTCATCGTCACCGGCGAGAAGGCGGCGGATGGCAGCATTTCAGCCAGCCAGGTCGCCGTCGGCCTCAACGGCATCACGCCGCCGATGTGACGGGCTGTTCTAAAGCGCCGGCGCGGGAACGGCCGCGGTGCCCGCACTGGCGCTGGCGCCGGTCTGGACGACGGGCGGCGCTTCGGATTTTGCCGGCAGGGCTTGCAGATGCAGGACGCGGGGCTGCAGGGCCTCGAGATAGGTTTCCGAACGGCCGATATAGATCATGCCGGTCTCAGGCATGGAGGTCAGCACGCTGCACATGGTTTCCTGCCATTCCGGCTCCATGCCCTCCAGCACTTCGTCGAAGACGATCCAGCGCGGGCGCACGAGAAGCAGCCGGGCAAAGCCGATCGCCTTCTGTTCGTCGCCGTCGAGCAGCTTGTCCCAGCGGGCGCGGGTGTCGAGCCTTGCGATCAGCGAGTGCAGGCCGGCCTTTTCCAGAGCCGCCTCGACGGCCGCTTTCTCATAGGCATCGGGGCTTTCCGGGAAGGCCAGCGCTTCGCGCAGCGTTCCCCCGGGGACATAGGCGATCTGCGGAACCAACAGCATGTCATCGGCCGGCGGCAGGCCCATCGTGCCGCTGCCGCATGGCCACAGGCCGGCCATCGCCTGGAACAGCAGCTTGCGATTGACGCTGTGGTCGCCGTTGATCATGATTTTTTCGCCTGATTTGATCACGACATCGGTTTCGCGCAGGCGGAAGCCGCCGCATTCCTCGATGTCTTCGCCCACCTTCGCGTTGATGACCACATTTTTCAGGGTCAGCGTGTCGGGCGCGGTGTTCTCATAGGCGATGCTGTCCTTCACATCGAAGTCCTCGTCCATGTCGAGCAAGGCCTGGCGGAAATCGGTGACGCGCATCAGCGTGGCGCGCCACTCGGCGATCGGGCCGAAATTGGCGACGTACCAGCGCAGCGCCGTGTTGACCTGGTTGAAGGCGCCGACGGACATCATCAGCTGGCCGAGAGTGAGGCCGCCGGAGAAATAGGCGGGGGCGGCGACGATGATCGGGATGACGATCACCAACCAGCCGTAGCCGGCCGAGACCCAGGTGAGATTGGTATTGGCCATGGCGAGCCGCTTGACGACCCTCAGCACCGAACTGATGTCGGTATTGATGCGCCGGCGCTCGTTCTCCTCGCCGCGGGCGACGGTGATCGCCGGCATGTTTTCGTTGGCATGCATCAGCGTGAAGCGAAGCTCGGCCTCTTTCGAGAAGCGGTCGGCATTGAGCTTCACCAGCTTGCGGCCGACGACCTGGCTCAGCACCGAAGCGGAGGCGGCGTAGAAGATCGCCGCCCAGACCATGTAGCCCGGAATGGAGAAACTGTGGCCGCTGATATGGAAGATAAAGCCGCTCGACAGCTCCCAGAGCACGCCGATGAAGCTCACCAGAAGAATGGTCGATTGCAGCAAGCCGAGCACGAGGCCTGTCGTGCTTTCGGCGAGATTGCGGGAATCCTCATGCAAGCGCTGGTCCGGATTAACGCCGATCAGGCCGCTGGAGGCGAGCCGCAGCGCCCGCTTCCGCTTCAGCCACTGGTCGACGAGATCGCGCGACAGGCCCTCGCGCATATAGAGCGCGGTCATCTGGTTCAGCCAGGCCTGCAGCACGTTGAGCAGCAGCAGCGTGCCGGCAATCATCGCGAAGATTTCGAGCTGGTGGAAGAATTCGCCGAGGTCGCGGCGCTCGAGCGAATCGTAGAATGGGGCGTTCCATTCGTTGAGAATCACCTGGCCATAGGCGGTCGCCAGGATGACGAGGATCAGCACGGTCGCCAGAAACAGCACCTTGCCACGCACTTCAGAATTCCAGAATGCTGAGAACATCACTCCGAGGCGATATGTCAGGCTGAAATCATACCCTACCCCATCCTGCCTTCGGATGCCCGGCCTCCCCTTGCTTTTATCTGCCATCACGCTTTTCCAACACCGCCCATACCCCTCATTATTAACATGGTGGCGTTACCGGTCTATCAACAGATTCTATCAGTCATTAAACTGTGATGATGCTTGCACGGGCCGCTCGCCCATGCATTCGGCAGTTGATTCGTCGCCCGACTGGGGCTAATTAGACACTCCGTGGTGATTTGGCCGGCCGGCTTGCAGCCACGTTAAAAAATTCGCTAAAGGGCCGCGTGCGGACCGGTAGCGATTTTTTGTCGCCGCCGGTTTTTTGTTTTTGATCGAGTGACCGCAATGCCCATCAAGATCCCCGATACGCTGCCTGCCTTCGAAACCCTGGTTCAAGAGGGTGTTCGGGTGATGACCGAGACGATGGCGATCCGTCAGGATATAAGACCGCTGCAGATCGGGCTGCTCAACCTGATGCCGAACAAGATCAAGACCGAAGTGCAGATGGCGCGGCTCGTCGGCGCTTCGCCGCTGCAGGTGGAACTGTCGCTCATCCGCATCGGCGGGCACAAGGCGAAGAATACCTCCGAAGATCACCTGCTTGCCTTCTACCAGACCTGGGAAGAGGTAAAGCAGCGTAAATTCGACGGTTTCATCATCACCGGCGCGCCGATCGAGCTTCTGCCCTATGAGGACGTCACCTATTGGAAAGAGATGCAGGAGATTCTCGACTGGACGGAAACCAACGTCCATTCGACGATGAACGTCTGCTGGGGCGCGATGGCGGCGATCTATCACTTCCACGGCGTTCCGAAGTACGAGCTCAAGGAGAAGGCCTTCGGCGTCTATCGTCACCGGAACCTGAAGCCCTCCTCGATCTATCTCAACGGTTTCTCCGACAATTTCGAAGTGCCGGTGTCACGCTGGACCGAGGTGCGCCGCGCCGATATCGAGAAATCGGACAGCCTGGAGATCCTGATGGAATCCAGCGAGATGGGCGTCTGCCTTGTACACGAAAAGCGAGGCCGGCGGCTCTACATGTTCAACCACGTCGAATATGATTCCACCTCGCTCTCCGACGAGTATTTCCGCGACGTCAATGCCGGCGTGCCGATCAAGATGCCGCACAATTACTTCCCGCATAACGATCCCGCCCTTCCGCCGCAGAACCGCTGGCGCAGCCATGCGCATCTCCTGTTCGGCAACTGGATCAACGAGATCTATCAGACGACGCCCTATGACGTCGAAGAGATCGGCATGGACCTCTGAGCGGCGTTTCTTTCTGATCTGCCCGGTTGCGGTTTGGAGCAAATGCGGGCAGGTTCCCCTCCGAACCCTATAGCCGCGCGTCTTCATCGGACGTGCATAGAATGGACAGTCGATCATGTCGGATAAGTTGGAGCGGGAAGTTTTCGGGCAAACGAAGGCGGGCGAGACCGTCCACCGTGTCGTCATCAAGGGCGGCGGGCTGACGGCCAAGATCATCACCTGGGGCGCGGTGATCCAGGATCTGCGCCTCGAAGGACATGATGCGCCGCTGCAGCTCGGTTTCGAGGATTTCGACAGCTATCCCGTCCATTCGGCCTATTTCGGCGCGACGCCCGGCCGCTGCGCCAACCGCGTCGGCGGCGGCAGGTTCACGCTCGACGGCAAGGATTATCAACTCGAGCCGAACGAAAACGGCGTCACCCACCTGCATGGCGGCAGCGACAATATCGCCAAGCGTAACTGGACGATCGTCGAGCACGACGTCGACCGCCTGGTGATGAAGATCGTCGATCCCGACGGCCGCGCCGGCTATCCCGGCAATTGCACCATCCAGGCAACGTTCTGGGTGCATGGCAACGGCGAATTGTCGATCACCTATGAATCGACCAGCGATCAGCCGACGCTCGCCAATGTCTGCCAGCACGCCTATTTCAATCTCGACGGCCGCGATGACGCGCTCGGCCATGACATCATGATCGCAGCCGATCACTATCTGCCGACCGACGAGAAGCAGGTGCCGACCGGCGAGATCCGTTCCGTCGCTGGCACGGAGTTCGATTTCCGCGAAATGGCGCCGATGAAGCGTTTCGTCGGCAGCGAGCAGGCGCTGTACGACCATAATTTCTGCCTGTCGCGCGAACGCACCGCCAAGCGTAGCGTCGTGCTTGCCCGCAGCCTCTATTCCGGCGTGTCGCTTGAGGTGCGCAGCACCGAGCCGGGCGTGCAGTTCTATGCCGGCTTCAAGCTCAACACAGGGGCTCCCGGCCTCGGCGGGCGCAAATACGGCCCGTTCGCCGGCTTCTGCCTGGAGACGCAGGTCTGGCCGGATGCCATCAATCACGAGGGTTTCCCGAATGCGGTCCTGCGCCCGGGCGAGGTGCTGCGCCAGGAGACGGATTATATCTTCACCAAGAGCTGAGCGTCCTCGGGACGCACGGCTGTCAAATTTCACCGCTATGAACCCTCTCCGGCCCGGAGAGGGTTTTTTCTTGTCAGCAGGCGATTTGGTCTTGTCGATTGGTTCTAAATAGGTTCTATTGTATCTCCATGGATAGAACCAGTCTGATAGCGGAATTGAGCAGACGCGGGCTGCGCGACGAAGCTCTGACCGGCCCGCTCTACAAGCGGCTGGCGCAGGCGCTGACCAGCCTCATTCAGGAAGGCCTGCTGAAGCCCGGCACGGCGCTGCCGGGCGAGCGTGATCTCGCCGAGGCCCTGAAGCTCGGCCGCGTCACCGTGCGCACCGCCTATCGCGATCTCATGGCATCAGGCGCACTGGAATCGCGCCACGGAAGCGGTACTTTCGTATCGAGCAAGGTGGAGCGCATGGAACAGTCGCTCTGGCGGCTCTCCTCCTTCTCCGCCGACATGCGCTCGCGCGGGCGTCTGCCGGCCGCACGGATATTGTCGCGGGAGGTCAACACGCCGTCGCCGGAGGAATCCTTCCTGCTCGGCCTCGGCAGCGACGAGCCGGTTCTGAGGCTCGGCCGACTGCGCCTCGCCGACGGACTGCCGCTGGCGATCGAGCGGGCCGTGGTGCCGGTCAAGTTCCTCGGCGGCGATGCCGGCGGCGAAGGATCGCTCTACGATGCGCTGGCGGCGAACGGCCATCGGCCGGTGCGCGCGCTGCAGCGCCTGACCGCCGTGACGCTCGATGCGTCCTACGCCGCGATGCTGAACGTCAAGGCTGGCGCGCCGGCGCTCCTGATCGAACGTGTTTCGCGCCTGGAAGATCAGCGCGTCGTCGAATACACCCGCTCGCATTATCGCGGTGATGCCTATGATTTCGTTGCGGAATTGAGAATTGGAGATGAACCATGAGTGAAAACCAGTCGCTGATGCTGCAGGAAGCCGGCCAATCGCCGGAGGTGGTGGCAACGCTTCTCGAAAAGGAAAAGCCGGTCTTTGCCGAGATCGCCCGGCTGTTTTCGTCGACCCGCCCGAGCGTGGTGACGACGGCGGCGCGCGGTTCCTCGGACCATGCCGCCACCTTCTTCAAATATCTCTTCGAAATCAGCTGCGGCGTTCCGGTCGCATCGGTCGGCCCGTCGATCGCTTCCGTCTATGGCGCTGCCCTCCAGCTGAAGGGCGGCGTGCATTTCACCGTTTCGCAGTCGGGTGCGAGCCCCGACATCGTGGCGCTGCAGGAGGCGGCGAAGAAGGGCGGGGCGACGACGATCGCCGTCGTCAACGTCACCGACAGCCCGCTCGCCAAGCAGGCGGATATCGTTCTCGGCCTCAATGCCGGCGCGGAAAAGAGCGTCGCGGCGACGAAATCCTTCATCGCCTCCGTCGCCGCCCTTTCCGGCGTGACGGCTGCGATCGGCGGTGCGTCCGGCCTGCAGGCCGCGCTCGCCAAGCTGCCGGAGGCGCTTTCGGCAACCGCCGGGATCGATACGACAGCGGCCGAGGAGGTGCTCTTCAACGCGACCTCGCTCTATACGGCCGGCCGCGGCCCGGCCTTCGCGATTGCGCTCGAAGCGGCGCTGAAGGCCAAGGAAACCTCCGGCCTGCATGCCGAAGCCTTCTCGCTGGCGGAATTGATGCATGGCCCGATGCGTCTGGTGCAGCCGGGCTTTCCGATCGTCGCCTTCGCGCCTGATGATGCGGCCTTCGACAATAACGGCAAGGCGCTGGAGCGGCTGCAGAAACTCGGCGCCACTACCGTCGGCTTCTCGGCCCAGCCGCTTTCCGGCATCAATCTGCGCGTGCCGACGACAGGCAACGGCCTCCTCGATCCGCTGGTATCGTTGCTCGTCTACTACCGGCTGATCGAGTCGGTGACGCGCCGCAAGGGCTTTGATCCCGACCGGCCTGCCAACCTGCTCAAGGTGACGGAGACGGTCTGATGATCCGCAAGATCTTCATCGGCGCCCGCATCTTCGACGGCGAACGCTTTCATGACGATAAGGCGCTCGTTGTTGCGGACGGCCGCGTCGAAGCAATCGTTGCAGGCAACGATCTGCCTGCCGGCGAGACGGTGACGCTTGCGGGCGGCATCCTATCGGCCGGCTTCATCGATGCGCAGGTCAATGGCGGCGGCGGACGCATGCTCAACGACGAACCATCAGCTGCCTCGATGGACATTATCGCCGGCGGGCACCGGCCCTATGGCACGACATCGCTGCTGCCGACACTGATTACCGATACATCGGAGGCATCGGCTGCCGCGATCGAGGCGGCGAAAGAGGCCGTCAAAGCCAATCGCGGCGTCGCCGGGCTGCATCTGGAAGGCCCGCATCTGGCGCCGGCGCGCAAAGGCGCGCATCTGGCCGAATTGATGCGGCCGGTCGAAGACCGCGACGTTAAAGCCTTCATTCAGGCGCGCGAAGCGATCGGCACGCTGCTCGTCACTATTGCCGCCGAACAGGTGACCGTTGCCCAGGTGCGCGCGCTTGCAGAAGCCGGCGTCACCGTCAGCATCGGCCATTCCGATTGTTCGAGCGAGGCGGCAGAGGAACGTTTCGACGCCGGGGCGCGGGGCGTCACGCATCTCTTTAATGCGATGAGCCAGATAGGGCATCGCGCCCCCGGCCTCGTCGGTGCGGCGATCGACCATCCCTCAACCTGGTGCGGGATCATCGCCGACGGCCATCACGTCGATCCCAAGGCCTTGCGCACGGCGCTGCGGGCGAAGCGCGGCGAAGGCAAGCTGTTCTTCGTCACCGATGCGATGTCGCTCGTCGGCTCGGAAAAGGATTCGTTCACGCTGAACGGCCGCACCGTCCGGCGCGAAAGGGGCGGTTTCTGCTCGAAGCTGGTGCTTTCCGACGGCACGCTCGCCGGCTCCGACGTCGATATGATTTCGGCGATCCGCTACGGCGTCACCTATCTCGACCTTACGCTCGCCGAGGCTCTACGCATGGCGACCCTCTATCCCGCGCGCTTGCTGAGGCTTGCCGATCGCGGCCAGCTTTCGCCGGGCGCGCGCGCCGATCTCGTCCATCTCACCGATACCCTGACCGTTACCGCCACCTGGCTTGCCGGCGAGGCGGCCTGACATCAAGAGCGGTTCCGCTTTCAACGAAGCGCAGAACCGCTCTAACCTTTTGCTTTTACGCAATTCCGGACGGAAAACCGCTTCGCACTTTTCCGGGGATTGCTTTGGGAGACCTGGGATGACTGCGATCACGGATGCCTATTTCTCCAATCTGATCGGCCGGCTGGAGACGCTGAAGCAAGCACTTGCCGAGCCGATGGCGCAGGCGGCGGCGGTGATCCTCGATGCCGCCCGCGGCGACAAGCGCGTCTATGTCTTCGGCACCGGCCATTCGCATATGCTGGCGGAAGAGGTGCACTATCGCGCCGGCGGGCTTGCCTTCACCGTGCCGGTGCTCGTCGGATCGGCGATGCTGCACGAAGGAGCGGTCATCAGCTCGGTCTATGAGCGGACCCAGGGCCTGGTGCGGCCGATGCTGGAGCGATACGGCATGCAGCCGGGCGACGTCATCATCATTGCCTCCAATTCGGGCGTGAACGCCGCACCGATCGAGGCCGCGGACTACGCGCATGAAATCGGCGCGAAAGTGATCGCCATCACCTCGATCGCCTATTCGACAGCGATCGCCAATGGCCGCCGGCGGCTCGCCGAGGTCGCCGATATCGTGCTCGACAACGGACTGCCGCCGGGTGATGCCGTTGTCGATCTCGAAGGCACCGGGCTTCGGGTCGGACCGGTCTCGACGGCGGTCGGGGTGACGGTTATCAACGCGATCTTCGCCGAAGTTGCCTCGGAGCTTTCCAAGTCAGGCGATGCGCCTGTTTATCTCAGCGCCAACATGCCGGGTGCCGCCGAGATCAACCAGAAGCTCGTCAAGAAATACCGGCCGCGCAACCCGCATCTCTGAGTCGGATAAAAGGTATGCCGCTCGCAAGCATGGTTCATGACGCGATCAAGCGGCGAGAATGGAGCTGACCATGCGGGCAGTCCGCGGTGCCAGCGTCAAACCGATATGCCCGTGTCCAAAAGCAAACACGACGTCCCTTCCTCCTTTTGAAGGCCGGATAACGGGAACGGAATCGGGCATGGAAGGGCGGAAGCCCATCCAGCTCCGGCTTGGTTCACCGAGTGTTGGGAAAATCCTGCGCGTATTTGCGAGCAACACTTCGAGGCGCCTTGGGTTCGAAGGCGCGGCGATGCCTCCGAGCTCCACGGTGCCGGCCACGCGCAGGCGGCCACGCATCGGGCAAAAGTAAAATCCATGATGCGTCGGGCATACCGGTCGTTCCACCGGCAGCGTTTCCATATCGAACTCGAGATGATAACCCCGCTCGGTATCCAGCAGAACCCGCTCTCCGAGCTGCAGAGCCAGCCCGCGGGAATGTGCGCCGGCAGCGATGACGGCCGCTCGGGTATGAATGCTGTGGGCTGAAGCCGTCATCCTCACTCCATTCCGCTCACGCGAAATGGTCGTCACGGCGTCTCGGACGAACTCGACGCCCGCTTGTCTGGCAGCGGCTTCCATCACGCTCATGACCTCGCCGGGATCGGTGAAGTTTATCGCTTTCGGAAAGAAAAGCCCCCCGCCATGGACTTGCGGCAGCTGAGGTTCCAGGCTTTGCACCTCGTCGGGGGTGAGGAGCTGCTGCGCTACCCCGTAGTTTCGGCGAAGCTCGACATCCGAAGCGGCTGCCTTGAAGGCCTCAGGCGTTTGGTAGAGATAGAGGCATCCCTTCGCGCTCAAGAGATCGGATGCGCCGATCTCTGCTGCGAGTTCGAGCCATTCCGATGAAGCGTCGGACAGGAGGCCGGCGATTCGGCTTGTATTGTCCCTGTATCTGTGAGGGAGGGATTCGTAGGCAAAACGCATCAGCCACGGAAATAACGTCGGTAATGCCGCCTTGCGGATGGATAGCGGGCTGTCGGAATTGAGAAGCAGCGAGGCCAGGTTTTTAAGGACAGCGGGCGTGCCGACGGGAATGATTGCATAATCGGCGATCGTGCCGGCATTGCCGTAAGACGCGCCCGAACCGGGCTTGTTCGGTTCGATCACGACGACATCGCGGCCGTCGGCACGTAACCGCAGAGCGGTTGCCACGCCGATCACGCCGCCGCCGATGACGGCGATATCTGTTGTTAGCTTGTTCATCGGAGGTGAATTTATCTTTAGAGAAACGAGGCTTGGATGCCCGATCAAGAGCTAAGCTGGGGAAGCGTAGCGCGCGACATAGGCAGCCGTGCGTGCTTCTCTGGGATGGTCGAGCACATCTCCGGCGGTTCCCTGCTCGATGATGAGGCCACCGTCGATGAACACGACCCAGTCCGACACTTCCTTTGCAAAGGGCAGTTCGTGGGTGACCAGGATCATCGTCATGCCGTCGGCCGCCAGTTCCCGCATGACGCGGAGAACTTCGCCGGTCGATTCAGGATCGAGCGCCGACGTCGGCTCGTCGAACAGCAACACCGTTGGTTCCAGCGCCAGGGCGCGCGCAATCGCCACACGCTGCTGCTCGCCGCCCGACATCTGTTCCGGATAAGCCATCGCCCGTTTGGCAAGGCCTACCCTCGTCAGAAGTTTCACGGCCCGTTCCACGGCTTCTCTTTCACCAATCCCGGCTGCATGCATCTGAGCGAGAACGACGTTCTCCACAGCCGTCAGATGCGGGAACAGATTGAAGCGCTGAAACACCATGCCGACACGCTGCCGAAGCTTTGCAAGGTTGCGGCAGGTGATCTTGCCGTCGGCGAAGATCGTCTCATCGCCGACGATGATCGTTCCCTGATCGGGACGTTCCAGCAAATTGACGCAGCGCATGAGGGTGGTCTTTCCTCCACCGCTCTGGCCAATGATGCTGACGATTTTGCCTGTGGGAACCTCGAGATCGACGTGATTAAGCACCAGGCGTCCGTCGAAAGACTTGCGTAATCCGCTGATTTTGACGGCGAGGCGACCGACCGGCTGTTTTGACACGAAGGCAGTTTGAGCAGGGGTGGTGGTCATCGGTCAGGCTTTCCCTTCGGCGAGATAGGTCCCGGCTAATTTGAGCCGACGCCTTCTGGCCAATGACAACGGCACACCGGCATGGATCTTGCGCTCCAGCAGAAGCAGACATTGTGAAACCGGGTAGCAGATAAGGAAATAGAGGGCGGAGATCACGAGATACACTTCAAGCGCCCGGAATGTTTCCGAGGCGATCAACTGCGCCTGCGTCATCAGCTCGGCAGCGGAGATCGTCACAAGCAGCGAGGTCGACTTGATCAGGTCGACGAACATCGTGTTCGTGCCGGGAAGCGCCAGCCGCACCGCCTGCGGCAGGATGACATGGCTGAACGTTTTGCCGCGTCCCAGCCCGAGAGCTTGAGACGCCTCCTGCTGTCCTCGGTGTACGCCGGCGATAGCGGCCCGAAAGATCTCGGACAGGTAAGCGGCGTAAAAGAGCACCAGGCTCAAGACTCCCGCTTCGAAAACCTCCAGCCTGACGCCTACGGAAGGCAGGCCGAAATAGGTGAGGAAGATGATCGCCAGAAGCGGTACGTTTTTAAAAAGCTCGGTGTAGAAGGCCGCAGGAATGCGGACCAGTCGCAGCCGGTTGAGCCTCATCAACGCAAGGACAAGGCCAAGGATCGTTGCGCCGATGAAGCTGGCTACGGTGTAGCCGAGGGTCTTGAGCAGACCCCCGGCAATGTTTCCGACGTAGTCGTTCCAGGGAACCTGGAAAATGTCGGTGAAGGATGACAATGCCGTCATGCTTCGATCTCACTTCGCGATGGAAGGCGGGTTCCAGTCGGCGGGCCTGTCGACGCCGCTCCGCTGTGCCGCCATCTCGGGTGAAGGAACCAGGAACTGCTGGGGATCGCCGCCCCATTTCGTGATCAAAGCCGCGAGGGACCCATCCTTGTACATGCCGTCGATCTGATCGGAAACGGCCTTGGCCAGCTTCGGCGACTGCTTGGGAAGGTAGAATCCGGTCATGTAGGCTTGAAAATATTTGTAATCGGGGTGCGCGGCGACCTGTTCGTCTGTCGGTGGTTTCAGGTATTCGATGCGGACCTTCATGTCGGGGCGCTGCTGCTGCTGGTAGGTGATCAGCAGCGGATCGAGAAAGCCGACGTCCAGGCGCCCGGCGGAAATATCCTGGAACACGCTGTCGGCGCTCGGAAACGTATGGGGTGATGCGTTAGGCACCTGCGCGATGGATTTCGCCCAGACATAGCCGGTGACGGTGCCGAGATTTTCCCCTTCCAGGCTCGCAACATCGGGAAAGCTCGCCGCGCCGCTTACGGCCATGGCCGGCGGCGAATAATACGGCGGGTCGGTGAACAGGCCGACTTTCTGGCGAGTGTCGGACCATGCAATTCCGCCGATGGTTATGTCTGCCCGTTGTGTCTGGACGGAAGCCAGCATGCCCGGAAAATCGGTGACGTTGATTTCCATCTTGAGGCCGAGCTTATCGGCGATGGCTGTCAGGATGTCGCTGTCGAGGCCGACAAGTTTCCCGTCCTTCACCGCCGTATAGGGCATGTAAGGCTGGACCGTCACGACGAGCGTGCCCGGCTTCATCAGCTCCAGATCGTCGGCATCGGCCGCGGACGGCACGGCCGTCGCAAACAGCCCCAAACTCAACATCGCCAAGGCAATGAGCCCATTCGCCTTCGATTTTTTCGTCAATTCAGCATGTTTCATTTGAAACCCCTCTTTGTGGTTATATATTGCTGATATATTGAGAATATGCGGACACTATATGAAGTCAAGCAGATTCGTTGAGCGCCTTTTTTCTAGGCGCAACAGCCTCTAGCTATGCGGAAATGGACAGAGAGGAACGCGGTGAATATGTCGGCATTCGAAGTGGATTACGAAGCGGCGGAATCAACGCTGGCGGAACGGACATACATTCGGCTGCGCGACGACATCATTACGACATTGCTTCCTCCAGGCACGCTTCTGCGCGAGGCCGAGCTTATGAAGCGCATGGAAGTCGGGCGCACGCCGGTCCGGGAGGCGCTTCAGCGTCTGCAATATGATGGTTTCGTCGTCGTCAGCGCGCGACGCGGCACATTCGTCAGCAAGATCGATATCAATGATCTTACCGCCGTTTACGAGGCGCGGGCACGGATCGAATCCTGGGCGACCCGACTGGCTGCGGAAAGGCTGCGCGAGTTCGAGCGCCAAGAAGCGCGGCAACTGATCGACGAGCTTAAGCAGACAACCGGTCCGATGGCGCTGGAAGACATCCTTGCCCTAGATCGCCGGGTTCACCGCTTCATTTACAAAGTGGCGAAGAACTCTTTCCTGTTCGACACGCTGGATCACTACCACAATCTGTCGCTGAGAATCCTGTACGTCGCCATGAAACGGTTTCCGACGCTGGTGCCGCGTCTTGAGGATGTCTTGCATGATCAAGTCCTCATGCTTGAGGCCGTATGCAGAGGTGATGCAGATGAGGCTGAAAGGATCGCAATGGCTCATGTCATGAGCTTCGAGAGCGAGGTCCGAAAGGTAATCTGATTTCGAATTTTGGAATTCGACGCCTGCCTGAATTCAGCATGAGGCCGGCGCGGGCCGGCCTCCTGAATAGGCGAAAACCAGGGATCAGTCCTTGGCGCGCTCGACGTAGGAATTGTCTTCCGTTGCGATGACGACGCGGGTGCCGGCGTCGATATGCGGCGGCACCGATGTGCGGATCCCGTTGGAGAGCATGGCCGGCTTGTAGGAAGAGGACGCCGTCTGGCCCTTGACGACCGGTTCGGTCTCGACGATTTCGAGCGTGACGTGGCGCGGCAGTTCGAGCGCCAGCGGAATGCCTTCATGGATCGACAGGATGCAGGTCATGCCTTCCTGGAGGTAGGCCTTCTGGTCGCCCATGGTTTCCTGGCTGACGACCACCTGATCGTAGTTCGCCGGATTCATGAAGTGGAAGCCTTCGCCGTCTTCATAGAGATACTGGAAGTTCACGTCTTCGACGAAGGCGCGCTCGACCTGCTCGGTGGTGCGCCAGCGCTCGGAGACCTTCACGCCATCGACGATGCGGCGCATGTCGACCTGGGTGACGGGCGTGCCCTTGCCGGGGTGAAAGTTCTGAGCGGTAAGAACGACGTAGAGCTTGCCGTCCACGTCGAGAACGTTGCCCTTGCGGACCGAAGAGGCGATGACCTTGACCATAAGACTTCCTTGTAACTCGGCTTTCGGCGTCGTAGATGACTGTCGAGACGCCCCGAAGACGCAAATGTTTTTCTTTGGGGGCGCAACTAACCTAAAATCCGGGAAATAGCCACCCCCATACCGGCTTCTCCGGCGAAGAAAGCTTGGAATGAACTCTTCGGCCAAAGCGTCCCCCTGGTGGACCCCGTCCGTGCATGCCGATCGCCGCCCGTTCCTGATCGGGCGCAATGCGATCCAGGCTGCGTTGCGCGGGTTTTTCGCCCGCGAGGATTTCATCGAGGTCGATACGGCGGTGCTGCAGGTCTCGCCCGGCAACGAGGCGCATTTGCATGCCTTTGCGACGGAAGCGGTGACGACGGACGGGCAAAGGGCGCCGTTCTACCTGCACACCTCGCCGGAATTTGCCTGCAAGAAGCTGCTTGCGGCGGGCGAGCAGCGCATCTCCTGCTTCGCCCATGTCTATCGCAACCGTGAGCGCGGGCCGCTGCATCATCCCGAATTCACCATGCTCGAATGGTATCGCGCCGCCGAAAGCTATGAGAGCCTGATGATGGATTGCGTGCGCATCCTGGCGCTGGCGGCGGAAACGATGAAGACCAAGACGCTCGCCTATCGCGGCGGCGAGAGCGATCCTTTCGCCGGGCCGGAGCGGTTGAGTGTCGCCGAGGCGTTCGACCGCCATGCCGGCATCGATCTTCTCACTTCCGTTGCCTCCGACGGCTCGACCGACCGCGATCATCTGGCGGCGGAGCTCAGGCGCACCGGGATGCGCGTTGCCGATGACGACGGCTGGGCCGATCTCTTCAGCCGGGTGCTGGTCGAAAAGATCGAGCCCCATCTCGGCTTCGGCCGGATCACCATCCTCGACGAATATCCGGTTTCGGAGGCCGCGCTCGCGCGTCCCTCGGCACGTGATCCCAAGGTCGCCGAACGTTTCGAGCTCTATGCCTGCGGCGTCGAGCTTGCCAACGGCTTCGGCGAGCTCACCAATGCTGCCGAACAGCGCCGCCGCTTCGAGATCGAGATGGCCGAGAAGGCGCGGATCTACGCCGAGACCTATCCGATCGACGAGGATTTCCTGGCGGCGCTATCGCTGATGCCGGAGGCAAGCGGCATCGCGCTCGGCTTCGACCGGCTGGTGATGCTGGCGACGGGGGCGTCGCGCATCGACCAGGTGCTCTGGGCGCCGGTTGCGGAGTACGGAAAATGAATGCCGTCAAACCGATCAAGAGCGTCGAGGATCTCGTCAAAGCGGGGCTTGCCGCGCCTGCCGGCCGCGCAGCGCTCGAGGCGGTTGCCGCGCGTTACGCGATCGCGCTGACGCCTGCCGTCACGAGGCTGATCGATCGCGCCGATCCCGCTGATCCGATCGCGCGGCAATTCGTGCCCGACGCAGGCGAATTGACGATCGCGCCCGAGGAACGCGCCGACCCGATCGGCGATCATGCCCACAGCCCGGTCGAGGGCATCGTTCACCGCTATCCCGACCGCGTGCTGCTGAAGGCCGTGCATGTCTGCCCGGTCTATTGCCGCTTCTGCTTCCGCCGGGAAATGGTGGGGCCGCAAGGCCTTGGCACGCTTGATGCGGCTGCGATGGAAGCGGCCTTCGACTACATCAGAAGCCACCAGGAAATCTGGGAGGTCATTCTGACCGGCGGCGATCCGCTGGTGCTTTCGTCGCGCCGGCTCCGCGAGATCATGGCGGCGCTCGCGGATATCGCGCATGTGAAGATCGTGCGTTTCCACACGCGCGTTCCCGCCGTCGATCCAGAGAAGATCGACGCGGCGATGATCGACGCGCTGAAGGCGAGCGGCAAGACCGTCTATGTGGCGCTGCATGCCAACCATGCCAGGGAACTGACGGCGGAAGCACGCGCCGCCTGCGCCCGCCTCGTCGATGCCGGCATCGCCATGATCAGCCAATCGGTGCTGCTGAAAGGCGTCAACGACGATCCCGATGTACTGGCTGAGCTGATGAAGGCTTTCGTCGAGATCCGCGTCAAACCCTACTATCTCCATCATCCGGATCTGGCGCCCGGCACCGGACATTTCAGATTGACGATCGAGGAGGGGCAGCGGATCGTGGCGGCGCTGCGCGGCCGGATTTCCGGCCTTTGCCAGCCGGCTTACATCCTCGACATTCCGGGTGGCCACGGCAAGGCCGTCGTCAGCGCAAGCACAGTCCGAGCAACGGGCGACGGCTGTTATTCGGTCTCGGATTATCGCGGCGGCGAGCATTCCTATCCGCCTGCTGATTAAGGCAAAGCGGCGCTTTTCCGTGTCATTTCTGTACTCGTTTCACCGCAAGCCGTGAAGAACATTGCAGCCAAAGGGATGCTAGGGCATTGATATAGTGAAAATATTCGCCGCTTGTCCGAACGGATCGGTAAAATTCTAACGATGAGCAACAATCATATTTAACCCAACACATTAGCGGAATGTTCTGTTTTCCGCACTAAAAGAACGCTCATGACAAGGCGATGAACGCCGGTTCGGGATCATGAGAATCTTGGAGTGATGGGATGAATAAGACAATCCGCGACCTCGTAGCCAAATTCGGCAAGCTTCCTGTCGCAATCGACCAGGTCGCTGACGACGCCGATCTTTATGCGGCGGGTCTGACGTCCTTTGCCTCGGTGCAGCTGATGCTGGGCATCGAAGAGGCGTTCGACATCGAATTCCCTGACAATCTCCTGAACCGCAAATCCTTCGCGAGCATCTCGGCCATCGCCAAGACGGTCGATATCATCCAGGACAGCCGGAAGGTCGCCTGATGAACTTTCCCGTCAAGATCATGCAGGACGGTCTTGTCGCAAGGGTCGCCCGTGTCGCCGAAATTGCGGCCAGACACGCCGATGCCGTCGATATCGAGGGCCGCTTTCCCCGGGAGGCCGTAGATGCGATGAAGGCCGAAAGGCTTCTCGGCATCCAGGTGCCGCGCCAGCTCGGCGGTGAATCGGCGTCGACCACCGAAATCGCCGAATTGTGCTCGATGCTAGGCCAGGCATGCGCGGCAAGCGCCATGGTCTTCGCCATGCACCACATCAAGCTGTCGAGCCTCGTCGAACATGGCGCCGACAGCGATTGGCACCGCAGTTTCATGCAGGCCATCGCTGCCGACCAGCTGCTGATCGCATCGGCCACGACCGAGGGCGGCATCGGCGGCAACCTGCGCAACAGCATCTGCGCGATCGAGGTCGACGGCGACAGCTGCCGGCTGGAAAAGGATGCCACCGTCATTTCCTACGGCTCGCATGCCGACGCCATTCTCATCACTTCGCGTGCCCACGCCCAGGCGGCTTCTTCCGATCAGGTGCTGACGGCCTTCCTCAAGGATCAGTACACGCTCGAAAAGACGCATGCCTGGAATACGCTCGGCATGCGCGGCACCTGTTCCGACGGCTTCCTCTTCAAAGGCGAAGCGCCGGCGCGGCAGATCCTGCCGAAGCCCTTCGCGGAGATCGCCGCGCAATCCATGCTCGCTTCCTCGCACCTCCTGTGGAGCGGCGTCTGGTACGGGATTGCGGTCGATGCCGTCGCCCGCGCCCAGGCCTTCGTGCGCGCCGCCGCCCGCAAGGCGCCGGATGCGCAGCCGCCGGGCGCGCTGCGCCTCGCCGAAGTCTCGAACCTGCTGCAGATGGTGAAATCCAACGTCGTTGCCGGGCTCAAGGCCTATGAGGACGCCAAGGCGGATACCGACAGGCTGTCGTCGATGGGCTTTGCGGTCGCGATGAACAACGTCAAGATCGCCTCGTCCGAGACGATCCTGGAGATCGTCAATCACGCCATGCTGATCTGCGGCATCATGGGCTACAAGAACGGCACGCCCTTCAGCCTCGGACGCCATCTGCGCGACGCGCATTCCGCACAGCTCATGATTTCGAACGACCGCATCCTCGGCAACACGTCGAGCATGCTCCTCGTCCACAAGCAGGACACTAGCCTACTGGGGTGACAGTCATGGATATGCAGACCTCGTTTCTGGACCGGCTCTTCGAATCCGGCCTGCTGATCGATACCGGCGTTGACGGTCTCTACGGCCGCAGCGGCCAGTTCGAAGATGTCATTACCGCCTTCGAAAGGCTCATCGATGCGTTCGGCGGCGCCGACGGCGCCGAAGCGATGCGTTTTCCGCCCGGCATGAACCGCGCGCTCTTCGAAAAGAGCGGCTACATGAAGAGCTTCCCGCAGCTTGCCGGCACGGTGCACAGTTTCTGCGGCAGCGAGCTCGACCATATGAGCCTGCTTGAATGCATGGAAGTCGGCGAAGACTGGACCAAGGGCCAGCAAGCGACCGATATCGTGCTGACGCCGGCTGCCTGCTATCCGCTCTATCCGACGGTCGCCAAGCGCGGCAACCTGCCGAAGACGGGCGGCCTGTTCGACCTGCAGTCCTACTGCTTCCGTCATGAGCCCTCGAAGGACCCCGCCCGCCAGCAGCTTTTCCGCATGCGCGAATATGTCTGCATGGGAACGGAACAGCACGTCACCGATTTCCGCCAGAAATGGATGGACCGCGGTGTCGAGATGATGAAGCAGCTCGGCCTCGATGTGACCATCGACGTTGCCAACGATCCGTTCTTCGGCCGTGCCGGCAAGATGATGGTCAACAATCAGCGTGACCAGAACCTGAAGTTCGAACTGCTGATCCCGATCACATCGGCGGCGAAGCCGACGGCCTGCATGAGCTTCAACTACCATCAGGATTCCTTCGGCCTGAAATGGGGCCTCAATCTCGAGGATGGCAGCGTCGCGCACACGGCTTGCGTCGGCTTCGGGCTTGAACGCATCGCGCTCGCGCTCTTCCACCACCACGGGCTCGACGTGACGGAGTGGCCGGCCAGCGTACGGAAAACGCTGTGGGGCTGATGACGTCGATGACATCGGTCTTCCCGGGGATCAGCCCGGAAACCTACCGGCAGCACGCGCTGCATTCCGGCGAGCGCGCGTGGCCGGAAACCAATTGCTATGTCGATCTCTGGATCGAGGTGCTGGCGACGGCGGGCGTCGTCCCCGAGGCGATGCTGGGTTTTACTCTGGCGCAGGATTTCGAGGGCGATCAGTTCACCTTCTTCAAGGTGCCGCTGGAAGATCTCGAAGCGCTCTATGGCATTCGCGCGACCGAGCTTGCGATCTACGACCGTGTCGAACGCCATGTCGATGTGCAGATCGCGCGCGGTCGCCTCTGCCTGATCGAGATGAATTCCTTCTACATGCCGGATACGCGGGGAACCGCCTACCGGCAGGAGCACGGCAAGACGACAGTGGCGATCAACCGGCTGGATGTCGCGGCAAAGCGGGTCGAGTATTTCCACAATGCTGGCTATTTCCAGCTGGAAGGCGAGGATTTCGACGGGCTTTTCCAGCAACATTTGGCGGAGAGCGATCCGCCTTTTCTGCCCTATACGGAGTTTGCACGGTTTCCGGACAAGCCCGCCGACGAAGCGCATCTGCGGGCGACCGCGCGGCAGCTTGCGGATTTTCATTTCGCCAGGCGTCCCCGCGAAAACCCGATCCGCGCCTTTTCAGCCGTCTTTCCGCAGCAGGTGGAGGCGGTGGCGGAGCGGCCGTTCGGCTTCTTTCACAAATATGCCTTCAACACGCTTCGCCAAGTCGGCGCCAATTTCGAGCTGGCATCCGATTACCTGGCCTGGCTCTCCCCGGAATTCGCGGCGGCTGCCGAGGATGCCCGGCGTATTTCCGACGCGGCGAAATCCGTGCAGTTCCAGCTTGCCCGCGCTGTCGCCCGCAGGAGGTTCGAGCCGCTGCAGGCGGCACTTGATCCAGCCGCCGATGCATGGGATTCCATGATGATATCGCTTGCGGAGCGAATCTGAGGCCGGAGATCTGACCATGCGGGGGCGTTTGGCAAGCATCGGAGCCGAGGAAAGTGTGCTTTCCGAAGGCTGGAACCTGATCCTGACGGAGCCGGGCGTCTGCGCCGTGCCGCACGACATTCACCTTTCCGCGCAGTTCATTCCCGCACCCGTCCCCGGCACTGTTGCCGCGGCGCTTGAGAAAGCCGGGCTGTTCGACCGGGAAAATCCCGAGCCGCTGAACACGAAAGACGCCTGGTATCTCTGCCGGCTTTTCGATGCCGAGCCCGGCGAAGCGATCCTGCGTTTCGGCGGTCTTGCGACGCTGTGCCATGTCTTCCTCAATGGCGAGGAAATCCTCTTTTCCGAGAGCATGTTCACGGCGCATGAGCTCCCGGTGACGCTTCTGGGCGGTGACGAGCTGGCGCTCTGCTTCCGCGCGCTCGGGCCTCGCCTGTCCGAGCCCGGCCCACGTGCGCGCTGGCGGCCGCAGATGATCACGCCGGCGGGGCTGAAGAATTTCCGCACGACGCTGCTCGGCCATATGCCAGGCTGGTGCCCCGAGATCCATGCCGTCGGGCCGTGGCGGCCGATTTCGCTGGTGCGGCGCAAATCCATCTCGATCGACAATGTCTCCATCCGGGCCGCGCTGGATGAGAGCGGCGCCGGCCGTCTCAGCGTTTCCCTGCACAGCAATGCCGAGAAGCCGGCGATGCTGTTGCACTGCGGCGGCATGGAACAGCCCTTCGAGAAGGTCGGCGACAATCACTATTCCGCCATCCTCAAGCTTTCCGACATCGAGCCCTGGTGGCCGCATACGCATGGCGCTCCACGTCTCTACGACCTGACGCTGGTTTCCGATGGGGCGGAATATCCGCTCGGCAAGACCGGTTTCCGGCGCATCGAGGTCGAGCGCGGCGCCGATGGCGATGATTTTGGGCTCGTGATCAACGGCGAGCGCATCTTCTGCCGCGGCGCGGTATGGACGACGGCCGACATCGCGCGATTGCCGGGCAGTCGGGCGGATTACGAGCCGTTCCTGCGGCTTGCGCGTGAAGCCGGCATGAACATGATCCGCATCGGCGGCACCATGGCTTACGAGACGCCCGATTTCTTTGCCCTTTGTGACGAACTCGGCCTGCTGGTGTGGCAGGATTTCATGTTCGCCAATTTCGACTATCCGCGCAACGACAAGGCCTTCCTCGGTCATGTTCATGCCGAGGTCGAGGAATTCCTGCACGGCGTCCAGGGTTCGCCTTCCCTCGCGGTCCTCTGCGGCGGCAGCGAAATCCATCAGCAGGCGGCGATGCTCGGCCTGCCCATGGAATTCTGGAGCGGTCCTGTCACCGACGAAATCATCCCGGCGATCACCGCGCGCATGCGTCCTGATGTGCCCTATGTTCCGAACTCGCCCCATGGCGGAGCGATGCCGTTCTCGCCCAATTCAGGCATTGCGCATTATTACGGGGTCGGCGCCTATATGCGGCCGATCGCGGATGCGCGTCGCGCCGACGTGCGGTTTGCCTCCGAAAGCCTCGCTTTCGCGCATGTGCCGCAGCAAAGAACGCTGCAGCGTCATCTCGACGTGCCCGCCGTGCACAGCCCGCTCTGGAAGGCGCGCGTGCCGCGCGACCGCAGCGCCTCCTGGGATTTCGAGGATGTTCGCGACTTCTATCTCGAGCTTCTCTACGGTCTCGATCCGGCCCTTCAGCGCCGCGAAGACCCGGAACGTTATCTCGACCTCTCCCGCGCCGTCACCGGCGAGGTGATCGAAGAAACCTTCGCCGAATGGCGGCGCAAGGGTTCGGCCTGCAATGGCGCGCTCGTCTGGACGCTGCAGGACCTGCTGCCCGGTCCAGGCTGGGGTGTGATCGATTCCACCGGCGAGCCGAAACCCGTCTGGTATGCGATGCGCCGCGCGTTCCGGCCGATCCAGGCAATCTTCACCGACGAGGGAACCAACGGCCTCGACGTGCATGTCGTTAACGAGACGGACGCCGACCTCGACGTCGAGCTCGAGGTTGCCTGCCTGCGCGATGGACGGCAGCAGGTCGTCAGCGGCAGCTTGGCTTTCAAGCTGGCGGCAAGGGACACGCAGCGTTTTGCCTCGACCGCGCTCTTCGGCGCCTTTTTCGATACGACCTATGCCTTCCGTTTCGGGCCGCCGTCACATGATGCAAGTGTGGCGCGCCTGCGCTCGCTCGCCGACGGTGCGGTTCTGGCGGAAAGCTTCCATTTTCCCTGCGGGCGCGGAAAAGCGCTGCATGACGCAGCCATCGAGGCGTCGCTCGGCAGAGACGGCGACGACTGGGTCGTCGACCTCAGAACCGACCGGCTGGCGCAATCGGTGCATATCGACGTCGAAGGCTATAGGGCCGACGACGACTGGTTCCACCTTGCCCCCGGCGCATTGCGGCGCGTGAGGCTCCACGCGCTGTCCGGTATCGAGAGCGATGTTCCGCCGACGGGCGAAATCAGAAGTCTAGGCAGTTCGCATCGCGTCGCGTTCGCGGGCTAAAGCTTCCGCCGGGCGCCCATCCATTGAGAAAGACCGTGTTTTGAGAACGACATACCGCTTTCTGCGTGCTCACGTCCTGCAGCGGCTGATCCCTCGGTCGCGCCCTGCTTTCAATCCGCGCAAGCCCGTCGAAATCGTCGGCTATCTCTCGATGGCCGTCGGCGTCGGCGAATCGGCAAGGCTCTGCGCCGGTGCGCTTGCGGAGGCGGGGCAGGCAATCTCGCTGTCCGACGTCAGCACGCATCCGGATGAGAAGTCCTTTGCCGGCTGGGCGCCATCGCATCTCTCCACCGAGCTGCCGGGCAGCCGGATCTGGCATCTCAATCCGCCGATGCTGCCGCGCGCCATCCTGAAGAAGGGGCTCGCGAACTTCACCCGCGCCTTCAACATCGGCTATTTCGCCTGGGAGCTTGAGGTGGTGCCGGCGGAATGGCGCAACGGATTGCGTTACATGAATGCGATCTTCGTGCCGTCGGAATTCACGAGGCGCACGATTGCGCCACTCACCAAGGCGCCCGTTATCGTGGTTCCGCATCCCGTCACCGAAAAGGCGGCGACGGAAGGCATGCGAGAGAAATTCGGCATCGAAAAGGACGCTTTTCTGGTCAGCTTCATCTTCAGCGCCGGATCGTCGATCAACCGGAAGAATCCGCAGGCCGTCATCGACGCCTTCAGGATATTTGCCGTCGAATGCCCGAACGCCTTTCTGCTGATGAAGGCCAGCGGCAATGTCGATAAGGATGCTTACCTGCGCGAGCTGATCGCTTCGGTCGCGGGCGACATCAGGATCAGGATCGTCACCGACAGGCTGTCGGATGCCGATATCAACGGTCTCATCCGCTCTTCCGATGCCTATCTTTCGCTGCATCGCTCGGAGGGTTTCGGTTTGACGGTTGCCGAGGCGATCATGCAGGGCACGCCCGTCATATCCACCGCGTGGTCGGGGACAGTGGACTTCTGCGACCCCGACAATAGCTGGCTGGTCGCCTCTCCCCTCATTCCCGTTGTCGATACCCATCCGGAATTTGCCGGGCTCAAGGACGCGGTCTGGGCAGATCCCTCTCCTGAAATCGCGGCCGCGCATCTGAGAGAGATTTTCCGCGCGCCCGAGCTTGCGCGGGAGAAGGCCGGCAAGGCGCGGGAATTCCTGCTGCGCTACCTCACCGAGAACAGCTACGAGAAGGCGCTCGAGAAGCTGATAGCGATGCAAGCCAGCTAAGGTGAGATCGCCGCTCCGCTTTATTTTAACATTTTCGCATTAGAGATGGCGGGTATCCGGCCTTAGGCCGATCCTGGCGGATGGATAGATGTCGAAGGGTATTATCGCAAATTCGGTGATGAATGCGGCGGCGGGCATGCTGCTGCTGCTGACAGGCTTCGTCTCCTCGATCATAACCGCCCGGCTGCTCGGACCTGAGGCCAACGGCATCGTCGCCTTCTCGCTGTGGCTGGTGGTGACGGGCGCCTCGATCGCCGAGCTCGGCTCGAGCATCACACTGCTGAAGACGCTGCCGCAGCTTTCGGCGGAGGGCTATGATGCCCGACGACGACGGGGCTTTGCCTCCATCCTCGTCAGCTTCATGATGTTTTCGACCGTCGTGCTGCTGGCGCTCTATGCCCTGTTTTTCCTGACGTCCGAGAAGATGCACTGGGCGGAAACCGCGCCTTCCGTCGCTCTGGTCACGGGCGCCCTGTTCTTCGTCCAGGCGATCGGATCCTTCGTCAAATTCTACCTGATCGGCGAAAAGAAGCTCGGCACCTTCTTCAAGCTGACGGTCGCCGTCTCGATCATCCAGCTCGCCGGCGTCGCCGGCGGCGCTGTCTTCTACGGCGTCGAAGGCGTCCTCGTCGGCTATGCGCTTGGCCAGCTCGTGCTGTTTTTCGCCACGCTGCCGATCCTTCTTGCGCGACGCGACTGGTGCGGGGTTTCGCTCAAATACCTCGCCTCTTCCTCGGTCATCCTGTCGATCCAGTTCATCATCGATTCGATCTTTCTCAACCGGCTCGAGCTGCTCTTCCTGCAGCAGTTCTGGTCGGTGGAAATGGTCGGCTATTATGCCGTCGGCCTGTCGATCGCCAATATCGCCCTTCAACTGCCGATCCAGATGACCGGCAGCCTGCTGCCCTATTATTCCGAGCGCCGGCACAGCAGCGACGATTCCACCTTGCCGGTCGAGGTCTTCGCCGCCGTCACCCGCAGCATGGCCTATATCGTGCTGCCGATGAGCCTCGGGCTTGCGGCGATCTCCAGCGAGCTGGTGTACGTGGTGTTCGGCGAAGCGTTCCGTCGCAGCGGCACGGTGGTGGCGCTGCTCGCACTCGTCGCGCCCGCCTATACTTTCATGCAGATCCTCAGCCTCTATCTTCTGTCGATGGACAAGGCCCGCTCCCGCCTGAACATCAGTGTGATAGGTGGCCTCCTTATGGTAGCGGGTTGTTTACTGATCGTACCTAGGCTTGCCGCCGAGGGGGCCGCAATCGTGCGCATTCTCGTGTTCGTTGCGATGTCGGTGATGATGATCAGACAGACCGGATTCGGGTCCCAGCTTTCGGGTCTCTACGCAAGCTTGACGAAGGTGATGCTCGCCTCCGTATTGTGCGCCTGCGCGGCGATTTCCGTTCTCGAATTCGTCCATGGCCCGGTCGGCCTCGTCTTGGCGATCATCGCCGGCACCTTCGCCCATTTCGCCGCGCTTCGCGTGCTGCGCGCCGTGCCGCGCGAGGATGTGGAGGTGATGCGCTCCATTCTCGAAAAGATGCCGTCCGCGCTGCGGCGGCCGGTCGGCCACGTCATCAATTTCATTGCGCCGCGGCTTCCCGACGATCCCGATCGCGCCAAGGTCGCCCCCGGCGAATTCTCGCTGGAGCCTGCCGAGGGCGCGGGGCGCAGCGCTGCCCTGCCCGTCGTCTTCGATGGCACGATCGGCCTGTTCATGCCGGAGAATGCCGACGTGAAGAAGCGTTCGGCCGCCGTGCTCTTCGTCAGCCCCTGGGGTTTCGAGGAAATGTGCAGCCGCAAATTCTTCCGTGTTGCGGCCGAGCATTTTTCGGATATCGGCGTGCCGAGCCTGCGCTTCGACTATCGCGGCACCGGCGATGCGCTCGATTTCGATGCGCTGCCGCGAAGCCTGGAAACCTGGGAAAATTCGATCCGGGCGGCCGCCGCCGAGCTGAAGTCGCTCACCGGCTGCGATCGCGTCATCCTCATCGGCCAGGGTCTCGGCGCGACGCTTGCCCAGCGCATCGGCTCCACGATCGAAGGCATCGACAGCCTCGTCATGCTGGCGCCGGTGCTGAGCGGCCGGGCCTATCTGCGTGAACTCAACATGTGGTCCAAGATCATCGACGCCGATCTCGGGCTCGGCAAGGAGCATGTGCCCGTTGCAAAGGTTCAGATCGCCGGGCTCGTCATGCCCGAGGAGATCGCCGCCGAGCTCGGCAAGCTCAATATCGCCTCGCCGCAGGGGCTTGCTGCGTCCCGCTATCTGATCCTCGAACGCCCCATCCGAGCCGAGGATACCGGCTTTGCAGATGCGCTGCGGACATTTGGGGCCGACGTAGAACAGAAGGCTTTCGAAGGTTACGACGAACTCGTCACCAATCCGCTTTTTGCCAAGACGCCCATGGCCGTTGTCGGGCAGCTGACGGCGTGGCTCGATCGCGCGACGACGGAGACATCCGCCGCTCATTCGCCGGCGGCGATCGGCAGCACGCCGCTTTCCGGCGAGGGTTTCGTGGAACTGCCGGTGCGTTTCGGAAGCCACGATCATCTGGTTGGCGTCGTCAGCCGGCCGGTTGGCGAGATCAAGGGCAACGGCGTGCTTTTCCTGTCGACCGCCTATGACCGGCATGCCGGCTGGGGACGGACGACGGTGGATATGGCGCGCGAACTGGCGCGCCAGGGCGTCGTTTCGTTGCGCTTCGATTCCGCCAATGTCGGCGACAGCCCGCCGCGGCCGGACGCGCCGGAACAGGTGCTGTATTCCAAGACGCAGACCGACGATGCGATTGCCGCGCTCGATCTGCTTGAAAGCGTCGTCGCCGGCCCCGTCATGGTGGCCGGCCGGTGCAGCGGCGGCTACGTCGCCTTCCGTGCCGGCGTCGCCGACGAGCGCTTGAAGGCGGTCGTCTCGATCAATCCCTTCGTCTATTACTGGGATCCCGAGGTGCCGGTGCGCAGGGAGCATGTCGTCTCCGTCCCCCGGAGCCTCGACGATTACGGCCAGCGCCTGGCGCGGCTCGATACGCTGAAGCGGCTTATCAGCGGCCAGGTGGACGTGGTGGCGGCGCTGCAGAATATCGTCATTGCCGGCGGCCGGCGGCTGTCGCCCTTTGTCGCGCCGCTGCTCGAGCTGCTTCCCGACCGGCGCCATATCGCCCGCGAGGTCCGGCATTCCTTCGCGCTGTTCAGCAAGCGCAAGGTGCCGCTGACGCTGATCTACAGCGAAGGCGACGTCGGGCTCGACCACGTCTATTTCCACTTCGGACCGCGCGGCGCCAAGCTTTCCCGCTATTCGAACGTGCGGCTCTTGATGCTGCCGGATGCCGACCACAATCTGACGCCGCCGCAGTCGCGCAAATTCGTGCTCGACGAGATCATCCGTCTCGCCAGAGCATGATCGGAATTTTGGACGAATGGGTTCAGAGACTTTCGGCGGCGCCGATGTTCAACGATCTGTAGAGATCGATGTAGCGCCCGGCGACGATATCCCAGGAATAGCCTCGCGCGGCGTCGAGAAGTCTGGCACGGACGATATCCGGTTCGCGCGAAAGAGCTTCATAGGCTGATTCGATCGCCGTGGCGGCCGTTTCGGGGCTGGTGAAATCGGTGAGCCTGATGGCGGGATGGCGGGCGGCCAGCGTCGCGAAGGCATCGTTGGCGTTCAGCACCGGCTGGAGACCGGCGCTCATCGCCTCCAGCGCCACTAGTCCGAAACCTTCATATTCCGAGGCGGAGGCGAAGAGCGAAGCCTCGGTGATGACGCGGCGAATGCTATCGTTGTCGGGCGAGACATGCAGGGTGACACGGCCGGTCAGGTCCCGACTTTCGATCTCGCTTTCGACATCCCTGCGGTTCAGGTCGGATTCGGCGCCGACGATGTCGAGATGCCATTCCGGGTCGCGGGCCTTCAGCACGGCCATCGCATCGAGCAGGTGGTCGAGCCGCTTGTTCACCGAGAAACGGCCGATCGTGACGATGCGGCGTCTTGCCCGGCGTGAAGCGTTATCGGCGAACTTGCCGATATCGGCGCCGTTTTCGATCAGCAGGCTATCGGGCACGATCTCGGAAAACTGCTTGAGATCGGAAGCGCTGCAGCAGACGACGCGGCGGTAGGCCATCGCCGAAGCGCGGGTCAGCGTGCGGAACCAGATCTTCTTGATCGCCGCATATTTCCTGGTGTGGAAGAAACCGCCATGGGTGGTGACGATCATCGGCTTGCCGTGCAGCAGCCGGCCCCAGGCGAGCGCGTCGAAGAAGAAGTCGATGGCATGGACATGCAGGAGATCGGCATCGGCGAGATGGCGGAAAACCTGTGGCGCCAGCGGATAGCGGCTGCTGCCGGACCAGGGAATGCGCACGACTTCGATGCCGTCGATGTTTTCGCGAGGCGGCAGCTTTTTCTCAGGTGCGGTGAAGAGCGAATCGAGGGTGACGACGCGCACGCGATAGCCGCAGCGGAGGGTCTGGCGGCCGAGATTGGCGACCACGTCTTCCAGGCCGCCGCGATTGGGCAGGAACTGGCGCACGACATGGACGATCAGCGGAGCCGTTTCCGGCTGCGGATTCTCGCGCACCCTGTCTGCCTCGATGATCGCCATTTCCCACCTGTCGCTGCGCGTGCCAAGCTCATGTCGGCGCGGATTTTATAGCAGCGACCAGATATCTCGGACGTTAAGGCGTGGTTTCAGCCACGTCCTGCGCAGGCGATTCTTCGCGACAGGGTTAACCGTCTCTGACGGGAGTCAGAACGCCTTGAAAGTGAGCGTCGTCAGCGAGCGGACGATGCCTGGAATATTGGCGATGTTGTCGTTGATGAACTTGCCGATATCCTGGCCTTCCTCGATGTAGACCTTCAGCAGCAGATCGTAATCGCCGCTTGTGGAATAGAGCTCCGAGACCAGTTCGGTCTGGTAGATGGCGTCGGCGACCTCATAGGTCTTGCCGGGTGCGCATTGGAGCTGGACGAAGATCGGCTTCATGGGAATTTCCTGAAAGATTTGTTTGCGCGCATAATGGTCGAAAGCACCGTGCGGATGCAAGCCGTTCGTCACGCCGCCGGGTTGGCGGCGGCTTCCGCGACGATCCAGTCGCGAAAGGCGGTAAGCGGCGCATAGTCGGCGCGCTCGGACGGAAAGGCGAGATAATAGCGCTCGCGGCTTTCCATCTCGCGGTCGACGGCGGCGACGAGATCGCCGCGCCTGAGTTCCTCCTGCATCAGAAATGTCGGCAGCAGCGCGACGCCGAGGCCGGCGGCGGCGGCTTGTGCTGCGGTGGCAAACTGGTCGAAGAGCATGCCGTGTACGCTTTCGAAGGACACGCCGTTGCCGGCGAACCATTGCTCCCAGGCGTCGGGCCGCGTCGTCAGGTGCAGAAGCGGAACGGCAAGCAGGTCTTCCGGCCGTGAGATCGCGTATCGCTTGAGAAAATCGGGGCTGCAGGCCGGCACCGTGCGCTCCGACATCAGAAAGGCCAGTTCGGCGCCCGGCCAATGCGGATGGCCGAAATGGATGGCGGCATCGATCGAATCGAGGCGGAAATCGAAGGGCGAAAGGCGGGTCACCAGATTGATCGTGACACCGGGATTGGCGGCGAGGAAGCGCCCGAGGCGCGGCGCCAGCCAGCGCGTGCCGAAAGTCGGCAGGATGGCGAGATTGAGCGTGCCGCCATGCGGATTGGCGCGCAGGTTCAAGGAGGCGCTCGATATGCGCCGCAGCGCCTCGCGGATCTCGCGGGCATAGCCGTCGCCGGCAAGCGTCAGCCGCATGGTCTGGCGTTCGCGCAGGAAGAGCTCGACGCCGAGCTGCTCTTCCAGCGCGCTCACCTGGCGGCTGACGGCGCTCTGCGTCAGGTCGAGCTCGCGCGCGGCGGCGGTGACGCTGCCGGTGCGGGCGACCGCCTCGAAGGCGGCGAGATGCGAGATCGATGGCAGAAAACGTCTTGAAGCGAGCATGGTCATTCCGGTTCAGAATGAGCTATTTCCGAAATTTCGATATTTCCGGCTTTCCGGAGCTTGTAAAGAGTCTCATCCTGCAAAAACGGAATGAGCCGGAGCTTCCAGATACCGAGCGTCTTCGTGTCCAAGCTGCACCGGGTGGGCCTTCACGTCCTCGTTTTATGCAATAAAGTACCGTCATTCCATCCGATCGGACCGAGCCATGCTGAATGATCCGCGCTCCCACGGCCTCTGGGAAAAGACCGCCCCCGAAGCGCCGGCGACCTCGTCTCTCAAAGGCGCGGCTACGGCCGATGTCGTCATCGTCGGCGGCGGCTACACCGGTCTTTCCTCCGCCCTGCATCTTGCAGAAGCCGGCTCGAAGGTGGTGCTGCTGGAGGCGAAGGAGATCGGTTTCGGCGGCGCGGGACGCAATGTCGGGCTGATCAATGCCGGCATGTGGGTGATGCCCGACGATCTGCCCGGCGTGCTCGGCCCGGTGCATGGCGAACGCCTGCTCGACCTGCTCGGCGGCGCCCCGAAGCTCGTCATGGAATTGATCGACAGGCATCGGATTGCCTGCGAGCTCGAACGGAACGGCACGCTGCATTGCGCTGTCGGGCCGGATGGGCTGAAGGAGATCGAGGAGCGCGCGGCGCAATGGTCCGCCCGCGGCGCGCCCGTGAGACTGCTCGACGCGGCGGAGACCGCCAAACGCATCGGCAGCGATGCCTATGCCGGTTCGCTGCTCGACATGCGCGCCGGAACGCTGCAGCCGCTTGCCTATGCGCGCGGTCTCGCCCATGCCGCCGTCAAGGCGGGCGTCGCCATCCATACATCGAGCCCGGTCGTTACGACCGAGCGCAGCGGCAGCCGCTGGCGCGTGAAGACGGCCAAGGGCGAAGTCAGCGCGGATTGGATCATCGTCGCGACGGATGCCTACAGCACCGGCCCGTTCGAGCAGGTGCGCAACGAGCAGGTCTATCTGCCCTATTTCAATTTCGCCACGGTGCCGCTCGGCCATAATCTGCGCCAGTCGATCCTGCCGGGGCGGGAGGGTGCCTGGGACACCAAGGACATCCTCTCCTCCTTCCGCACGGACCAGGCCGGCCGCCTCGTTTTCGGCAGCGTCGGGGCGTTGCGCAATACCGGGCTTGCCGTACACAAGGGCTGGGCCAAGCGCGCCTTGAAGCGGCTCTTTCCTATCATCGGCGATGTCGAATTCGAATGCGAATGGTATGGCCAGATCGGCATGACCGACAATGCACTGCCGCGCTTCCACAAATTTGCGCCGGGGGTCGTCGGCTTTTCCGGTTATAATGGCCGCGGCATCGCGCCGGGAACGGTCTTCGGCCGCACCTTGGCGGAGCACATTCTGGGCCGGCTTTCAGAGGCCGATCTGCCGCTGCCGCTGACTGCGCCCACCGAACCGAGCTTCCGGGCGCTCAAGGAAATATGGTACGAAGCCGGCGCGCAGGTCGCCCATTTCGCCGATGCCCGCTTCTGACAAAATCAAGATTGGAACCACGACAATGACCATCGCCGTCCTCGATCTCGCCACCGAAACCGCCAAGCTGCTTGCCGAACTCGGCGTCGATGCCGGCCGCTATCAGGGCGGCACGCTGTCCGTCACGTCGCCGGTCACGGGCAAGGAAATCGGCAAACTGAGACAGCACACCGTTTCCGAGACGAAGGCGGCGATCGAGGAAGCGCATAGTGCCTTCCTGGAATGGCGCTCGGTTCCGGCGCCGAAGCGCGGCGAGCTGGTCCGCCTGCTCGGCGAGGAATTGCGCGCCGCAAAGACGGCGATCGGCCGTCTCGTTTCGATCGAGGTCGGCAAGATCACCTCGGAAGGCCTTGGCGAAGTGCAGGAGATGATCGACATCTGCGATTTCGCCGTCGGCCTTTCCCGTCAGCTCTACGGCTTGACGATCGCCACCGAGCGCTCCGAGCACCGGATGATGGAAAGCTGGCATCCGCTCGGCGTGGTCGGCATCATCTCCGCCTTCAATTTTCCCGTCGCCGTCTGGTCGTGGAATGCGGCGCTGGCGATCGTCTGCGGCAATTCCACCGTCTGGAAACCCTCGGAAAAGACGCCGCTGACGGCGCTCGCCGTGCAGGCGCTGTTCGAAAAGGCGCTGATGCGCTTCGTCACTGAAGGCGGCAAGGCGCCGGCCAATCTGTCGACGCTGATCATCGGCGGCCGCGACGTCGGCGAGGTGCTGGTCGACCATCCCAAGATCCCGCTCGTTTCGGCCACCGGCTCGACGGCGATGGGCCGCGCCGTCGGTCCGCGCCTGTCGCAGCGTTTTGCCCGCGCCATTCTCGAACTCGGCGGCAACAATGCGGCGATCGTCTGCCCGAGCGCCGATCTCGACCTGACGTTGCGCGGCGTCGCCTTCTCCGCCATGGGTACGGCCGGCCAGCGCTGCACGACGCTGCGCCGTCTCTTCGTGCATGAAAGCGTCTACGACCAGCTGGTGCCGCGCCTGCAGAAGGCCTACGGCTCCGTCACCATCGGCAATCCTTTGGAAACCGGCACGCTTGTGGGACCGCTGATCGACGGCCAGGCCTTCGACAAGATGCAGGCAGCGCTCGGCGAGGCAAAATCGGCCGGCGGCAAGGTGACCGGCGGCGAGCGCGTCGACAATGGTTCGGCCGATGCCTTCTATGTTCGCCCGGCGCTCGTTGAAATGCCCGAGCAGACGGGGCCGGTCGAGCACGAGACCTTCGCGCCGATCCTCTATGTGATGAAATACAGCGAATTCGACGACGTGCTGGCGTTGCACAACGCCGTGCCGCAGGGGCTGTCGTCGTCGATCTTCACCAATGACATGCGCGAGGCCGAGACCTTCGTCTCCGCAAGCGGGTCCGATTGCGGCATCGCCAACGTCAACCTCGGTCCCTCCGGCGCCGAGATCGGCGGCGCTTTCGGCGGCGAGAAGGAAACCGGCGGCGGGCGCGAATCCGGCTCGGATGCCTGGAAGGCCTATATGCGCCGCGCCACCAACACGATCAATTACGGCAGAACCCTGCCGCTGGCCCAGGGCGTCAAGTTCGAGGTGGAATGAGCGGGGTTTCGAGGGGGGCGCTCGCGAGGCGCCGCCCTTTTTGGCCGAATTGAGATCTATTCCCCTGTAATATGAAATATTTAGTCAAGATTTTGTGATGATTTTTCTGTGGCGACCAAACTTGAAATGGGTAGTCAAGAAAAATATACGCCTCTTACCACCCTTCGAGAGTCTGGGTGACATTGCCATGGAGGCCATCATGACTATTGCTCTTAACCGATTTTCCCGCGTGCTGGCGCTCGCCGCTTCGCTTCTCTCCGCCACCGCGCTCGCCGGCGGCGCCCAGGCGCAGGACGAAGGCATCGTCGTCTACAATGCCCAGCACGAAAGCCTGGGTCGCGAATGGATCGATGCCTTCACCAAGGAGACCGGCATCAAGGTCACCATGCGCCAGGGCAGCGACATGCAGTTCGCCAACCAGATCATTCAGGAAGGCGACGCCTCTCCGGCAGATGTATTCCTGACCGAGAACTCGCCGGCGATGACGCTGGTCGACGACGCGGGCCTCTTCGCCCCGGTCGACAAGGAAACGCTGGATCAGCTTCCGGAGCAGTACCGCCCGGCCGACGGCATGTGGACCGGCATCGCCGCCCGCACCACGGTCTTTGCCTATGACAAGACGAAGCTCACCGAAGACAAGCTGCCGAAGTCGCTGCTCGACCTCGCAGATCCGGCCTGGAAGGGCCGCTGGGGTGCGGCCCCCGCCGGCGCCGACTTCCAGGCCATCGTCTCGGCCCTGTTGCAGCTGAAGGGCGAAGACGCCACCAAGGCATGGCTGAAGGGCCTCAAGGACAACGCCACGCCCTACAAGGGCAACAGCGTCGCCATGAAGGCGGTCAATGCAGGCGAAGTCGAAGGCGCGGTCATCTACCATTACTACTGGTTCGGCGATCAGGCGAAGACCGGCGAAAACAGCAAGAATGTCGGCCTGCATTACTTCAAGAACCAGGATCCGGGCGCTTTCGTCAGCGTTTCGGGCGGCGGTATCCTGAAATCCACGCAGCACATGAAGGAGGCCCAAGCCTTCCTGAAGTTCATTACCGGCAAGGCGGGCCAGGCGGTTCTGAAGGACGGCACCTCCTATGAATATGCCGTCGGCAAGGATGCGGCCTCCAACGACAAGCTCGTTCCGCTTTCCGATCTCAACGCTCCCAAGGTCGAGGCTTCGACGCTGGACAGCAAGAAGGTCGTGGAACTGATGACGGCCGCCGGCCTGATCTGACTTTTCTGCCGCAGGCTTCATCCGGCCAAAACTATTGCTTTTGGCTCAAGAAAACCTTAGGGCATGACGATATCCGGCAACCGCTCTCCAAAGGCGGTTGCCTTCCTTTTTCAGCGTGTGAAGGCATCGGCCTTGCTGCAGGACAACAGATTGCTCGCATCCGGCACCGACGCGCCGGCCGCGCCGAAAGCCGTGCGAATGGTGTTGCCGCGCGGGCGCATGCCGCATGCTTCCGTGGTTCTGCTTGCAACCATCGTGGCGATCTTCAGCCTCGTGCCGCTCGGCTTCATCGGCTGGATCACTTATGATGTCGGCTGGGAAACGGTGAAGGCGCTGGTCTTCCGGCCGCGCGTCGGCGAACTCCTCGTCAATACGGTCCTGCTTGAGACAATCACCATTCCGCTGTCGATCGCGCTTGCCGTAACGCTCGCTTGGCTGACCGAGCGAACCGACATTCCCTTCGCGCGGCTCTGGGCCTGGTTGGCGATCGCTCCGCTCGCCGTGCCCGCCTTCGTGCACAGTTATGCCTGGGTCAGCCTCATTCCCGGCATGCGCGGCCTGCAGAGCGGCGTCTTCGTCTCGGTGATCGCCTATTATCCGTTCTTGTACCTGCCGGTTGCCGCCGCGTTGCGCCGCCTCGATCCGGCGATCGAGGATGCCGCGGCCTCGCTCGGCCTCGATCCCTGGCGCGTCTTCTTCCGCACCGTGCTGCCGCAGCTGCGGTTTGCCATCTGCGGCGGCTCGCTGTTGATCGCGCTGCATCTGCTGTCGGAATACGGCCTGTTCGTCATGATCCGTTTCGATACTTTCGCAACGGCGATCGTCGACCAGTTCCAGTCCTCCTATAACAGCCCGGCCTCCAACATGCTCGGCGGCGTGCTCGTCGCCTGCTGTCTCTTCCTGCTCGGCCTCGAAGTGCTGCTGCGCGGCAATGAACGCTATGCCCGCGTCGGCTCCGGCGCGCCGCGCCCGGCGGATCGCCGCCGGCTCGGTCGGTTTGCGGTGCCGGCTCTGCTGCTGCCCGTGTCGCTCGCGGTGCTGACGCTCGGCGTGCCGCTGGTGACGCTCGGACGCTGGCTCTATCTCGGTGGTCTCGAAATCTGGCGCATCGAGGTCGGCAGCGCCTTTCTGCAGACGATCGTGCTCGCCGTTGCCGGCGGCGTGCTGGCGACGATTGCCGCCGCACCCATGGCCTGGCTTTCCGTGCGTGCGCCCGGCCGCTTCCAGCGCCTGCTCGAAGCCTGCCACTATTATGTCGGCTCGCTGCCCGGCGTCGTCGTGGCGCTGGCGCTGGTGACGATCACCGTGCGTCTCGTGCTGCCGCTCTATCAGACCTTCGCGACGCTGCTCGTCGCCTATGTGATGCTTTTCCTGCCGCGCGCCATGGTGGGGCTGCGCGCCAGCATCGCCCAGGCGCCGGTGGAGCTGGAGCGCGCCGCCATGGGCCTCGGCCGCACGCCGGGCCAGGCGGTGCGGCAGATCACCATGCGGCTTGCAGCCCCCGGAGCGGCCGCCAGCGTGGCGCTCGCCGCCCTCGGCATCACCAACGAACTCACGGCGACGCTGATGCTGTCGCCCAATGGCGTCGATACGTTGGCGACGAAATTCTGGTCGCTGACCAGTGAGATCGACTATGTCTCGGCCGCCCCCTACGCCTTCATGATGATTGTGCTGTCGCTGCCGCTCACCCTCATGCTTTATACGCAATCGAAACGGACCGCCGGCCAATGACGCTGCTTACGATCGACACTATCAGCAAGCGATACGGCCCGGTGCAGGCGCTGAAGAATATCTCGCTCGAAGTGCAGGCGGGCAGCCGCACGGCTGTCGTCGGCCCCTCCGGCTCGGGCAAGACGACGCTGCTGCGCATCGTCGCCGGCTTCGAACAGCCGGATGCCGGCACGGTGACGCTGGATGGCGAAGTGCTGGCGGATGGCCCGGCAGCGGTGCCGGCCCACAAGCGCGGCATCGGCATCGTCTCGCAGGACGGCGCCCTGTTCCCGCACCTGAGCGTTGCCGACAATATCGGCTTCGGTTTCGAGAAAGGGGCTGCGGACCGCGAGAAACGCATCGTTGAGCTGCTTGATATGGTCGAGCTTGACCGTGGCATGCTGGTCAGGCGCCCGCATCAGCTTTCCGGCGGCCAGCAGCAGCGCGTGGCGCTTGCCCGCGCGCTCGGCCGCAAGCCGCGGCTGATGCTGCTCGACGAACCGTTTTCGGCGCTCGATACAGGCTTGCGCGAAAACATGCGCAAGGCGGTCGCGCGCGTGCTGCAGGCCGCCGGCATCACCGCCATTCTGGTGACGCATGATCAGGAAGAGGCGCTAAGTTTTGCCGATCAGGTGGCGGTGCTGCGGGAAGGACGGCTGATCCAGGCCGGCTCGCCGCAATCATTGTATCTGCATCCCCGGGATCGCGAGACGGCACTGTTCCTCGGCGATGCCGTGCTGCTTCCCGCCATCATCCGAAACGGGCTTGCGGATTGCGCGCTGGGCCATGTCGCCGTCGAGGGCAGCCGTCAGGGCAAGGCCGAAATCATGCTGCGGCCCGAGCAGATCCGCGTCGTTGCCGATGACAGCGACCGCAACCATGCCGGACGGGTCGTCGAGGTGGAGTTCGGCGGCGCGGTCTGCACCGTCGCCGTCTCGCTCGACGGCGTCGCCCTGCCGCCGATCAGGATCAAGACCTCGAGCGTCGCGCTTCCGGCGCGAGGCGATCTCGTTCGCCTGGATATCTCAGGCAAGGCGCATGTCTTCGAAGGCTGAGACGCCTCGGACCGATATCCTGGAACCGCTGCGCGCTTCCGGGCGGCATACAGTGCTCAGCCGAATTTGCGCACCAGCTCTTCCGGCTCGATGCCTTCGAGCCAGCCGCCGGTAAAGCCGGCGCGTTCGAGCCCGAGGCGGATCACCGGCGATTGCCGCATCAGCTTCCAGATGAAATCCGAGCGCTCGTTCTCGACGGTCATGACGACGAGGCCCTGGTCGATGCCGACGGTGCGGTCGTCGACCCAGCCTTCCGGCCGCTTCGTCTGGACGGTCGGATTGAAGCCGCCGGGGAAGCCGCCTTCCAAGAGCAGGTTCGGATAGGTGGTCAGAAGTGCCTTGGTGCCGTCGAGCGCCGCTTGCCGGTCATAAGGCAGGCAGGCAAGGGCCGCCCAGGGCGCGATCGTGCCGTCATCCGGGCCGAGCGGGGCGCCGCGCGCGGCATAACCCAGAACCTTCGGCTGGCGGCCGCCGCGCATGCGCCGCGTCGGCGGCGGGCCGTCGCAGGCGGTGAAGCCCCAGATATTCCGGTTGTAGCCGACGAAACGGCCGGGATTGCGCTCGGCATAGTCGCGCTGCATGTTGATGACGACCTGCGTGTTGCGGAAATAATCCCAGTTGCGCTCGGCCATCGGCTTGTCCTGGATGCTGCGGAAATCGATCCAGGCGTGGGAGAAGAGATGGATGAAGAGCGGCCCGGCATAGAGATAGGGCTGCTCGTTGAACATCATCCAGGAATAGCTTGATGTAAAGGCGTCGTAGCAGGATTGCGGGATCGGATGCGTCGGCGAGGCGAGCGCCAGCGCATAGAGGATGATCGCCTCGTCGAAGCCGTGATAGCGCCAGCGCAGAAAGCCGGAAGAGGGCTTCCAGCCCATGGAGATGGTGTCGCCCTTGTTCAGCGCCCAGCGCCAGTCGACGCGCTCGTAGATGAAGGTCGCGAGCTCGCGGATCTCGGTCTCCGTCTCGTCCTCACGATTGAAATATTGCGCCGCCGTCAGCACGCCGGCGAGAAGCAGCGCCGTGTCGATGGTCGAAAGCTCGCTGTTCCAGGCGCGATTGCCGGTATCCATGTGCAGGAAATGGTAGAAGAAGCCGCGATGGCCGGTCGCGTGGCGCTCTTCGCCCTGACGGGCTTCGGCGAAGAAGCGCAGCGTATTGACCGTGCGCTCGGCCGCTTCGCTGCGGCTGATCCAGGAACGCTCGACGCCGACGGGATAGGAGGAAAGCGCAAAACCGACTGCCGCGATGCTCGCCGGCACGCCGCCGATCGAAGTATCGGCCACGAGGCCATTTTTGGGATTGGAATATTTCAGGAAATACTTGAACGCTGAATGCTGCAACCTGTCGATTAGCGCGGCATCAATGTCTTCAATCCGTTGCAGCATAGGCTCCTACCCAACTGTTGCATCGCCCCATGCTTCAACATGAAAGGCGTCCCCCGGCAAATCAACCCTTTTTGATTCGCAGGGATAAGAGAACACAAAAGCGGGAGGGTTGGCGTTAACAATTATCAGTGAAATAGTATCTAGGAGAAGTAATATAAGCAGCGCAGCAAAAAGACCGCGCTTCACCGGCCTATTTGCGCTGTTTTCGGCAATAACTTCCTACCTCAGCAGCATGTAAAAGCTAGCGGCCGACGGCATAGGCCTGCATCAAGCGCGGCGTCGCCGCAGCGCGCATCAGTCCGTCGGCATCGCGCCGGGCGGCGGTCAGCCGGCCGATGGTCCAGGGATCGGCGACGGTCAGCTTGTGGCCTTTGCGGGCGAGCGCATCGAGCACATCGGCCCCGAAATTCGCCTCCACCATCAGGCTGCCGGGCTCGCGTGTGCGCGGATAGAAGGAGCTTGGAAAATGCGCGGTGTGGAACAGCGGCTGATCGATCGCTGCCTGCAGGTTCAGCTTGTGGTGCACATGCCGCAGGAAGAAGGAGAGCTGCCATTGGTCCTGCTGATCGCCGCCCGGCGTGCCGAAGGCGAGCGTCGGGCGGCCCTCGTAGAGGCCAAGCGAAGGCGTCAGCGTCGTGCGCGGCCGTTTGCCCGGCGCCAGTGAGGTCGGCAGGCCTGGCTTCAGCCAGAACATCTGCGCGCGGGAATTAAGGCAGAAACCGAGGCCCGGCACGGTGGGCGAAGATTGCAGCCAGCCGCCCGAGGGGGTGACGGAGACCATGTTGCCGTCGCGGTCGATCACGTCGATATGCACGGTGTCGCCGCGTTTTTCCGAGAGATGCGCCATGGTCGGCTCATAGACGATGCCGGTCTTGGAGTCGGCGCCGAGCATATTCATCGTCAGATTGTGCTGCGCCTCGAAGCCGGCAACGACACCCGGGCGAAGATCGAAGGAAGCCTCCGCGCCGATAAGCTTGCGGCGCTCGGCCGCATAGGTCTCCGACAGCAGATGGGCGATGGGGATGTCGGAGAAATCCGGATCGCCGTAATAGACTTCCCGGTCGGCGAAGGCGAGCTTCATCGCCTCCGCGACGGTATGGACGAAGTCGGCGCCGGCGGGGTTCATCCCGGCCAGATCGAAACCCTTCAAGATCGACAATGCCTGCAGGAAGACCGGGCCCTGTCCCCAGGGACGGGTCTTGGCGATCGTCCAGCCGTGGTAATCATAGGTCAGCGGCTCCTCGATCGTTGCCGACCAGCCCGCCATGTCATCTGGGGTGAGCACGCCCTTGTGACGATTGCCGCTCGCATCCATCACCTCGGCGGTCTTCAGGTAATCGTCGATCGCCTCGGCGACGAAGCCACGGTAGAAAGCATCGCGCGCCGCCTCCACCTGCGCCTCCCGGCCGCTCTTCGTCTCGGCTTCGGCGATGACGCGTTTCCAGGTTTCGGCCAGCACCGGGTTGCGGAAGTTCGAGTGCGCTTCCGGGACGCTGCCGCCCGGCAGCCAGGTTTCATAGGAGGTCGGCCACTCCTTCTCGAAGAAAGCCGCCAGCCCCTTGATGGTGGCTGCGACGCGCGGCAGCAGCGGATGGCCGTGCTCGGCATAAAAGATCGCCGGTTCCAGCACGTCGCGCACGCTCATCGTGCCGTAGTCGCGCAGCATCAGCATCCAGCCGTCGAAGGCGCCGGGGATGACGGTCGCGAGCAGACCGTCGCCGGGGATCAGCGACAGGCCTTCCCTCGCATAGTGCTCGATCGTCGCGCCGGCGGGAGCAGGCCCCTGCGCTGAGATGACTTCGACCTTGTCCTTCTTCTTCGAATAGATCACGGCCGGCAGGTCGCCGCCCGGGCCGCAGAGATGCGGCTCGACGATCTGCAGCACGTAACCCGTGGCTATCGCCGCGTCGAAGGCGTTGCCGCCCTTTTCGAGGATGCTCATGCCCACCGCCGAGCCGATCCAGTGCGTCGAGGTGACGACGCCGAAGGTGCCGAGGATTTCGGGACGGGTCGTGAATGCGGTCATGTCGGCGTTCCTTTCCGGAGGAGCATTCCTTGAGGGATCGGTCTAGGCTGCGCGTGCGGAGAGGAAGACCTGCGGCTCGAAGGCAAAATCCTTGTCGAAGGGGTAGGTCGGGCGCTGCTTGCGCAGCCGCGGCAGGCGCTCGACGAACTGGTCGACCACGCCGGGCGAGAGCGCCATCAGGTTCGGATTGGCGATCGGCGCCAGTTCCGGCGAGAGATAGCCCGATTTGACGACGATGATCATCGCCCGATGCGGATCGAGGCCGAGCCGGGTGAAATCGACGATATTGTGATAGGGCCGGCGCTTGGCCGAAAGCACGAGGTCGATGCCGCCCGCCGAAACGACGGCCTGCCGGTCAGAGGGATCGGCGGTCTCATGCAGGAATTTTACGGTGAAGCGGGCAGTGACCGGCTGGCTGCCCTGGCTGTCGAGCGAGGCGCCGACGCTGAGGTCGAGCCCGGCACCGATGCCCGCGGCATAGCAGGCCTCGGTCGCCGCCTTGTCGGCAATGCCGGCGAAGACGACGCCTGTCGCGCCCTTGGCGATCAGTTCGGCCAGCACGTCGGCCCGGTCTCCGACGCCGCCGCCTGTCGGATTGTCGCCGGATTCGGCGAGCACGACAGGTGCGGTCGGGCTGGCGACGGCTCTCGCCACGCATTCCTCGATCGAGCCGGTTTCGCAGCCGAAGACGAAGTCTCCACGTACGTCCCAATAGGCTTGTGCGAGGCGCCTTGCCTCTCGCTCCAGCACCACACGGTCGGTGCCGGTCATGATGGCGGCGGCCGTGGCGCGCGGTTCGTCGGCCCAAACATAGCCGACCATCAGCGACGCATCCCAGACGCCGTCCATCGCGTCGATATCAGGCAGCAAGGCATAGAGGCTGTTAGCCGGCTCATCGACGGTGCTGGTGCGCTCGCCGGGCAGGACGACGGGGATCGGCGCCCAGAGAACGACCGGCCGCACGCCGGTTTTCAGGCTCTTCACCAGCATGGAGGCCGAGCGGCGCATCGTTTCCTCGACATCGATATGCGGCGCGGTGCGATAGGTGGAATAGATATCGAGCGCGTCGATGATGCGCTGCGTGACGTTGCCGTGCAGGTCGTAGCTTGCCGAAACCGTGCATTGCTCCCCGACTAGCGTACGGGCAGCGGAGATCCAGTCGCCTTCGGCATCCTCCATGCCCTCGACATACATGGCGCCGTGCATGGCGAGGTAGAGCCCGTCGAGCGGCAGCATCGGTTTCAGCCGCTCGAGGAATTCGCTCTTGAAGGCCTCGTAGGTGGCGCGAGACACCGGGCCGCCGGCGATGGCGCGGGCATGGATGGTCGGCAGGAATTCGGCGTCATAATCCCTGAGAAACGCGAAATAGGGCGATTCCAGCAGCGCGGCGCCGCGCAGCACGCGAAAATCCTTCTCCTCGTTCAGGACGGGATTGTAAGTGCTGCACTCGATATGAATGCCACCGACGGCGATGCGCATGATGAACCTCTGCTGACGTTGGGACCAATCAGGAAATTAAGGGCGGCGATGGAGGGTTTCGATTCGAAGAGGCGCCGAATTGTCTGATCCCGATGATAGTTCGCCAAGCGAGCCAATCAACCGCTATAAATTACAAAATTGAAGCGGCTCACCATGCGCAAAGCGACCGCGCCGTCGGCGTCAGGCGCGCGACCTCGATCTTCCGCCAGCACTGGCCGTCCATCCGCGGGTAGATCTCGTCCGTCCAAACGGGATTCTGCCGCAACCGGTGCTGATAGGCGGCTTGGCTGTCCTGATCCACGTGGCATTCAAGCCAGACGAACACCGTCTCGCCCTCGCGAACCGGCAGCCTGGGAAAGCCGTTCCTGCTTCGCTCGGTCACGAACAAGCCATCGATGCGCGCACCGGCCTCTTGAATGAGCGGGAGCGCATGGTCGCGGAAGAACCCGGAAAAATCCTCTTCCGTTCCAGGCGCGAGCGAGCAGATATTGACGACGATCAGGCCCTTCGCCCGGGCTCGGCCCGCCTCTGCATCCCTTGGCAGATTATGTGCGAACGGATCGACGCCAGCGGCCGGCTTCAGGAGCAGGACGTTGTCCGAATTGAGCATCGTCGCATTGGCGGCGGGTCCATGTTCTTTCCAGACGGGGCCTGAATAAAAGGATGCGAGCGCCTCCGTCCGGGCTTCCATGTCCCTGAAGGAGCGAACCCACACGAAGGAATCAGGATCGTCGAGATCGCGGAACTCCGCTTCGACGCGCATGCCCAGCGCCTCCTGAGGCTCGACGAATTCCCGGCCGAACAGACGGATCAATGCTTCTCTGCCCTCGGGCAGAAGCCGGTAGCGGCGAAGCTCGAATATGATGTGCGGATTCATGGTTTCCTCAACAGGTCGATCATCCTGTTTTAAGAACAGGGCAATTGACCTGTTTTGTCAAGATGCTATTCTGCGCGCTGACCCGGTTGAGACATCATGAGCGAAAACAGAAGAACCAATGACCCCGAGGGCGTCCGCCGCCGGATCGTCGATGCCGCCTATGATGCCTTCGTCACCCAGGGTTATCTCGCGACCGGCATGCTGGAGCTGCGTGAAAGGGCCTCCGTTTCCGGCGGCGCAATGGCGCACCATTTCGCTGTAAAACGCGACCTCGGACTTGCGGTCATTCGCGATCGCGTATCCGAAGCCGTTCGGCAAACATGGATCGAGCCGTTCCACACCGGCACGAATGCGCCGGCCGCGATCGATTCGATCTTCGAAAGCATCATCGGCGGGCTGACGCAGAACGGCAGGGTTTCCGGCTGCCCGCTCAACAACATGGCGATGGAAATTTCCCAGCATGACGCGGAAATGCGCGGGGCGGTCAGCGCCGTATTCGGCGCCTGGCACGAAGCCCTATCCGACAGTTTCGAGACGGATGTTAAAGAAAACCGGGCGCGGGAACTCAATCCGCAGAGCCTCGCAACGTTGGTGATCGCCAGCTATTCCGGCGCCATGGCGATGGCTAAGGCGCGCCAAGACGTCAGCCCGCTCATAGAGTGCCGCGCGGAATTGGCGGCGCTGCTGGCGGCGAAATATCGCTGAAGGGCGCGGAGGAAAAGGCAATCGACAAGCCGCTCGGCACGAGCTTGTTATCTATGTATTCGGTATGGACGTTGGGAAAATTGGAGCGGGCGAAGGGATTCGAACCCTCGACCCCAACCTTGGCAAGGTTGTGCTCTACCCCTGAGCTACACCCGCTCAATCCGCATCGGTCCGGGGTAGTCGTTGGACCGTGGGCGCCGCCTCGTGGCGACGGGCGCTATATGGCCTAACGGATTTTCAAATGCAACAGGGAAATGACGAAGAGGCGAAGAAAAATTCTCGAGGTCGTGCGAGATGGGCGAAAAGGCCGCAAATGTAGGGGTAGAGCGTCGGTGGCGAAGATTGCCAAATGCTGTGGACGGACTTAATCAGGACGCCTCGACCTTTTCCTATCCCATACAATGGATTGCCGGATGTCCGAAAACACCCCGAAGACAAGAGAAGAACTGTTCGCCTTCCTCGACGGCCTCGGCATCGCCCATAAGACGGTCGATCATGCGCCTGTTTTTACCGTGGCCGAATCGGTCGCGCTGCGCGACGAGATCCCCGGCGGTCACACCAAGAACCTCTTCATCAAGGACAAGAAGGACAGGTACTTCCTGCTGACCGTGGAGGAAAATGCCGATGTCGACCTCAAGCAGGTGCATAATCTGATCGGCGGGTCCGGCCGCGTCTCTTTCGGCAGGGCGGAGAAGCTGATGGAGTATCTCGGCGTCATCCCGGGCGCGGTCACCGCTTTCGGCGCGATCAACGATACCGCCCAAAGCGTGACCTTCGTGCTCGACGCCGATCTGATGCGCGAGGAGATCATCAATTGCCATCCGCTGGCCAATGATGCAACGACGTCGATTGCAAGCGGCGACCTCGTCCGTTTCATGGAAGCGACGGGACATAAGCCGCTTGTCTTGAAAGTGACGTCCTGACATACGATTTTAGCGCTGAAGCGCGTGGCGGTCTTTCAGATCTGCCAGCCGCGTTTTAGTCTTTGGTTTTGCGCATGTCCTTATCGCAAAACCGCTACATATTTTTATGCGAGATGCTTTAGCAGAGATGCCGGCAGGATCGGCGCGGCGGGAGAGACCTATGAGCGGCAGCGACAACCCCTATAACAGTTCCTTCGGCAATCAGATGTCGGCGACGGCAAGCTTCGGCGCCCAGCCCGCGGCCGCTGCGGCCGGCAGCTATATCAAGGACACGACCACCGCCAATTTCTCCAAGGATGTCATCGAAGATTCGCGCAACCAGCCGGTGCTGGTCGATTTCTGGGCGCCCTGGTGCGGTCCGTGCAAGCAGCTGACGCCTGTTCTGGAAAGGGTGGTCAATGAAGCGCAGGGCCGCGTCAAGCTGGTCAAGATGAATATCGACGACCATCCCTCGATCGCCGGACAGCTCGGCATCCAGTCCATTCCCGCCGTCATCGCCTTCGTCAACGGCCGTCCTGCCGACGGCTTCATGGGCGCGGTGCCGGAAAGCCAGGTGCGGCAATTCATCGACCGTATCGGCGGCCCCGCCGGCGCCGACGAGGCGGCCGAGATCGAAGCCGTGCTTGCGGAGGCGGCCGAGCTGCTTGCCGCCGGCAATATCAACGAGGCCGCCCAGCTTTATGCCGCCGTGATGCAGGCTGCTCCCGAAAATCCCAAGGCGCTTGCCGGGATGGCCGAATGCATGATCGCCGCAAACCAGCATCAGCGGGCGCGCGAAACGCTGACCGATCTGCCGGAGGAGATCGCCAAGGATGCCGGCATCCAGGCCGTGCTGAAGAAGCTCGATCAGATCGAGGAGGCCCGCAAGCTCGGCGATCCCGTCGCGCTCGAAGGTGAGCTGGCGGCGAACCCCGATAACCACGAGGCGCGGCTGAAGCTTGCCAAGATCCTGAATGTCGAAGGCCGGCGCGACGACGCGGCCGAGCATCTGCTGCAGATCATGCGCAAGGACCGCGCCTTCGACGATGACGGCGCGCGGCGCCAGTTGCTGCAGTTCTTCGAGGTCTGGGGATTCAAGGATCCGGCGACGGTCGCTGCCCGGCGCAAGCTTTCGGCGATGCTGTTTTCCTAAGTTTACAATATCGGCCCTTGCGTTTTTGGGCGGGGGCACCACATTCTCGTCAGGCGGGCATGCCCGTTACAAGAATGCGGGACGGTTTCATGCAAGTCGGGAATGCCAGATACCTGAAGCCGGGCGATCTGCCTGATGCGATCGCCGTCTTCCCCCTGACCGGTGCTCTTCTTCTGCCGGCCGGGCAACTTCCTCTTAACATCTTCGAGCCGCGCTATCTGACGATGCTGGATTCGGCCCTTGCCGGAAACCGGCTGATCGGCATGGTGCAGCCGGCGCTCGGCGAGCACGAGGACAAGGGTGGCGAGCATAGCCTCGCCAGTGTCGGCTGCCTCGGCCGTATCACCTCCTTCGCCGAGACCGGCGACGGGCGCTATATCGTCTCGCTGACCGGCGTTTGCCGCTTCCGGCTGTTGGAGGAGAAAGTGACGGGCGATCCCTTCCGGACCTTCCGCATCGCTCCCTTCATCGCCGACCTCTCGGCCGAGAACGAGGAGGAGGCCGTCGATCGCACGGCGCTTCTGACCGCCTTCAAGGCCTATCTCGATGCCAACAAGCTGGAGGCCGACTGGGAGAGCGTCGAGCGGGCGAGCAATCTGACGCTCGTCAATTCGCTCGCCATGATGTCGCCCTTCGGGCCGGCGGAAAAGCAGGCGCTGCTCGAGGCGCCGGACCTGAAGACGCGGGCGGAGACGCTGATCGCCATTACCGAGATCGTGCTGGCGCGGGTCTTCGGTGACTCCGACACGGTTCTGCAGTAAACTCGGCCATGGACGAAAAACTCAGCCGCGTCGATCCGAAACTGCTCGAACTTTTGGTCTGCCCGCTCTCCAAGGGGCGGCTTTCCTATGATCGCGAGCACAATGAGCTCGTCTCGGAAAAGGCGCAGCTTGCCTATCCGATCCGCGACGGCATTCCGATCATGCTGGTGTCCGAGGCCAGGCGCCTCGACGAATAGGCTGTTTCTTCAGATCGCTTAAATCGTCTGGCCGGCCAGCAGGCGCGGATTGTCCTTTGCCGTCGTTCCCGCCGCCTGGCCGATGAAGAAGGATTTGAGGCGCGGCAGGCGGTCGACGATGCCGAGGCCGACATCGCGAGCGATGCGGATCGGCGTCGCATCGTTGGAGAAGAGCCGGTTCAGCACGTCGGTCGTCACCCCCATGCGGAAGGTATCGAAGCGCCGCCAGGTCTGGTAGCGCTCGAGAATGTTGATCGAGCCGATATCGAGGCCGAGGCGGTCGGCCTCCACAATGGTTTCGGCAAGGGCCGCCACATCCTTGAAGCCGAGATTGAGGCCCTGCCCCGAGATCGGGTGAATGCCGTGGGCGGCGTCGCCGGCGAGCGCGAAACGTGGCGCGACGAAGGAGCGGGCGAGCGTCAGGCCGAGCGGGAAGGCGCGCTTGTCGCCGACGAGTTTCAGCGCTCCGAGCTTATGGCCGAAGCGGCGTTCCAGTTCTTCCTCGAAAATCAGATCGTCGGCTCTGACCAACTGGTCGGCATCATGCGTCCGCTCCGTCCAGACGAGCGAGGAGCGGTTGTTGCGGAGCGGCAGGATGGCGAAGGGGCCGGCCGGCAGGAAATGCTCCTCGGCGCAGCCTTCATGCGGCCGCTCGTGTTCGACGGTGGCGACGATGCCGGACTGGCCGTAGTCCCAAGTGACGGTCTTGATGCCGGCGAGATCGCGCAGTTTGGAGCGCACGCCGTCGCAAGCGACCAGCAGCCGGGTCTCCAATTGGCTGCCGTCGGAAAGCGTGACAGTCACATGGCTATCGTGCGTCTTCAGTTCGGTGGCGCCCAGCCCGTGGCGGATCTCGATGCCGAGGCGCTCGCAGAGGCCGCGCAGCGCCGCAACCATGGTGACGTTCGGGATCATGTGGGCGAAGGGCCTTCCTTCCTCGACCTCGCCGTCGAAGGTCAGGAACACCGGACGCACCGGATCGGAAGTCCTGGAATCGGTGACGATCATCTTGCTGATCGGCTGGGCCTCGGGCTCGATCTCGTTCCAGACGCCGAAGACTTCGAGCATCTTCGACGCCGCGGCGATAATGGCGGAGGCGCGCGTATCGCCTTTCCAGACATGCTCGGGGGCGGCTTCGACAACGGCGACATCGAGATGGGGGGCTGCCTGTTTGACCGCGACGGCGGCGGAAAGGCCGACATAACCCCCGCCCACAACCAGCATATCCAGCATCGCGCCGCTCCCGTACCTTGTGCCTCAGATGTGATCTATATAGATCATGGCAACCTCACTTCCTACCGCCGGGAGGCATACAAAATGACGCGCGAGACATCAGGATCTTCGGCGATGGAGACGCTGCTTTCGACGCTCGATCTGGAGCCGATAGAGGTCGATATCTTCCGCGGCCGCAGTCCGCAGGTCGGCTGGCAGCGGGTCTTCGGCGGCCAGGTGATCGGTCAGGCGCTGATGGCGGCGCAGCGCACCATCGAGGCTGAGCGCTTCGTCCATTCGCTGCATGCGTATTTCATGCGCCCCGGCGATCCCTCGGTGCCGATCATCTATCAGGTCGAGCGCATCCGCGACGGATCGAGCTTCAATACCCGGCGTGTCGTGGCAATCCAGCACGGCAAGGCGATCTTCGCGCTGTCGGCTTCCTTCCAGGGAGAGGAGCCGGGCTTCGAGCACCAGATCGTCATGCCCGAGGTGGCGATGCCGGAGACGCTGCTCGGCGAGCAGCAGATCAAGGAGCAGTATCTCGCGCATGCGCCGGAAGCGATCCGCAAATACTGGCAGCGCGAGCGGCCGATCGAGATCCGTCCGGTTTCGCTGACACATTATTTTTCCGACAAGAAACTCGACCCGAAGCAGGACGTCTGGGTGCGCGCCACAGGCCCGGTCCCTGACGACCGGCTCTATCAGGCGGCGGTGCTCGCCTATCTCTCCGACATGACGCTGCTCGATACCTCGCTTTATGCGCATGGCACATCCATTTTCGATCAGAGCCTGCAAGTGGCAAGCCTCGACCATTCCATGTGGTTCCACAGACCCTGCAAACTCGATGACTGGCTGCTCTATACGCAGGACAGTCCCTCGGCCTCGGGCGCCAGGGGCCTGACCCGCGGCAGCCTTTTTACCCGCTCGGGCGTACTGATCGCCTCCGTCGCCCAGGAGGGTCTGATTCGGAAAAAGGCAAATGATTAAATAGTGTGCATATTTGCAAATTTGCGCATTATTTGTGCGCTTATCGGCCAATCATTTGCCTGTTTATTGGCACTCCTTCATAAATTCTTTATATTTCAATAAGTTACGGTAAGCCTCGAATCTGGCACGCCCTTTGAATGTCTATCGTCGGTCGCTGTTCAGGAACGTCAGCGGCAAGGAGAGTCGGCTCCGCGCCGAGGATAACGAAGGATGGGAAACCAGATGAAAATTGTGATGGCTATTATCAAGCCGTTCAAGCTCGATGAGGTCCGCGAAGCGCTTACGGCGATCGGCATTCAGGGCCTGACCGTGACCGAAGTGAAGGGCTACGGGCGCCAGAAGGGGCATACCGAAATTTACCGCGGCACCGAATACGCGGTCAGCTTCCTGCCGAAGCTCAAGATCGAAATCGCCGTTGCGTCCGAACTCGTCGACAGGGCTGTCGAAGCCATCGCGGCCTCGGCCAAGACCGGCCAGATCGGGGACGGCAAGATTTTCGTCTATTCGATCGACCATGCCGTGCGCATCCGTACGGGCGAAACCGATTCAGAAGCGCTGTAAAGAACGGCAGACCAAGGAGCTTTTTTCAATGTCGATCTCGAAGTTTTCCTCCACCTTTGCGCGGGTTTGCGCAGCAACGGCTGCGCTTCTCGCGCCGGCCGTCGCTTTTGCCCAGGAGGCTGCGCCTGCCGCTGCTGCCGCCGCTGCTCCTGCTCTGACGATGGAGAAGGGTGACAATACCTGGATGCTCGTCTCCTCGGCGCTCGTCCTTCTGATGACCATTCCGGGCCTCGCGCTCTTCTACGGCGGCCTCGTGCGCGCCAAGAACATGCTCTCCGTGCTGATGCAGGTTTTCATGATCACCGCCGTCGTGGCGCTGATCTGGGTGACCTACGGCTATTCGCTCGCCTTCACCGACGGCGGCTCGCTGAATAGCTTCATCGGTGGCTTCTCCAAGGCGTTCCTCGCCGGCGTCAACCCATCGTCACTCGTCGAGACCTTTTCGAAGGGCGTCGCCATTCCTGAATACACCTTCATCGTCTTCCAGATGACCTTCGCCTGCATCACGCCCGGCCTCATCGTCGGCGCATTCGCCGAGCGCATCAAGTTCTCGGCCGTCATGCTCTTCGTCGTGCTGTGGGTGACTTTCATCTACTTCCCGATGGCGCACATGGTCTGGTTCTGGGGCGGTCCGAGCTCCTACACCTCGCCGGCCGGCCTGATCTTCTCCTACGGCGCAATCGACTTCGCCGGCGGTACGGTCGTTCACATCAATGCCGGTATTGCAGGCCTCGTCGGCGCGATCATGCTCGGCAAGCGCACCGGCTACAAGAAGGAGATCATGGCTCCGCATTCGATGACGCTCACCATGGTCGGCGCATCGCTGCTGTGGGTCGGCTGGTTCGGCTTCAACGCCGGCTCCAACCTCGAGGCCAACGGCTACGCATCGCTCGCCATGATCAACACCTTCGTCGCGACGGCTGCCGCCGCCGTATCCTGGTGCATCGTTGAAAGCCTCGCCCGCGGCAAGGCTTCCATGCTCGGCGGTGCTTCGGGCGCTGTCGCCGGTCTCGTCGCCGTTACCCCGGCGGCAGGCTTTGCCGGCCCGATGGGTTCGATCGTTCTCGGCCTCGTCGTCTCGCCGGTCTGCTACTTCTTCGTCGATGTCGTGAAGAACAAGTTCAACTATGACGACAGCCTCGACGTCTTCGGCGTCCATTGCGTCGGCGGCATCATCGGCGCTCTCGGCACCGGCATCCTCGTCAACCCGGCTCTGGGCGGCGCTGGCATCGTCGATTATTCGACGCCCGATTTCGCAGCCACCTATGCCGGCACGGCAACCCAGGTCTGGAACCAGGCCAAGGGCGTGCTGACGACGCTGCTGTGGTCGGGCATCGGTTCGGCGATCCTCTACAAGATCGTCGACGTCGTCATCGGCCTGCGCGTGAGCGTCGAAGCCGAGCGCGAAGGTCTCGACCTTTCGACCCACGGCGAAGCCGCTTACCACTCCTAATACGAGCTTCGGGCGCCCTGCAGGGCGCCCTCCACAGCCCGTCGCGGCCTATCTAGAGCTTTTCCGGGTTAGACCCGGAAAAGCTGTCATAGACCGCATTTGGCCCGAACCCTCCAAGGTTCGGGCTTTTTTCTTTTTGTCGGCCGGAATGCGCTTCCGGGCATGCATGGTTAACATCGCTTTAACCGGGCTCTGATTAGGTGGAGCGGACGCATTTTGGCATGGCGAGTTTCGTGATTCGCGTGCCCAGGCATTGGACGGGTTAGACATATGGCAAGAAGCACGTCGCCGGTAATGGATGGCCGTCCGGATCGGTTCTCCTTCTCGGCATTCATGCTGCGGCAGATCCAGGCGCTGATCGGCTTTGCGATCTTTCTGCTCCTGGCGTTCGGCGTCGCGGCGCTGGCGACATGGAACGTCGCCGATCCCAGCTATTCCTATGCCACCGCCAACCTGCCGACGAATATCCTCGGTTACAGCGGGGCTGCGTTCGCCGATATCGTCATGCAGTTCCTGGGGTTGGCCAGCGTCGTTTCGATGCTGCCGGTCGTCGCCTGGGCGCTGGCGCTGATTTCGGGCCGCCGCTTCAGCCGCATTCCCGCCCGGGCCGGCGCCTGGCTTGCCGGCTCGGTGCTTTCCTCCGCCGTCATCGGCTGTTTTCCGCCGCCGCTCACCTGGCCGATCCCGAACGGTATCGGCGGCGTCGTCGGCGACATGATCCTGCGCTTTCCCGCGCTCTTCGTCGGCGCTTATCCCACAGGCACTTTCGCCATGGTCGTCGGCTGCATCTTCGCCCTGCCGACCGCGTGGATGATGCTGTTTGCATCAGGCCTCGTCGGCCGCAGCGATGCCGAGGACGAAGAAATCGAAGAGGATTATGCCAATACGGCGAGCAAGGCCCGCGTGGTCGGCGACGAGGACGAGGAGGACGAATCCCGCTGGGTCGCTTTCAGCGGTGCCGTGACGCATGCCTGGTATATGAGCCAGGGCCGTCTGCGCCGGATCTTCGGCATGGGACCGCGCAAGCGCCGCCAGGGCGATTTCGAATCGCCTTACGATTTCAACGATGACGAGTTCGGCACGCTCAATGAGCCGGTCCGCGCCAAGACGCCTGCCGTCCGCGGCGAACGCATGGAACCGTCGATGGAGCCATCGATGGGGGCAAGGGCGGCTTCGCCGCGTCGCGTCGTTTCCGCGCCGTCGCTTTCCGTCGACGACGATGATGACGACGACCTGCCCTTCGATGCCGACATGCCGCCCCGCCCGGCCGATATCCTGCCCGACGACGATGACGACGACTGGATGATCCGTGCCCCGGCAAAGGTTGCCGGCAAGCCTGAGCCGCGCGTCGTTCCCGCGAGCGCGCGTCCGAAGCCGAGTGCCCGTGTCGAGCGGGAAGCACAGGGTTCGTTCATCCGTCCCGAAGGTTTCCAGCTTCCGTCGATGCACCTGCTCGCCGAGCCGAAGAACGTGGTGCGCGATTCGACGCTTTCGGCCGACGCGCTGGAGCAGAATGCTCGCATGCTGGAAGGCGTGCTCGAGGATTTCGGCGTCAAGGGCGAAATCATCCATGTCCGTCCCGGCCCGGTGGTCACCCTCTACGAACTGGAGCCGGCGCCCGGCATCAAATCGTCGCGCGTCATCGGCCTTGCCGACGATATCGCCCGCTCGATGAGCGCGATCGCCGCCCGCGTCGCCGTCGTGCCCGGCCGCAACGCGATCGGCATCGAGCTGCCGAACCAGACGCGCGAGACCGTCTATCTCCGTGAACTCATCGCCTCGCGCGATTTCGAGGGCAGCAAGGCGAAGCTCGCCATGGCGCTCGGCAAGACGATCGGCGGCGAAGCCGTCATCGCCGATCTTGCCAAGATGCCGCATCTGCTCGTCGCCGGCACCACCGGCTCGGGCAAGTCGGTGGCCATCAACACGATGATCCTGTCGCTGCTCTACCGGATGACGCCGGAGCAGTGCCGGCTGATCATGATCGACCCGAAGATGCTCGAACTTTCCGTCTATGACGGCATTCCGCATCTGCTCTCGCCTGTCGTCACCGATCCGAAGAAAGCCGTCGTCGCGCTGAAATGGACGGTGCGCGAGATGGAAGAGCGCTACAAGAAAATGTCGAAGATCGGCGTGCGCAACATCGACGGCTTCAATACCCGCGTCGAGCAGGCTCTGTCGAAGGGCGAAGTGATCTCGCGCACGGTGCAGACCGGTTTCGATCGCCACACCGGCGAGGCAATGTACGAGACGGAAGAATTCGACCTCAAGCCGATGCCCTATATCGTCGTCATCATCGACGAGATGGCCGACCTGATGATGGTCGCCGGCAAGGATATCGAAGGCGCCGTCCAGCGTCTGGCGCAGATGGCGCGCGCCGCCGGCATCCACGTGATCATGGCGACGCAGCGTCCCTCGGTCGACGTCATCACCGGCACGATCAAGGCGAACTTCCCGACCCGCATCTCCTTCCAGGTCACTTCGAAGATCGACAGCCGCACCATCCTTGGTGAACAGGGCGCCGAACAGCTGCTCGGCATGGGCGACATGCTCTACATGGCGGGCGGCGGGCGTATCCAGCGCGTTCATGGTCCCTTCGTCTCGGATGTCGAGGTGGAAGAGATCGTCTCCTATCTGAAGACTCAGGGCTCGCCGCAATATCTCGACGCGATCACCGCCGATGAGGATGAAGACGGCGATTACGGCGGCGGCGGCCCGGCCGGCACGTCGAACCTTTCGGATTCGGAAGATCCCTACGATCAGGCCGTCGCCATCGTGCTGCGCGACGGCAAGGCTTCGACCTCCTATGTCCAGCGCCGGCTCGGCATCGGCTACAACCGCGCCGCTTCGCTGATCGAGCGAATGGAGAAGGAAGGCATCATCGGACCCGCCAACCATGCCGGCAAGCGAGAAATTCTCGTTCCGACAGAGGCGGACATCCTCGACCGCTGAAATAACAGCCATATATTTCCCATACGAGCGTTTTCGCGGGAAGCTGATAGCATGGAAGCCATCGCTTCTCGCGAGGATGATCGCGGCGCCTTGAAGACGCCGCCATTCGGCGGCATGCAGATAGCATAAAGGAGATTTAGATGAGTAACTCCGATTCCTTCCTCTCCAGCCTGACGACGCGCCGCGAACTGCTGGGCGCCTTTGCCGTAGCTGCCGTGGCGAGCACCCTTCCCCTAGGCGCCCTTGCGCAGGCGGCGGCCCCGGCTTCCGGCACCGCGCAGGCGATCGCCGACCATTTCTCCGGCGTCACGACGATGCAGGGGGAATTCGTGCAGTTCGGCCCGCGCGGCGAGCAGACCGGCGGCAAGTTCTTCATCCAGCGTCCCGGCAAGCTGCGCTTCAACTATGACGACCCATCGCCGATGCGGGTGATCGCAGACGGCAAGAATGTCGCCATCGGCAATATGAAGCTCAAGACCTGGGACCTCTATCCGCTCTCCAAGACGCCGCTCAGCCTGCTGCTGGCGCAGCGGATCGACCTGTCGGCCGGCATGGTGAAGGGTGTGAAGGAGGAGTCGGATCTGACGACGATCGCGCTCGGCAACAATACGGTGTTCGGAAATTCGACCATCACCATGATGTTCGACCCGAAGACCTACGACCTGCGCCAGTGGACGATCACCGACAACCAGGGCAAGGACACGTCGGTGATGATCTTCAACGTTAAAACAGGCGTGCAGTTCGACGACCGCGTCTTCCGGGTGCCTTATGAAAGCATTCCGGGCACGGCAGCCTCACGCGACTGACGGTTTTCGGTTGATCGCCTAAGGCTTTTGCACGCGGCCGGTTCCCTCCCGTCCGCCTTTGTTCTAAAGCCCTTTCATGAGAGCACGCCGCCTCGAAACCCGGTGTGCGGGAAAGGGCGTGGGCATGGGCTTTTCGATCACCACCTGGAACATCAATTCGGTGCGGCTGCGCATGCCGATCGTCGAGCAGTTCGTTCTCAAGCACAGGCCTGACATTCTCTGCCTGCAGGAAACCAAGGTGCCGAACGAGCTCTTTCCGGCAGCACCCTTGCGGGCGATGGGTTACGACCACATCATCATCCACGGGCAGAAGGGTTATCACGGCGTGGCGATCGCCTCGCGCATTCCGCTGACGGAGGATCACCGGCAGGATTATTGCGGCGTCGGCGATGCCCGCCACATATCGGCGATCTTCGAACACGGCAATCGCCGTGTCCGGCTGCACAATTTCTATGTGCCTGCCGGCGGCGACGAGCCGGACCGCACGATCAACCCGAAATTCGGCCACAAGCTCGATTTCATCGAGGAGATGAAGCAGCTGAAAGCCAATGGCGAGACCAACACCTCCGCCATTCTCGTCGGCGACCTCAATATCGCGCCGCTGGAACACGACGTCTGGTCGCACAAGCAGCTCTTGAAGATCGTCAGCCATACGCCCATCGAAACGGACGGGCTGCTGGAGGTGATGAAGCGCGGCGGCTGGCTCGATCTCATGCGCCATCACGTGCCGGCCAGCGAAAAGCTCTACACTTGGTGGAGCTATCGCGCCAAGGATTGGGAAGCTGCCGACCGCGGCCGCCGTCTCGACCACATCTGGTCGTCCTCCGATCTCGGGCCGCATCTCAAGCGGATCGAGATCCTGAAGGAAGCTCGCGGCTGGGAGCGGCCCTCGGACCATGTGCCGGTGACGGCGCGTTTCGATTTCTGATGCAATGGCTCCTCCAGGAATTCGAAGACACCCATAAGCTGGCCGAGGCGCTCGACCGGCTCGGTATTGCATACACCTGGCACAAGGTCGTCCCGTTCGTCGGCGAGCTCATCCCGGCACCGATCGTCACCGACCCTGGCTCGGTAATCATGTTCGGTTCCTACACGCTATGGAGAAACGCCGAGGCGAACGGTTACTGGCCGGGCATGTTCAAGCTGCGTCCTTTCGTCCAGGAAAAGGCGTGGCATCCCTATCTCCTGAATGGAGCTGACGCGCTGTTCCTCACTCTCCGAGACATTCCGACCCAGCTGACCGACGATGGGAGGGAATGGTTTCTCCGTCCCGTCGATGATAGCAAGGAGGAGCCCGGCAATGTCAAAACGACCGGCGAGATCATCCGCATGGCGGAGAGGGTTCTTACGCTTGACGAAGACGAAATCCCAGGCGGATCGCTTCGCCACGACACGCTTCTGATGCTCACCAAGCCTGTTCGCATCTTGCGCGAATGGCGTCTCTGGGCCGTCAACGGGCGGATCGTCACCTATTCGCTCTACAAGGACGGATCGCGTGTCGTCCACCGCCATGAGATCGACGAGGATGCACTGGCGTTTGGGCAGCGCATGGTCGATATCAATCCCGGCTATTCGCCGGCCTATGTCATCGATCTCTGCCGCACCGAAGAGGGGTTGAAGCTGCTCGAGACCAACTGTCTCAACGCTGCTGGGTTCTATGCCGCCGACCTCCTGAAGCTCGCAGTGGCAATCGACGGCCTCGTCCGCGACTGACGCCTTTCTTATCGCTATTTGTCAGCTGAAGCGGTGGAACTGGCTTGCGGCCTTGGCCGCAAGTTCGGCGAGGTTGTCGCGGATGCGATTTTCGATCAGGCGGGCCGCGTCGGGATATTCTTCCAGAAGCCGGTGGAAGAGGGCGCGGGTGATGCGGATGATGCTGGTGTCTTCGCGCGCGATCGCGGTGAATTTGCGCTCCACCAGCGTGACCAGTGCAAGCTCCGAAATCAGCGTTCCCGGCCCGGCGACGGCCTCGGCCCGTTGCATGCCGTCGCTGCTCGTCGTACTCAGCTCTAGGCTGCCGCTGAGGACGACATAGGCGCTCTCGGCCGGCGAGCCCTGGCGAAACAGCAACTGGCCGGCGGCAATCACGCGGCGGTCAGCACCGAAGGCGATCAGCCGCAGCTGGTCCTCGCTCATGTCCTTGAACAGCGGAAGCTGAGAGAGCAGATGAATGTCGTCGGTCAGCGCCATTGGGGCTTTTCGCCTTAGAGCAATTCCAGCAAAAGCGCGGAACAGTTTCTCGTGAAAACAAAGAGATAGAGCATTTCCGTCAATCGGAGAACCGGAAACGTTCTAGGGTATGATCTTGTAGCCGCCGTTTTCCGTCACCAGGATTTCGGCATTGGAGGGATCGCGCTCGATCTTCTGGCGCAGCCGGTAGACGTGCGTTTCCAGCGTGTGCGTGGTCACGCCCGAGTTATAACCCCAGACCTCTTCGAGAAGCACGTCGCGGGTGACGACCTTCTGTTCGGCGCGGTAGAGATAACGGATGATCGCCGCTTCCTTTTCTGTCAGGCGAATCTTCTGGCCGTTGTCGGTGGTGAGCAGCTTCTGGCTCGGCTTGAAGAGATAGGGGCCGACGGTGAAGGTGGCGTCCTCGCTCTGCTCGTGCTGGCGCAGCTGCACGCGGATGCGCGCGAGCAGCACGGCGAAGCGGAAAGGCTTGGTGACGTAATCGTTGGCGCCGGCTTCGAGGCCGAGGATCGTGTCCGAATCGGTATCGTGACCGGTCAGCATGATGATCGGCGCCTTGAAGCCGCCTTTGCGCAGCAGCTTCACCGCTTCGCGGCCGTCCATGTCAGGCAGGCCGACATCCATGATCAAGAGGTCGACCGGCGTCGACCGGGCGGTCGCAACACCCTTGCCGGCGTTGGCTTCCTGCAAAACCGTGAATTCCTCATAAAGCGACAATTGCTCCGTCAGCGTCTGCCGAAGGTCCTCGTCGTCGTCCACCAGAAGAATGGTGCGTGCGGTCATGCCGTTGCGTCCTCATGTTAGGTCCCCTAGTCCTACGCCAAATTGCGGGTTTGGCAAGGATCGGCCGGCGGAGCTGTTGCCGGGCAGGTTTTCATATGATTTCAATCAAAGCCTCAAGCAATGCAAGACTTGCGAGAAAAATGGAAAAAGCAAGGCGGAGCCGGGGGATGAAACCGTCCACGGTCGTGGTGCGTCCGGCGCCTGGAAAGAAGAGCCGCGCGATCGTCAGCATCGGCGCAATCACCGTTCAAGCTGCCATCGGGCGCTCCGGCCGCACCGTGATGAAACGCGAGGGCGACGGAGCCACGCCGATCACGTCGATGAGGCTCATATCGGGCTTTAGGCGCGGTGAGCGGAACGGCCGGCTCGTGACTTCGCTGCCGCTTCGCCGCATCCGCGCCGACATGCTGTGGTGCGATCAATCCGGAAATGCCAACTACAATTGCCTCGTCAGGGCGCCGTTCGGCGCCGGTCATGAGGAGATGCGGCGCAGCGACGGGCTCTACGATATCTGCCTGGTGATGGACTGGAACATCTCCTCGCGGGCGCGCAACCGCGGCTCGGCGATCTTCTTCCATCTCATCCGGCCGGGCTACGAGCCGACGGCCGGCTGCGTGGCGGTCAGTCTCGCCGATATGCGCCGCCTCCTGCCGCACCTTCGCAAGGGGACGATTGTCCGCGTGCTCTGATTGTTTTGTGAAGGCGGGCGCCTATATGCTTTCGGTGACCGGACGCGCGGGCTGAGATGCGTTCAGGGACGCTCGCGGAATGCGGGTGCAATCCATGCCTCGTCCAATTCTTCAAACTTCCGGAGACATATTGTGACCGCTCAACCCATCATCACTTTCCATGACGGACATTCCATTCCGCAGGTCGGCCTCGGCGTCTGGCAGACGCCGCAGGAGATTGCCGCGCCGACGGTGCGCACCGCCATTGCCGCCGGCTATCGCCATATCGATACGGCGTCCGGTTACGACAACGAAGAGGGTGTGGGTGAAGGCATCCGCTCCTCCGGCCTCGACCGCAAGGATATTTTCGTCACCACCAAACTCAGGAACACCGATCAGGGTTACGACAATACGCTGCGCGCCTTCGACGGCAGCTTGAAGAAGCTTGGTTCCGACTACGTCGATCTCTATCTCGTTCACTGGCCGTCGCCGCATCGCGGCCTCTACACGGAGACCTGGAAGGCATTCGCGCGCATTCGGGAAGAGGGCCGGGCACGCTCGATCGGCGTCTCCAATTTCTATCCCGAACATCTGGAGCGGATCATCGGCGAAACCGGCGTGGTTCCCGTCATCAACCAGATCGAGCTGCATCCCGACTTCCAGCAGAAGGCGGCACAGGAGGCTCACAAGAAGCTTGGTATCGTGACCGAATCCTGGAGCCCGCTCGGCCAGGGCAAGTTCATCTCGAACAAGATCATCGGCGAGATCGCCAGGAAACACGGCAAGACGCCGGCCCAGGTCATCATCCGCTGGCATATCGAGACCGGCCTCGTCGTCATCCCGAAGTCGGTCACGCCGTCGCGCATCGAGGAGAACTTCCAGGTATTCGACTTCAAGCTCGACGCCGATGACATGGCTGCGATCGCCAAGCTCGATAGCGCCGGCGCCCGCATGGGACCGGATCCGATGACGGCGTCATTCTGACCGGACGAACCGACCGGCAGTCGTCTGTTACATCAGGAGATATACGAAACCGCCCGATGCGTCCTCAACGCGTCGGGCGGTTTCAATTTCATCCATTGAGACGGATCAGTTCCACTCGCGGATATCGACGAAGTGGCCGGCGATCGCGGCGGCGGCGGCCATGGCCGGCGAGACCAAGTGCGTGCGGCCCTTGAAGCCCTGGCGGCCTTCGAAGTTGCGGTTCGAGGTCGAGGCGCAACGTTCGCCCGGCTTCAGGCGGTCATCGTTCATGGCGAGGCACATGGAGCAGCCCGGCTCGCGCCAGTCGAAACCGGCGGCCTTGAAGATCTTGTCGAGGCCCTCGGCTTCCGCCTGTTCCTTCACAAGACCGGAGCCCGGAACGATCATGGCGTTGACGGTGGAAGCAACGGTCTTGCCCTCGACGACCTTGGCGACGGCGCGCAGGTCTTCGATGCGACCGTTGGTGCAGGAGCCGATGAAGACCCGGTCAATGCTGATGTCGGTCATCGGCGTGCCTGGCTTGAGGCCCATGTACTCGAGCGCGCGCCACTTGGAGGCACGCTTCGTCTCGTCCTGGATTTCATCAGGATTCGGTACGATGCCCTGGACCGACACGACATCCTCAGGCGAAGAACCCCAGGAGACGATCGGCGGCAGTTCGGCGGCGTTCAGCTTGACGACGCGGTCGAAATAAGCGCCTTCGTCTGACTGCAGCGTCTTCCAGTAGGCGATCGCTTGTTCCAGCGCTTCGCCCTTCGGCGCGCGCGGCTTGCCCTTGATATATTCGAAGGTGATTTCGTCGGGGGCGATCAGGCCGGCGCGGGCGCCGCCTTCGATCGACATGTTGCAGATCGTCATGCGGCCTTCCATCGACAGCGCACGGATCGCTTCGCCGGCATATTCGATGACGTAGCCGGTGCCGCCCGCGGTGCCGATCTCGCCGATGATGGCAAGAACGATGTCCTTGGCGGTGACGCCTGCCGGCAGCAGGCCGTCGACCTGCACCAGCATATTCTTGGCCTTCTTCTGGATCAGCGTCTGGGTGGCGAGCACGTGCTCGACCTCAGACGTGCCGATGCCGTGGGCGAGCGAACCGAAAGCGCCGTGCGTGGAGGTGTGGCTATCGCCGCAGACGATCGTCATGCCCGGCAGGGTGAAGCCCTGTTCCGGCCCGATGATGTGTACGATGCCCTGGCGCTTGTCGTTCTCGGAATAATATTCGACGTTGAATTCGGCGGCATTCTTGGCGAGCTGCTCGACCTGGATGCGGCTTTCCTCGTTCTTGATGCCGAGATGGCGATCCGGCGACGTCGGAACGTTGTGGTCGACGACGGCGAGCGTCTTTTCCGGCGCGCGAACCTTGCGGCCGCTCATGCGCAGGCCTTCGAAAGCCTGCGGCGAGGTGACTTCGTGGACCAGGTGACGGTCGATGTAGAGAAGACAGGTTCCGTCGGCCTGTTCGTCGACCAGATGGTCGTCCCAGATCTTGTCGTAGAGGGTACGCGGTGCGCTCATGGCGTTAAGTCCGTTTTTGGAAGCTTTGGAAAATCGGAAAAAGCGGATCAGGCTCCGCCGGCCGTCATTCGATCAACGAAGTCGGCTGTTGAGCGCACCGGATACGCACGCGAAGAACCGTGCCGGCAGGCGATAATGGTCCTGCAGCACGAAAACATGCGCGCCAGTGCATCTGAACTTGGATTCCATGGCGCTGGATATAGCGATTTTTGATCGAAACGGCAATTCGAATCGTACGGCCCCTGAAGCGCATCGCGCTAGCGCCGCGGCATCTGTTTCATCTTCTTCTCGACCCGCCGCAGGAAGAGCGACAGGCCGATCGTCAGGATCAGGTAGATATAGGTGACGATCGAATAGGTCTCGAAGAAGCGGAAGGAGCCGGAAGCGTAGACCTTGCCCATCTGGGTAATGTCGGCGACACCGAGGACGGAGACGAGGGACGAGTCCTTCACCATCGAGACGAAGTCGTTGGAGAGCGGCGGGAAGATGACCCGGATCGCCTGCGGGAAGACGACGAGCCGGAAGCGGCGGTAGCGCGACAGGCCGAGCGACTTCGCAGCCTCGATCTGGCCGAGATCGACTGACTGGAAACCGGCGCGGAAGATTTCCGCAATGAAGGAGGAGTAGCCGATCATCAGGGCGAAGATCGCGCGCCACATCAGCGACAGGTCGCGCACGAGGATCGGCTCGGCAATGCCCGCCTGCACGAGTGGCGTGATCATGAAGTTGTAAGCCGCTACAAGACCGGGCGCGCCGACGAAGGCGATGTAGAAGAGCAGCACCAGGATCGGGATGCCGCGGATGATCTCGATATAGAAGCGGGCGATCTGACGCAGCACGATACTGTCGGACAGGCCGAGCAGCGCGATGCCGAGACCGAGCACAGTTGCGAGCACGAAGGCCACGAGCGTCACGAAGACGGTAATGCCGGCGCCATTCGCCACGGTCCGGAAGACCTGCGCGTAAATGTCGTTGGTGACGATGACGACGGCGAGAATGATACCGATCAGGACTAGGACGGCCAGCCACCAGGGGCGGTCGTCCTTCTCTTGTCGCGGGGATGGTTGTGGCGCCATCTGCGATCGCTCGGGGAATTATTCGCCCATCTTGTAGTCGAGGAACCACTTCTTGTTCAGCGCATCGAAGGTGCCGCCCGCCTTCAGCGCGGCGATGGCGGCGTTGACCGGGGCGACGAGATCGGACCCTTTCGGGAAGATGAAGCCGAAATCCTCGGTGCCGAGCGGCTCGCCGACCACCTTCAGGGCGCCGTTCGAGGAATCGACATAGCCCTTGGCGGCGACGCTGTCGGTCAGCACGAGATCGACGTCGCCTGTTTTCAGGGCCTGAACGGTTGCGCCGAAGGTCTCGAAAAGCTTGATGCGCGGGTTCTGTTCGTTGCCATCGAGAATTTCATAGACTGCGGTGTAGAAGGGCGAGGTGCCGGGCTGCGCGCCGATCAGGCCGTCGCTGAAGGCGCCGAAGCTCTTGGCGTCGGTGAAGCGCTTCTCGTCGCCACGCACCAGCATGAACTGCTGCGAGCGCATATAGGGATCGGAGAAATCCACCTTCTCCTTGCGGTCGTCCTTGATGGTGATGCCGGTCATGCCGATGTTGTACTGGCCGTCGGAAACCGCCTGGATCATCGCGTCCCAGCTGGTGTTCTGGTATTCGACCTTGAAGTTCAGCCGCTTGGCGATCTCGTTCATCGCATCATATTCCCAGCCGATCGCCTTGCCGGATTTCGGATCGACGAACTGCAGCGGCGGGTAGGCATTCTCGGCGACGACGACGACGCTCTTGCCGCCGAGATCGGGCAGCTCGGCAGCCGCTGCGGCGAAGGGCAGAAGAGAAAGGGCGGCAAAGCTCGCAAGAACGGTACGACGAAACAGCATGGAACAGCTCCAGAATTGAAAGCGAAAATTGTCACGGAAAATAGGCTTGAGGCAAGGCCGCCGGCTGCATGGGCGCCGAAAAAATAGAAAAGGCGATCCGAAGACCGCCTTTCCAAGAAACAGAATTTTCTGCAGATCTTATTCTGCTGCCTTCTCGGCTGCTGCGGCGGCTTCGGCAGCGGCCTTGGCTTCCGCAGCTTCTGCTGCTGCCTTCTCGGCGGCGAGCGCCTGGGCTGCTGCAACCTTTTCGGCTTCGATGCGTGCCTTTTCCTCGGCAACGGCGGCGCGCTCGGCGTCGTTGAGCTTGCGGGCGCGGACGCCGGTGTCTTCAACGATACGGGCGGACTTGCCGCGACGGTCACGGAGGTAATAGAGCTTGGCGCGACGGACCTTACCGCGGCGAACGACGTCGACGCTTTCGATCATCGGCGAGTATACCGGGAATACGCGCTCGACGCCTTCGCCGTAGGAGATCTTGCGGACCGTGAAGTTTTCCTGCAGGCCGCCGCCGGAGCGAGCGATGCAAACGCCTTCATAGGCCTGAACGCGGGTACGGTTGCCTTCCGTGACCTTCACGTTGACGCGGACGGTGTCGCCCGGGGAAAATTCGGGAAGCGTGCGCTTGGCTTCGATCTTGGCGGCCTGTTCGGCCTCGAGCTGCTGAATGATGTTCATCGTCTTAACCTTTGGTTCTTCTGAAACAGCCAGAGCGCTCGACACTGATCCTTTGGGCTAGCCTCAGGATTTTGCCCTTGCGGACGGGAGCGGATTCGCCATTCTTTGTTTGCTGGCAGACGGGGCTAACCCCATTTCCGCGTGCGCCAATACACGAAAGGCCGGGGCTTGTCATCCCTCGCACGACATTTTTGTGAAAAGGCCGGCGGAATCAGCCGTTTTTCTCGTTTTTCGCCTTTTCGAGCAGATCCGGCCGGCGCTTCTCGGTCAACTGCACGGCCTGCTGCCGGCGCCATTTCTCGATGGCGCCGTGGTTGCCGGAGGTGAGGACCGAGGGAATTTCGCGGCCCTCCCACTCCTGCGGCCTCGTATAATGGGGATGCTCCAGCAGCCCGCCTTCGAAGCTTTCGTGCAGGCCGGAAAGATCGTTGCCCATGACGCCGGGCAGGATGCGGATGATCGCGTCGAGCAGGATCAGCGCGGCCGGTTCGCCGCCCGACAGCACGTAGTCGCCGATCGAGACTTCTTCCAGTCCACGCGCCTCGATCACCCGCTGGTCGACGCCTTCGAAGCGGCCGCAGACGATGATGACGCCTTCACCGGCCGCAAGCTCGCGCACGCGCTCCTGCGTCAGCGGCCGGCCGCGCGGGCTCATCAGCAGGCGCGGGCGGGCATCGTTTTCAGAGACGTTGTCGATCGCGCGGCCGAGAACGTCCGGTTTCAGCACCATGCCGGCGCCGCCGCCGGCGGGGGTGTCATCAACCGTTCGGTGTCTGTCGGTGGCGAAATCGCGGATCTGTACCGCGTCGAGCGACCATTGGCCGCGCTCCATCGCCTTGCCGGCGAGGGAAAAACCCAGATGCCCCGGAAACATCTCCGGATAGAGCGTCAGCACGCTTGTCCGGAAAGCCATCACTTCTTCTTTTTCGGCTTGTCGGGAGCGAATTTCGAAAGCTCTTCCGGGTCGTCGACCAGTCCTGCTGCCAGCGGGTCGATCAGCAGCGTGCCGGCTTCAATGTCGATTTCCAGCACTGAGGCTTCCGAGAAGGGGATCAGCACCGGGCGTTTGCCCGGACCTTTCAGTTCAAGCAGGTCACCTGCGCCGAAATCGAAGACGCCGGTGACAGTGCCGTAGCTGACGCCCTTGTCGTCCCGCGCTTCGAGCCCTTCGAGATCGGCATAAAAGAACTCGTCGTCCTCCAGCTCCTCGTCGGGCAGGTTGTCGCGCTCGATGTAGAGTTCCAGCCCGTTCAATGCCTCGGCGGCGTTACGGTCGTTGATGCCGCGGAAGCGGACGACGACCATGTTCTTCATCTCGCGGATTTCGAGGACTTCGAAGCTGCGTCCGTCCATGCTGTGCAGATGGCCGTAATCGCCGAGCGCGGCCGGGTCGGCCGTATAGGCCTTGGCGCGAACTTCGCCGCGCAGCCCCTGCGCGCCGCCGATCGTCGCCATCAGAACGGGGTTTTCAAGCTTTGTCATGGGTTCCTTCATGTGAAGCCGGAAAGACAGGCCTCTCATAAACGAAGTGCGGGCGATTGGAAACGAAAACGGGCGGCATGTTGCCATGCCGCCCGCCTGGTAGGGAAAGGTCCCGATTATTCCGCGGCGTCGGCAGCAGCAGCTGCAGCGTCAGCGGCCTTCTGAGCCTTTTCGGCGGCGCGTTCCTGGGCGCGCTTGCCCGGCTTTGCCTTGACCGGGTTGTTCTTGGCTTCGCGCTTGGCAACGCCGGCTTCATCGAGGAAGCGCAGAACGCGGTCGGTCGGCTGGGCGCCGTTGTCGAGCCAGTGCTTGATGCGCTCGGCGTTCAGCTGAACGCGCTTCTCGTCGTCCTTGGCGAGCATCGGGTTCCAGGAGCCGAGGTTTTCGAGGAAGCGGCCGTCACGCGGGCTGCGCGCATCGGCGAGAACGACGTGGTAGTACGGACGCTTCTTGGAGCCACCGCGGGCGAGACGAATTTTCAGTGCCATGTTCTTTACTCCTTAGGCTTTTCTTGACCGCTTCGTGAGGCGGTAATGGTTATCGGGCTGCGGCGCTCTGTTCAGCGTGATCCGCAGCGATCTGCTCATGATGCCGGATGACTTCCTTGATGACGAAGTTCAGGAACTTCTCGGCGAAATCCGGGTCCAGATTGGCGGCTTTCGCCAGCTGGCGAAGGCGTTCGATCTGGTATTCCTCGCGCGCCGGGTCGGCCGGCGGCAGATTGTATTTGGCCTTCAGCACGCCGACCTCTTTGGTGCAGCGGAAGCGTTCGGCCAGCATGTGCACGAGAGCGGCATCGATATTGTCGATCGACTGGCGATAGCTCGCGAGCTGGGCTTTGACGGCTGGATCAATCATGGGGCAAGCGATCCTTTCACTTCTTCTTCGGCAAGCCGGGCAATCCCGGGAAACCACCTCCGAGACCCGGCAGCTTGGCGCCGCCAAGGCCCGGCAAACCACCCGGCAGGCCGCCGAGACCGGGCATACCCCCACCCGGCTTTCCCAAACCCGCGGCTTCCGCCTGCTTCTGCAGCGCTTCGAGCTGTTTCGGGTCGATGTTCGAGAGATCGGGCATGCCGCCCATGCCGCCAAGCCCCATCTTGCCGGCAAGGCCGCCCATCATCTGCTTCATCATGCCGCCTTTGCCCTTGCCGCCCATCATCTTCATCATGTCGGCCATCTGGCGGTGCATTTTCAGAAGCTTGTTGATGGCGGCGGCATCGGTACCGGAGCCGGCGGCGATGCGCTTCTTGCGCGAATGCTTGAGCAGGTCGGGATTGGCGCGCTCGGCCTTGGTCATCGACTGGATGATGGCGATCTGGCGGCCGAAAAGCTTGTCGTCGAGGCCGGCGGCGGCCATCTTGTCCTTCATACCGGCCATGCCGGGCATCATGCCCATGATGCCGCCCATACCGCCCATCTTCTGCATCTGGCGCAGCTGATCGGCGAGGTCGTTGAGATCGAACTTTCCCTTGGCCATCTTGGCGGCCATGGCGGCCGCCTTTTCGGCGTCGATGTTTTCGGCGGCGCGCTCGACGAGCGAGACGATATCGCCCATGCCGAGGATGCGGTCGGCGATACGGCGGGGATGGAACTCCTCGAGCTCGCTCATCTTCTCGCCGACGCCGATCAGCTTGATCGGCTTGCCGGTAACGGCGCGCATCGAAAGGGCGGCACCGCCGCGGCCGTCGCCGTCCATGCGGGTCAGCACGAGGCCGGTGATGCCGACGCGTTCGTCGAAGTTGCGGGCGAGGTTGACGGCGTCCTGGCCGGTCAAGCTATCGGCGACCAGCAGGATTTCGTGCGGGTTCGACTTCTTCTTGATGTCGGCCATTTCGACCATCAAGGGCTCGTCGATATGCGTGCGGCCGGCGGTGTCGAGGATGACCACATCATGGCCGCCGAGCCTGGCCGCCTGTACGGCGCGGGCGGCGATATCGGTCGGCGACTGGCCGGCGATGATTGGCAGTGTGTCGATGCTGGCCTGGGCGCCGAGCTGGCGAAGCTGCTCCTGGGCTGCCGGACGGCGCGTGTCGAGCGACGCCATCAGCACTTTCTTCTTCTCGCGCGTCGACAGGCGATTGGCGATCTTGGCCGTCGTTGTGGTCTTGCCGGAGCCCTGCAGGCCGACCATCATGACGACGACGGGGGCGGGCGCATGCAGGTCGATGCCGACGCCTTCGCCGCCCAGCATCTCGATCAACTCGTCATGGACGATCTTGACGACCATCTGGCCGGGCTTGATCGACTTCAGAATCTCGGCGCCGACGGCCTTTTCACGCACGCGGTCGGTGAAGGAGCGAACGACGTCGAGGGCGACGTCGGCTTCCAGCAGCGCACGGCGAACCTCACGCAGCGCTGCGGAAACATCGGCTTCCGAAAGCGCGCCACGGCCTGTCAGTCCATTCAGAATGGATCCAAGACGGTCCTGGAGGTTTTCAAACATCGGCTCTTCCTTGATACGTTTCGGACGGGTTCGATCTGCCCGAAACGTCGTGCTTTTCCTTGACGAAAACAAGACGCAAAGCCAAAAAGCACCCGAGGGCGCATCGCGCTGTCGGGTGTTGACCTCCGGGATCTCGAAGTCCCGGTCGGCGGCTCGGAGTCATGCGGCTCGTCGCGGATTGGGCGCGATAAACAGGAAAGCGCCGGGAAAGTCAAGGCGAATACGCGGAATGACCGCATGGCGGGCTTTTCAGACGCCGCACGAAGTGGGCGCGACGCACTAAAAATTCCAGTCCGCAGTCCAAATCGCTGTAGAGGCCAGTTGCAAAATATTCTGCTTGTGATTCTACTTTCTCCTTAAGTGCATCCTGTAAAATGATTCGTGAATATCCTTGATGCCGGATGATCCGGCGGAGATATCGATGATCAATGCTGATATTGAAAGCTGGGCGCTGGCACGGGCCCATCATATTGTTCTGAACGAAGGCCTGAATCTGGCAAAGGCGGCACAGGATCTGGATCGCAAACGGTCCCGCTCCATGGTCTACGAGCTGAGAAAGGTCATCACCGCCGCGATCGTCGAGGCGCATGCGGGGTCCTTCGAAGCCGAAGGCGGGCAGCGGTAGAAGCCGGGCGGTTTCAAGACTCAGCCGGCTGCAGCGCCTGCGCGGTACTCACCCACTGGTAATTCCTTCGCATTTCCGCCATATACAACGGAAAGACGGACGGAATATACCATGAGCGCAACAGTCGAATTCGCAAGGATGAACGGGCTTGGCAACAAGATCCTGGTCGTCGACATGCGTGGGCGGCCGGACAGGGTGACACCCGTAGCGGCGGTCGCGCTCAATGCGGATCCTGAGACCGAGTTCGATCAGATCATGGCGATCCATGATCCGAAGGCTGACGGCACCGATGCCTTCATCGATATCCTGAATTCCGACGGGTCGAAGGCGCAGGCCTGCGGCAACGGCACGCGATGCGTCGTGCAGGCGCTGGCCGCCGAGACCGGCCGGAAGACCTTCACCTTCCAGACCGTCGCCGGCATCCTCAATGCCGTCGAGCACGAGGACGGGACGATTTCCGTCGATATGGGCCGGCCGGTTTTCGATTGGGACAAGATCCCGCTCTCGGAAGAATTCCACGATACCAGCCGCATCGAGCTGCAAATCGGCCCGATCGACAATCCGGTGCTGCATTCGCCTTCCGCCATGTCGATGGGCAACCCACATGCGATCTTCTGGGTGGACAAGGACGTGATGTCCTATGATCTCGCCCGCTTCGGGCCGCTGCTGGAAAACCATCCGATGTTTCCGGAGCGCGCCAACATCACCTTGGCGCAGGTGACCTCGCCGACGTCGATGACGACGCGCACCTGGGAGCGCGGCGCAGGACTGACGCTCGCCTGCGGCTCGGCCGCTTGTTCCGCCGCCGTCAGCGCCGCGCGCACCGGCCGCACCGGCCGCACGGTGACGATCAACGTGGCGAGCGCCAAACCGCCGGCGACACTTTCGATCGAATGGCGCGAGCGCGACGATCACGTCATCATGACCGGTCCGGCCGAATGGGAATGGTCTGGCAGGCTCGATCCTTCGACCGGCTTATGGTCGCGCGATGCGGACCGGGGAGCCGAGGCGCAGTGAGCGGCATCGAGGTCATTACCTTCGGCTGCCGCCTCAACACATATGAATCCGAAGTGATGAAGGCGCAGGCCGAAAAGGCGGGGCTCAACAATGCCGTCCTCGTCAATACCTGTGCCGTGACCGGCGAGGCCGTGCGCCAGGCCCGCCAGGCGATCCGCCGGGCGCGGCGCGACAATCCGCATGCCCGCATCATCGTCACCGGCTGCGCCGCGCAGACGGAAAAAGAAACTTTTGCCGCCATGGCGGAGGTCGATGCCGTGCTCGGCAACGAGGAGAAGCTTTCGAGCGCATCCTATCGCAGCCTGCCGGATTTCGGCGTTGCGGCCGAAGAGAAGCTGCGTGTCAATGACATCATGAGCGTCAAGGCGACGGCGCCGCAGATGGTCAGGCACATCGACGGCCATGTGCGCGCCTTCATCCAGGTGCAGAACGGCTGCGACCACCGCTGCACCTTCTGCATCATCCCCTATGGCCGCGGCAATTCCCGCTCGGTGCCGATGGGAGCCGTCGTCGATCAGGCCCGCAAGCTTGTCGACAGCGGTTATCGCGAGATCGTCCTGACCGGCGTCGACGCCACCAGTTACGGCGGCGATCTGCCGGGCGCGCCGACGCTCGGGCTTCTGGCTAAGACGCTGCTGAAACAGCTTCCGGATATAAACCGGCTCAGGCTTTCGTCGATCGACAGCATCGAGGCCGATGCCCATCTGATGGACCTCATCGCCGACGAGCCGCGTTTCATGCCGCATCTGCATCTGTCGCTGCAGCATGGCGACGACATGATCCTGAAGCGGATGAAGCGCCGGCATTCGCGCGCCGATGCGCTACGCTTCATCGAGGATGCGCGCCGCCTGCGCCCCGAAATGAGCTTCGGCGCCGATATGATCGCCGGCTTCCCGACGGAAACGGAAGAGATGTTCGGCAATGCCGTGCGGCTCGCCGAAGAGGCCGGCATCGCGCATCTGCATGTTTTCCCCTACAGCCCGCGTCCCGGCACGCCGGCCGCCCGCATGCCGCAGCTCGACCGGTCGCTGGTCAAGGATCGCGCTGCCCGGCTGCGCGCCACTGGACATAAGCTCCATCAGTCCCATCTCGACGGCATGGTCGGAACCCGGCAATGGCTGCTTGTCGAAAACAACGGCCTGGCGCATACGGAGAACTTCACGCTGGTCGCAGCCGCCGGCCTCCGCCCCGGCGAACTTGTGCCGGCCACCATCACCGGCCACAATGGCAAGCATCTCGACATGCAATTGATGGCCGCAGCGGCCTGACTTTCACGGAATTCTCATGGCGCTCAGTTTCATCAAAAAGGTCTTCACCTTCGGCAAGCCGGCTGAAGAGCCCGTGCCCGATGCGGTCGACAAGGAGCTGGAGCGGCGTTCACACGATGAAGATCTGCCGGTCGCGGATGATCCGGTTCTGCCCGAGGAAATGGATACGGCTGGCCGGCCGGCGGCGGATGTCGATGAAGCGTGGCTAGAGCCGGAATCTGTCGACGCCGAAACCGAAGTGCTGCCGCCGGCCGATCATCTGGGCGACATGGGCGTCGTGCCGTTGTCGCTGCTGGAGGCTGAGGCGGAGGCGGAGCAAGATGCCCCCCCTACCCTGCCGGGCGTCCCCCCCACAGGTGGGGGGACTGAGCAGTTGGATGCCGCTCGCCAATCAATAGATTTAGAGAGTGCGCCCGCAGATGTGGAGAGTGAGCCGGCTGCTGCGGATGATGCCGTCAATGTGGCGGAGGCCATCGCCGCTAGTTTCCCCCCACCTGTGGGGGGGGTGCCCGGCAGGGTAGGGGGGGAAGCCACAGATCGCGAGCTTTCCGCCGAAACGCCCCTGCCGCCATCGGAGCCGATAGAGCCGGCGCCAGCCGTCGAGCCCATCCTCCCAAAAGGCTTCGCCACTGGCCCTGCAGTCGTCGAACCGCAAGCTGTAGTCCCGCAGGCGAAACTCAGCTGGTTCCAGCGGCTGCGCAACGGCCTTGCGCGCACCTCCTCGCAGCTGACCGGCCAGATCACTGCGCTCTTTACCAAGCGCAAACTCGACGACGAGACGCTGCAGGATCTCGAAGACCTGCTGATCCAGGCCGATCTCGGCGTCGAGACGGCGCTGCGCGTCACCGATACGCTGGCTTCCGAGCGCTACGGCAAGGACGTCACCGGCGAGGATGTCAGCCGCATCATGGCGTCCGAAATCGCCAAGGTTTTGAAGCCGGTCGCCAAGCCGTTGCAGCTCGACCTCTCGCACAAGCCGCATGTCATCCTCGTTGTCGGCGTCAACGGCACCGGCAAGACGACGACGATCGGCAAGCTCGCGGCGAAGCTTTCCGGCGCCGGGTTGAAGGTGATGCTGGCAGCCGGCGATACGTTCCGCGCGGCGGCGATCGAGCAGCTGAAGATCTGGGCCGAGCGGACCAATTCCGAATTCATCGGCACCAAGCTTGGCGCCGATGCTGCCGGCCTTGCCTATGATGCCTTCGAGCAGGCGAAGGCCCAAAAGTGTGACGTGCTGATCGTCGACACGGCCGGCCGACTGCAGAACAAGGCCGAGCTGATGGCCGAGCTCGAGAAGATCGTGCGCGTGCTCGGCAAGCTCGATCCCGATGCGCCGCATACGGTGCTGCAGACGCTCGACGCCACGACGGGCCAGAATGCGCTGAGCCAAGTCGAGATCTTCCGCAATGTCGCCGGCGTCAACGGGCTGATCATGACCAAGCTCGACGGCACGGCGCGGGGCGGCATTCTTGTGGCCATCTCCGCCAAGCACAAGCTGCCGGTCTACTTCATCGGCGTCGGCGAGGGTGTCGACGATCTGGAGCCGTTCGAGGCCGAGGATTTCGCCCATGCCATTGCCGGGCTTCCCCAATGATGCCACAGATAAGCCGCCGAAGGCCTGCAAGGGACGCTCGGGAAACGAATTTTTAGAAGTAGCAGGTTCGAAGAACGCATGACCACCGAAAGCGATATCACGCCGAGCGCGGCCGACCGCCATCATCCGATGCTGAAACTGGCGCTGGAACTCGGGCCGCTGATGATCTTCTTCTTTGCCAACCTGCGCGGTCAGTGGCTGGTGGAGAAATTTCCGGCTCTCTCCGAACTGGGCGGCCCGCTCTTCGTCGCGACCGCGCTCTTCATGGGGGCGACGGTCATTTCGCTCTCCGTTTCCAAGGTCGTGCTCGGCCATCTGCCGATCATGCCTTTCGTCTCAGGCATCGTCGTCGTCATCTTCGGCTCGCTCTCGATCTGGCTGCAGAACGAGACCTTCATCAAGATGAAGCCGACTATCGTCAACGCGCTTTTCGGGGTCGTCCTGCTTGGCGGGCTCGCCTTCGGCCGGTCGCTGCTCGGCTATGTCTTCAACGCCGCCTTCCAGCTCGATGCCGAAGGCTGGCGCAAGCTGACCATCCGCTGGGGCGTCTTCTTCCTGTTCCTCGCGGTACTGAACGAAGTCGTCTGGCGCAATTTTTCGGACGATACCTGGGTGGCCTTCAAGGTCTGGGGCACGATGCCGATCACCATCATCTTCACCCTGGCGCAGATGCCGCTGGTGCTCAAGCATAGCCTCAACCCGGAGACGGACGGCGAAAAATGAGCACTGCAGAAGCCGAATATCGTGTGAGACACCAGAGCTTCTGGTTCGTCGCCTGCCTCGCAGTGCTGGTCGCCCAGATCGTCGCCGAATATATGATGGGCCGCGTGCCGATCTGCGCCTGCGGCTATGTCAAGCTGTGGGAGGGCGGGGTCAATACCAGCGGCAATTCGCAGCATCTGTCGGACTGGTACACGCCGTCGCACATCATACACGGCTTCCTGTTCTACGGGCTCAGCCACCTAGTCCTGCGCCGCAAACCGCTGGCGGCAAAGCTGTTGATGGCGCTGTTCATCGAATCCGCCTGGGAACTCCTGGAAAATTCACCTCTCATCATCGACCGCTACCGGACGGCGACGATCGCGCTGGATTATTACGGCGACAGCATCCTGAATTCGGCAATGGACACCGCCTTCATGTGCCTCGGCTTCTTCTTTGCCTGGCGCGCACCGGTGGCGCTGACGGTGGCGATTGCCATCTTCTTCGAGATTTTCACCGGTTATGTAATCCGGGACAATCTGACGCTCAACGTGGTGATGCTGATTTGGCCGATGGAGGCGATCAAGGTCTGGCAGGGTGGGCTATAGGTGATAATTACGAAGCCGGCTTCCCCAGCGCTTTTTCCATCGCTGGAAACAGCCCTTCCTTCAGGCTGATGTCGTCGAAGGGGCCGACGCGTTTGTAGAGGATCCTACCATCGGGGCCGACGAGGTAGCTTTCCGGAATGCCGTAAACGCCCCAGTCGATCGCCGCCTTGCCATTGGGATCGACGCCGATCGCCTGGTAGGGATTGCCGAGTTCGCCGAGGAAACGCAGGGCGTTCTCGTTCTTGTCCTTGTAATTGATGGCTACGATGTTCAGCCGCCCGTCTTTCGCCAGATCCTTCAGAATAGGATGTTCGTCGCGGCAGGGAACGCACCATGAGGCGAAGACATTGACCAGCGTCAGCTTGCCTTTGACCGCGGCGTCGGTCAGCGCCGGCAGGTTCGAACCGTCGAGCGGCGCAAGGTTCAGCGACGGCGCCTTGGTGCCGATCAGGGCGGAAGGGATTTCGGCGATGTTTTTGCCGTGGAAATCCTGGTCGTAGAGCATCTTGGCGGCCGTCGCCGCAATGCCGCCGAAGACGAGGAGCGGAAGAAGCGCCAGCGCATAGCTGGCAAATCCACGCGGCTTGGTGGTCTTGGTTTCAGGCGTCTCGCTCATTCGCCGTCCCTTGCGCGCGCCGAGCGGCGGCGGATGCCGGCGGCTTCGAGGGCTGCGAGTTCCCGGCGGCGCGCCCGGCCGTCTGCCCAGGTCCACAGGATGACGGCGGCCACGACGAGCGCTGCAAAGCCGTAGGATGCGTAGACATAAAAGGCATGCGTCACAGCCTATTCCTCCCGGCTGGCCATGCGGGCGGCGAGACGGCGCTGGGCGGCGATGCGGCGGCGCCAGATCTCGTTTCTCATTGCCATGACGTGCAGCGTGAAGAAGAGCAGCGTGAAGGCGATCGCCATGACGAAGAGCGGGCGAAGAAATTCCGGATCGATCGCCGGCCCGTCGAGACGCATGACGCTTGCCGGCTGATGCAGGGTGTTCCACCAATCGACCGAGAATTTGATGATCGGGATGTTGACGAAGCCGACGAGGATGAGCACGGCGGAGACGCGCGCGGCCTTCGACGGATCGTCGATGGCGCGTCCGAGCGCAATCAGGCCGAGATACATCAGGAAGAGGATGAAGACGGAGGTCAGCCTGGCATCCCAGACCCACCAGGTGCCCCACATCGGCTTGCCCCAGAGCGAGCCGGTGACGAGCGCGAGCAGGGTGAAGGCGGCGCCGAGCGGTGCTGCGGCCTTGGCGGAAACATCGGCGAGCGGATGGCGCCAGACGAGCGTGCCGATCGCGGAGATGCTCATCACCGTGTAGCACATCATCGAAAGCCAGGCGGCGGGAACGTGGACATACATGATGCGCACGGTCTCACCCTGCTGGTAATCGCCTTCGGTGGCGAAGCTCAGATAAAGACCCACTGCGAAACAGAGGGCGGTGATGCCGGCCATCCAGGGAATGATGCGCGCCGCCAGCGCCAGAAACCGCGTCGGGTTGGCGAGATCGCTGAATTTGCTGATGGCAAGGCTCGTTTGGCTCATGAGCGCTTCCTTACCTTGATCCGGCTTTTCCCGCAATCGAATGCCAATCAATCCGCCGTGTTTCGTAGTGCAAGGGCGGCGGCGGCCGGGCCGACGACCGCGAAGAAGAGTGTGAGCGCGATGAGGATCAGGAAGGGCGGCAGGAACGGCGCCGGCTCCTCGACCGCGGCATAGGTGGCGCTGACGCCGAAGATCAGCACGGGGATGGTCAGTGGCAGCACGAGGATCGAGACCAGCAGGCCGCCGCGGGGCAGGGCGACGGCGACGGCAGCGCCGACGGCGCCGATGAAGGTGATGGCAGGCGAGCCGACGAAGAGGGTCAGCATGGTGGCGCCGATCGCCGTCTCGTCCATGTTCATGAACAGGCCGAGCAGCGGCGAGGCGATGACCAGCGGCAGGCTGGTGGCCGTCCAGTGGGCGAAGCATTTGACGAGGATGGTGAGGACGAGCGGCGTTTCCTGCATCAGCATCAGATCGAGCGAGCCGTCGTCGCGCTCGGCCTGAAACAGGCGGTCGAGCCCGAGAAGGGCGGCAAGCAGCGCGCCAATCCAGACGATGGCAGGGCCGATACGGGAAAGCAGCTTGAGATCGGGGCCGACGCCGAAAGGGATGACGGCGACGACCGTCAGGAAGAACAGCACGCCGATCAGCGCACCGCCGCCGGCGCGGATCGAGAGCTTGAGATCGCGGAGGAAGAGGGCGGTCATGCGGAGTGGCTCTCTGCGTGCGTGGTGGAGGGGGTAGCGACACCGACAACCATCATCCCCACATCCCCTGATCCACACCCGCAAAGCCCGTCATCTTCAATTCCCGCGCATTTTTCAGTCCCAGCGGCTGATGTGTCGCTGCCAGCACGATGCCGCCCCTTGCCAGATGCGCCTCGATCAATCCTGCAAATAGCCTGTCGGCGCTGGCATCCAGTGCCGCTGTGGGTTCGTCGAGGATCCAGACGGGGCGGTGGGCGACGAGGAGCTTGGCGAAGGCGAATCGGCGCTGCTGGCCGGCGGAGAGATAGGCGAAGGGGAGATGGGTGATTCCGGAAAGGCCGACAGCCTCGGCGGCGTCCTCTGTGGCGAGGCCGGCATTGCCGAGAAAGCTCCGCCAGAAATCCAGATTCTCTGCAACTGTAAGTTCATTCTTCATTGCATTTCGATGGCCGAGGTAGTGGCTGACCTCGCCGGGACGACGGCCCTGCGGGCTCTCTTCGTCATGCAAGATCACCGTGCCCATTTCCGGCCTGAGAAGACCGGCGGCAACGCGCAGTAAAGTGGACTTTCCCGATCCATTTTTGCCGGTCAGGACAAGCGCTTCTCCTGCCGCCAAGTGAAAGGAAACGTTAACGAAAATGAGATCTTCACCGCGCCTTGCAGCCAGATTTTCGGCGGTGAGATGCATGCGTCTGCTCTTTCTTCGTTGCGGCTTCCGGCGGGGTCAAAAAATGTCCGTTTTGATCGTGCTCGGGTATGGCAAGTTTTTAGGAAATTATCTATAAGACCGGCAACCACGCCAGCGGTCGGCGTGAATTTCATCCTTGCGCCGAACTTGGAGCGTCTGTTCCACGTGCGGACAGCGGAAATGGCCGTACCCGCATCCTGATGTGCATTAAGTGCATAGGCGTTCGCACGACTGTGTTGGCTATCAGAACGGGGTTTCTCGTGTCTAAATCTCTTGACAGTTTCAATTGTCGTTCCACGCTTTCCGTGAACGGGAAGGCCTATGTCTATTACAGCCTGCCCAAGGCTGAGGCAAACGGTCTGGCCGGCGTATCGAAGCTCCCTTATTCGATGAAGGTGCTGCTCGAAAACCTGCTGCGCTTCGAAGATGGCCAGTCGGTCACCAAGGAGCACATCCAGGCCGTTGCCGAGTGGCTGAACAACAAGGGTGCGGTCGAAAACGAAATCGCCTATCGCCCGGCGCGCGTGCTGATGCAGGACTTCACCGGCGTTCCCGCCGTCGTCGACCTTGCCGCAATGCGCGACGCGATGGTGTCGCTCGGCGGTGATCCCGAGAAGATCAACCCGCTCGTTCCCGTCGATCTCGTCATCGACCACTCCGTCATCGTCGACGAATTCGGTACGCCGCAGGCTTTCGCCAAGAACGTCGAGCTGGAATATCAGCGCAACGGCGAGCGCTACCGCTTCCTGAAGTGGGGCCAGCAGGCCTTCAAGAATTTTCGCGTCGTTCCTCCCGGCACCGGCATCTGTCACCAGGTCAACCTCGAATATCTCGGCCAGACCGTCTGGACCAAGGAAGAGGACGGCGAGACGATCGCCTATCCCGATACCTGCGTCGGCACCGACAGCCACACGACGATGATCAACGGTCTTGGCGTTCTCGGTTGGGGCGTCGGCGGTATCGAAGCGGAAGCGGCCATGCTCGGCCAGCCGGTTTCGATGCTTCTGCCTGAGGTCATCGGCTTCAAGCTGACCGGCAAGCTCAAGGAAGGCGTCACCGCGACCGACCTCGTTCTGACCGTCGTGCAGATGCTGCGCAAGAAGGGCGTCGTTTCCAAGTTCGTCGAGTTCTTCGGCCCGGGCATGGACAACATGCCGCTCGCCGACCGCGCGACGATCGGCAACATGGGTCCGGAATACGGCGCCACATGCGGCTTCTTCCCCGTCGACGGCGAAACCATCAACTACCTCACCATGTCCGGCCGCACGCATGACCGGATCGCGCTGGTCGAAGCCTATTCGAAGGCCCAGGGCATGTGGCGCGAAGGCGACGGTTCCGATCTCGTCTTCACCGATACGCTGGAGCTCGACCTCTGCGACGTCGTGCCGTCGATGGCCGGCCCGAAGCGTCCGGAAGGCCGCATCGCGCTCGAAAACATCGCTTCCGGCTTCGCCGGTTCGATGGATGCCGACTACAAGAAGCCCGGCCAGCTTGCCAACCGCTATGCGGTCGAAGGCACGGATTTCGATCTCGGCCATGGCGACGTGGCGATTGCCGCCATCACCTCCTGCACCAACACGTCGAACCCGTCGGTGCTGATCGCCGCCGGCCTTCTCGCCCGCAACGCCGTTGCCAAGGGCCTGAAGACCAAGCCGTGGGTCAAGACCTCGCTCGCCCCGGGATCGCAGGTCGTCGGTGAATATCTTGCCAAGTCCGGCTTGCAGGCCGATCTCGACAAGCTCGGCTTCAATCTCGTCGGCTTCGGCTGCACGACCTGCATCGGCAATTCCGGCCCGCTGCCGGCGCCGATCTCGAAGACGATCAACGACAAGGGCCTGATCGTATCAGGCGTGCTCTCCGGCAACCGCAACTTCGAAGGCCGTATCTCGCCTGACGTCCAGGCGAACTACCTCGCTTCGCCGCCACTCGTCGTCGCTTATGCGCTCGCCGGTACGGTGCAGAAGGACCTGACCAAGGAACCGATCGGCGAAGACCAGAACGGCAAGCCGGTCTATCTCAAGGATATCTGGCCGACCTCGCACGAAGTGCAGGAGTTCATCCAGAAGTACGTCACCCGCGAGCTCTATGAATCCAAGTACGCCGACGTCTTCAAGGGCGACGTCAACTGGCAGGCCGTTCAGGTTCCTCCGGGCCAGACCTATGCCTGGGATGATAATTCGACTTATGTCCAGAACCCGCCTTACTTCGTCGGCATGGGCAAGAAAGGCACCGGCGTGTCCGATATCAAGGGCGCCCGCGTCCTCGGCCTGTTCGGCGACAAGATCACCACCGACCACATCTCTCCGGCCGGTTCGATCAAGGCAGCATCGCCGGCGGGCGCCTATCTCATCGGCCATGACGTCGCGGTGGCCGACTTCAACCAGTACGGCACGCGCCGCGGCAATCATGAAGTGATGATGCGCGGCACCTTCGCCAACATCCGCATCCGCAACCACATGCTCGGCCCGAACGGCAAGGAAGGTGGCTACACCATCCACTATCCGTCGAAGGAAGAGACCTCGATCTACGACGCCGCCATGCAGTACAAGTCCGAAGGTGTGCCGCTCGTCATCTTCGCCGGTGTCGAATATGGCAACGGCTCGTCGCGCGACTGGGCTGCCAAGGGCACCAACCTGCTCGGCGTCAAGGCGGTGATCGCCCAGTCCTTCGAGCGTATCCATCGCTCGAACCTGGTCGGCATGGGCGTCATCCCCTTCGTCTTCGAAGAGGGCACGACCTGGCAGAGCCTCGGCCTCAAGGGCGACGAGCTCGTCACCATCGAGGGCCTGGACAAGATCAAACCGCGCGAGCGGAAGATTGCCAAGATCACCTATGGCGACGGCTCCGTGAAGGAAGTTCCGCTGCTGTCGCGCGTCGATACGCTCGACGAGGTGATCTACCTCAACAATGGCGGCATCCTGCAGACGGTTCTGCGCGATCTCGCTGCCTGATTGTTAACAGCTTGCTATGATAATGGCCGCCGGAGAGCAATTTCCGGCGGCTTTTCTTTGCGGCAACAGTATTCGGGCAGGCTCACGATGATTTGTTTCAAGCGCATTCCCGCCGAGCTACGTCTCACCCGTTCGTGACTTTTCGTTTGGACCCGGAAGGATTATTCGTACGTTCATATGTCAGGGCCTCCGGCTCCCAACACGCCGGCGACGCTGAAAAAGAGGTGCAGGTGAATGTCCCCCCGTTTTTTGATTCCGCTGATCGCCGGCGTTGTTCTCGCAGGCTCGCTGCATGCCGAAGACGGCACGCCGAAAGGCGTCGTCGAACTTTTCACCTCGCAGGGCTGCTCCTCCTGTCCTCCCGCTGACGCCGCCTTCCGCAAGCTGGTGGACCAGGGCGACGTCATCGCGCTCGCCTACCACATAGACTATTGGAATTATCTCGGCTGGGCCGACACGCTGAGCTCGAAGGAAAACACCGAGCGGCAATATGGCTATGCCAGGGCCATGGGCCGCAGCAACGTCTATACGCCGCAGGCCATCGTCAATGGACGCGGTCATCTTGCCGGCGCCGATCTCAACGGCATCAACAGCAAGATCGACAGTTACAGCAGCGAAGGCAATGGGCTGACCATTCCGATCAGCGCCGCGATGCGCGGCGACGAGCTGGAAATCAAGATCGGTGCGGGGCAGGGCAAGGCCAATGTGGTGATGGTCTATTTCGACAAGGAAAAGACGATCGACGTCGAAAAGGGCGAGAACAGCGGCAAGAAAATCTCCTACCTGCACAGTGTCACGAATGTCGAAACGGTCGGCATGTGGGACGGCAAGGCGACCAATCTGACGCTGCCGGCCACTGTCCTGCAGCGGCCGCAGCTCGAGGGCTGCGCGATCCTGCTGCAATCGGCGACCGCTGACGGCGATCCGGCCGAGATCCTTGGCGCGACAGTGGTGATGGCGGGAAAAAACATCTGAGATTTCATCCCGATAGGGATGAAGTGCCGGGCGGCCCGGCCGAGCGTATTCGGGGCTGGGGTTAAGGTCGATACGCTCCGCCGGGCCCTTTGGCGCGCTGGCGCCAAACCGGGATGCATAAATCCCCCGCAAATGAGGCGCTGTTTTGACTGAAATGCGGCGCTGCCGAGAAAGCGTCGGCTCTCCCCAGGGCATTGCGCTCGCATACGCGAGACTGCGGTGCGGCCGAATGTGACGGGCAGCGGTCTTGCAATTTGTGACGGCTCGGGCAAACTGTCACTCTCCTGTCACAAGCGGAGGCCTTGGGAGACTGATGACAGATCAGCCGGATTTGCGACACGGCGAAAGCCGCTCCGTCGACAATAGTTCCTCAGTCGTCGTCGATCTCAGGGAATACAAACAAAGCAAGGACCCGCTTCCGGTGACCTTCCACCGGCGCGAGCTGGACGCGATCCTCTGGATCTACGGCCGCATGGTCGGCGAGGGGGAATGGCGCGATTACGCCATCGATCATCTAAAGGACAGGGCGGTGTTTTCCGTCTTCAAGCGTTCCGGTGAAATGCCGCTCTTCCGGATCGAAAAGAACCCGAAGCTCGCCGCCAAGCAAGGCGCCTATTCCGTTATCAACGTCAACGGCATGATCCTGAAACGCGGGCACGAGCTGAACCAGGTGCTCAAGGTATTCGACAAGGCCTTGAAGCTGGTCGACAAGTAAGTCCTCAGCCTGCGAACAGCGTGCCGGGATAGGCGGACGGATCCGGATCGGTCGTCATGCCCTCGCCGAGACTGCGCTGCATGAGCATCGTGTCGAGCCAGCGGCCGTGCTTGTAGCCGGTGCCCTTCATCAGGCCGACCTCCACAAAACCCGCCTTGAGATGAAGCGCGATCGAGGCAGGGCTTGCGCCGCCGATGACGGCCACCATCTGACGAAAGCCGAGGGCGGTGCAGCGGTCGATCAGCTCATTCATCAGCGCCTTGCCGATGCCGCGGCCTCGAGCTTCAGGCGCCAGATAAATCGAATCCTCCACCATCCAGCGATAGGCGGGGCGGGTGCGGAAGGCCGAAGCATAGGCGTAGCCAAGGAGGTTTCCGTTCGTATCGGCTGCGGCGATGTAGGGATAGTGCTGGCCGACGATCGCTGCGAAACGCTGCATCATCTCGGCCTTGGAGGGTGGTGCGATCTCGTAGCTCGACGTGCCGTTCAGGACGGATTCACGATAGATATCGGTAATGGCGGGGATATCGGCTTGCGAGGCGTCGCGCAGAAAGAAAGACATCGGGCGGCTGGTCCAGCGGCGGGGCAGGCTCCTCTAAAACCATTCCTGCGAAACCAGTGCAACAAAAAAGCCGACGCAAACCGAGGTGCGATATGCCCATTCTGCGGCTATTCGAGAATCTTGATCCTCAAGCTTTCGGCTTGCTTGCGCGCCTTGCGCCTCACATACATGATCAGCAATGGCGACAAGACGAAAGCCATGACGACGTGCACCACACCAGAGAGCACCAGGTCATTTCCCGTATGCGGGTCGATCGGTACCAGCTGCCAATAGCCGATTGCCAGAACCCCTAAAATTGCGCCGGCCAAGGCGGCAATGACGGCGCTGAGCCAAGCAATGACCGAATAGATCAGGCTATCCGGCAACCCTTTCGCCAACAGTACGGCAACGACAAAGCACGGGATGAAAACAAATCCTTGAAGCAGCATGCCTAACCCCTTCGACATTCGTCACGACAAAAAAGGCGGCCGAAGCCGCCTTTTCGATCTCGATCTGCCCCTGCTTATTTACGGTTGCCCATGAACTGCAGCAGGAACATGAAGAGGTTGATGAAGTCGAGATAGAGCGTCAGCGCACCCATGATCGCCTTGCGGCCGGCCACAGCGACATCATCGGCTTCGTAGTAGAGTTCCTTGATGCGCTGCGTGTCGTAGGCGGTAAGGCCTGCGAAAATCAGCACGCCGATCACCGAGATCGCGAACTGCAGGGCGGACGAACCCAGGAAGATGTTGACGATCGAAGCGATGATCAGGCCGAAGAGGCCCATGATCAGGAACGAGCCCATTGCCGACAGGTCACGCTTCGTCGTGTAGCCGTATAGCGACAGCGCGCCGAAGGAGGCGGCGGTGACGAAGAACGTCTGAACGACGCTTTCGCCCGTATAGACCAGGAAAATCGACGAGAGCGACAGGCCGACCAGGGCTGCATAGACCCAGAAAGTCGTCTGCGCGGCGGCCACGCTCATGCGATTAATGCGGAAGCTCAGGAAGAAGACGGCCGCAAGAGGCGCAAGGATCACGACCCAGCGCAAAGGCGACCGGAACAGAAGCTCGCCGAACTGGGTGAGCTGACCGTCCTGAACGGCGAAGTTGAATCCGAGATATGCGGCCACACCGGTGATCGCCAGACCCAGCGCCATCAGGTTGTAGACCTTGAGCATATATGCGCGCAGGCCTTGATCAATCATCTCGCCGGTCTGAGCGCGGCTTTGATAGTTACGAAGATCAGCCATAGTTTCCTCTTACAAGCTCCGATGAAGATACGGTGTCGGGTTTTCGACCCGGGCGCCGCTGCGGAGCTCCAGCATGCCTGCAGACAATATGAGGCTTTCGCCCATTGTAAACAAGGGGCTTGCAAAGGGTCGGCCGGGTTAAATCGCCGTAAGGTGAAGGGCTTCTGGAGGCCGCTGCCTCGTCAAAGTTCGCGCAGGACGGGCGCTGCCTTCTGCCCCAGGATGCGCCAGGTGCCTATGAGGCCGATGCCGACAGTCAGGACGAGCGCGGTGACGAGCGTCAGCCCCGCCACATCGGGCAGGAAGGTGGAAGGCAGGCGCATGATGCGGGCGACGATGAACCAGGCGGCGGCCGCGCCGGCGATCAGCGAGAAGATCGCGGTCGCCAGTCCGAGGATCAGATATTCGTAGCTGAAGGCGCGGATCAGCATGGCGCGGGTGGCGCCGAGCGTCTTCAGCACCACCGCGTCATGAGTGCGCGCCCGGTTGCCGGCGGCGAGCGCACCGGCAAGGACGAGGATCGAGGCGATGAGGGCCACCGACGCTGCGGCACGGATCGCCGTCGCAAGCTGGGCGACGAGCTGGTTGACGATATCGATCGCATCCTTGACGCGGACGCTGGTGATCGTCGGATAGGTGTTGGTGACGGATTTCAGGATCGCCGCATCCTCGGCCGGCGTCGAGGAGGGATCGGTCAGCGTCGCGAGCCAGGCATGCGGGGCGCCGCGGAAGGTATTGGGCGAGAAGACCATGACGAAATTGATCGACAGCGATTCCCACTCGACACGGCGCAGATTGGCAATCTTCGCCGTGATATTGCGTCCGAGCACGTTGACGGTGACTGTATCGCCGATCTTCAGGCCGAGTTCGTGCGCCTCTTCGGAGGAGAAGGAGACGAGCGGTTCGCCGCTGTAGTCTTTGTCCCACCAACTGCCTTCGGTCAGCGCCGCATTTTCCGGCAGGGTGTCGGCATAGGTGATGCCGCGATCACCGTTCAGCACCCAGCGGCCGGCCTCCGGTACGTTCATCCTGGTGACGTCTTCCCCGTTGAAGGCGACGATGCGGCCCCGCAGCATCGGCACCTCCATGAGCTTGCCGTTCGGCGCCTGCGCCTGGACGAGATTCCGGAAGGCATCGACCTCAGCGCTCTGGATATCGACGAAGAAGAAGTTCGGCGCACCTTCGTTCATGCGGCCGGTCAATTGCCGGCGCAGGTTGCCGTCGATCAAGGTCAGCGTCACCAGCAATGCCAGGCCGAGACCGAGCGAAAGCACGACCGAGGGCGTCAGCGCACCTGGCCGGTGGATGTTGCCGATCGCAAGTCTCAGCGCCGGCGAGTTGACGCGCGGGCTGCGGCGCGCAAGCCAGGCGATCCCTGCTGCGACGAGGCGCAGGACGACGAAGGCGAAGACGATCGCGCCGACGAAGACGACGGCGATGAAGCGATCGTAAGCCGTGAGGATGGCGAGGCCGGCAAGGGCCGCCATGAAGAGGGCTGCCAGCAGGACATAGGGCCAGGACGGCAGGTGGCGTGCCTCGAAGCCCTGCTCGCGGAAGAGCGCCGTTGCCGGCACTTCACGGGCATGGCCAAGCGGCAGGATGGCGAAGGCGAGCGTCGTCAGGATGCCGAAGAGGGTCGCAAGCAGCAGAGCGCCGGGGTAGAGGGCCGGTGCGGTCGAGACCGGCAGGAACTGGGCGAGGAACTGCGCCGCAAATATCGGCGACAGGGCGCCGATGACGAGGCCGGTCATGATGCCTGCGAAAGCGATGATGGCGATCTGGAAGAGATAGATCAGAACGACGGTGGCAGCGGGCGCGCCGAGACATTTGAAGGTGGCGATGGTGGTGCGTTTGGAATCCAGGAAGGCGCGCACGGCATTGGCGACGCCGACGCCGCCGACGATCAGCGCGGTCAAGCCCACAAGGGTCAGGAATTGCGAGAAGCGGGTGATGTTTTCCGTGAGCGAGGGTGCGGCGCGGTCGCTGGTGCGGATCGCCCATCCGGCGGAGGGGAATTCCCGGGAGGCGCGCGCCTGGATGCCTGACATGGCGTCCCTGTCTTCCAGCCGGACCTTATAGGCGTGTTCCACCAGGCTTCCGGTCTGGATCAGCCCCGAGGCTTCGAGCGCTCGGCGGCTGACGAGCAGGCGCGGCGCAAAGCCGAAACCTTCCGACAGCGCATCCGGCTCGGTTTTAACGGTGCCGGTGATGCTGAGCTTGACGTTGCCGAGCAGCAGCTCGTCGCCGACCGAAATGCCGAGCCGGTCGAGAAGCAGCGGTGCTGCCACAGCGCCGTAAGTGCCGCCTTCGCCGGACAAAAGCGCCGCGAGGGAGTAGTTCGGCTCCGCCTCGAACCGGCCGTAGAGCGGATAGGCGTCGTCGACCGCCTTGACCTCGACCAGCGCCTGGTCCGAACCGTCGGGCTTGCGGGCCATCGAACGCAGGCCTGTGGAAACCGAAACCTTGCCGAGACCTTCGAGGAAACTCATTTCCTCAGGCGTGGCTTCGCGGTTGTTGAGCTCGAAGCGGACGTCGCCGGCCAGCAGCTCCTGGCCCTGCGAAGCGATCGTATCGGTGATCGACTGCGAAACAGAATTGACGGCGGCGATCGCCCCCGTGCCGAGCGCGATGCAGGCAAGGAAGATGTAGAAGCCGCGAATGCCGCCGCGCAGCTCGCGGAGCGCCAGGCGAAAAGCGAGCGAAACACGCGGCGTGATGATCCTCATGCGAATGCCGCCTCGCTGTGGCGGGCGGCGCTGTCGCCTTCGATCCTGCCGGAGCGGACACGGATCTGGCGCGAGCAGCGGTTTGCCAGCGACACATCATGGGTGACGAGAAGCAGGGTCATGCCGCGTTCGGCCTGCTTGGCAAACAGCAGGTCGGCGATCTGGCGGCCGGTCTCGGTATCGAGATTTCCGGTGGGTTCATCGGCGATCAGCAAAGCGGGCGAGGGAGCGAGCGCCCTGGCAATCGCCACGCGCTGCTGTTCGCCGCCGGAAAGCTGGCCGGGATAGTGGTTCAGCCGCTGCCCGAGGCCGACCGAATTCAGCTCGCGATGGGCAATGTCGAAGGCATTGGGAACATTGGCGAGTTCCAGCGGCACGGCGACGTTTTCCAGCGCCGTCATGTTGGCGATCAGGTGGAAGGACTGGAAGACGATACCGATGTTGCGGCCGCGGAAATCGGCGACCTGATCCTCGCTCAGGCTGTGGAGCGGCGTGTCGTTGATGTTGATTTCGCCGCTGTCGAGCTTCTCGAGCCCGGCAAGCACCATCAGCAGGGTGGACTTGCCGGACCCGGAAGGGCCGACGATGCCGACGGATTCGCCTGCTGCTATATCGAGATCGATACCCTTCAGCACATGGACGGAGGCCGCGGCGCTGCCAAGGGTCAGATCGGCGCTCTTCAACTCGATGATGGTTTTTGCCAACGGAAATCGCCCTATATAAGCCCGTAATCAAATTGCCGCATAACGGCACCCCGCCAATCTAGGGAAAGCAGGATGAGATTTAAAGTTGCCGTCCTTCAATTCACCGTCATTGCCCTCTCACTGATCTTTGCCTCCGGTGCCAATGCGCGGACGATCAATCTCGTCGGATTCGGGGACAGCCTGATGGCAGGCTATCAGCTGCCGCCCGGCGACGGCTTTCCCGAAAAGCTGCAGGCGGCTCTGAAGGCGAAGGGGCTCGACGTCGCCATCACCAATGCCGGCGTCTCGGGCGATACGACGACAGGGGGGCTGGCCCGCATCGACTGGTCGGTGCCTGACGGCACCGACGGCGTCATCCTGGAACTCGGCGCCAACGATGCGCTGCGCGGCATTCCGCCCGAAGAGAGCGAAAAGAATCTCGACCAGATGATAACGCGGCTCAAGGAACGCGGCATTGCCGTGCTCCTCGTCGGCATGATGGCGCCGCCCAACATGGGCGCGGATTATGCCGCACGCTTCAATCCGATTTACCGGAAACTTTCGGAGAAACACGGAGTTCGGCTTTATGCCTTCTTCCTTGACGGCGTGGTGCTCGATGCGGGGCTCAAACTCGGCGACGGCATGCATCCGAATGCGAAGGGCGTGGATGTCATGGTTCAGAAGATGGAAGCCGATGTCACAAATTTCGTCGGGACGATTTCTTCTGTGAAGAAATAGGGGCTTGCGCGGTCATTGATTGCGTGATTCCGTGTAAGCACCTGCAAAAGATTCGGGGAGTGCTCGTTATGCCGAGACTGTTTACCGCCCTCGAAATTCCGCGCAATGCGGCGATGAGCCTTTCATTGCTGCGCGGTGGCCTCCCCGGAGCACGATGGATCGATGTGGAGAACTACCACATCACGCTGCGCTTTATCGGTGATGTCGACGGCCGCACGGCCGATGAAATCGTCGAACGGCTCGACCGGATCGACCGGCCGGAATTCCAGTTCCGCCTCGAAGGCATCGGTTCCTTCGGCTCGAAGAAGCCGCATTCGGTCTGGGCCGGTGTTTCGCAGTCGCCTGAGATGTACGCCCTGCAGGGTGAGATCGAGCGCATCTGCCAGCGCATCGGGCTGCCGCCGGACCCCCGCAAATTCACCCCGCATGTGACGCTGGCAAGGCTCAAATCCTCGCGGCTCGACGATGTCGTGCAATATCTGGCCGGACGCGGCAATTTCCATACCGCGACCTTCACGGCGCCGCGCTTCGTGCTGCTGTCGTCGCGTGAATCCGTCGGCGGCGGCCCTTACCTCACCGAGGAAGTGTTCCCGCTGCACGAGGCGCGCTCGACGCCGAGCGTCTCGAGCAGGCTGCTGCAGCCGGTCAAGAGCCTGGTGTAGACCAGCTCGAAACCATCAGCGCCGCCATAATAGGGATCGGGAATATCCTCTCCCGTTGTAAGTGCGGCATCGCCGAAGAGCCGGATATTGGCCTTGGGCGACGCAACCTTGCCGAGCGCCGCCAGATTGTCGCGGTCCATGGCGAGGATCAGATCGAAACTGTCGAAATCACTTGGCCGGATGCGGCGAGCGCGCTGTCCTGATATGTCGACGCCGTGGCTTTTCGCGATGGCGATCGAACGGCGATCGGGTTGCGCGCCTTCATGCCAGCCGCCGGTGCCGGCGGAATCGATCGTGAAATGGCCGGCCAGGCCGGCCTCAGCGACCAGATGGCGAAAGATTCCCTCCGCGAGCGGAGAACGGCATATATTGCCCATGCAAACGAAGAGGATGCTGATGCGTTTCATCGGTAGGCCTGTCGGATAGATAAGAGGACCATGGCATGAAACGGGAAAGACTGGAACGGGCGGCGGCAGAGGCAGAACTAAGGGCGCTTCCGGGCTGGACGCTCAATGACGCCGCCTCCTCCATATCGAAAACGTTCAAGTTTTCGAATTTCATCGAAGCCTTCGGTTTCATGACGGAGGCCGCGATCACTGCCGAGAAACTCAACCACCATCCCGAATGGTTCAACGTCTATTCCAAGGTGGATGTGACGCTGAACACGCACGACGCCGGCGGACTGACGGAACTGGACTTCAAGCTCGCCACAGCGATGGAAAAGGCGGCTGCGCGACGCGCCGGCTGAAGGCGTGCCGATTGAAAGCGGAACCGCCATCACCATATGTTCGCTGGGACGGAAAGGGAATCAGGGATGGACGACGTCAAATTCGGGGAAATCCTGCTGCCGGGCGACGAAGATACGCAGAGCCGACGGGAGAAGACGGTGCGGCAGAAATTCTGGCCGACCTTCCGGCGGGCGGTGCGGCAGATTCCGTTTTCGCGCGATGTCGTCGCCGGTTTTTACTGCGCGCTCGATCCGCAGACGCCGACCAAGGTGCGGGGCGTGCTGCTCGCAGCCCTCGCCTACTTCGTCATGCCGGTCGATATCGTCCCGGATATTTTCGCCGTCATCGGCTTTTCGGATGACATCGCCGTGCTCTCGGCCGCCTTCGCCATGGTGCGCGGCAATATCCGGCCGCGCCACTATGAATCGGCCGACCGCGTTCTTGCCGATGGGCCAGAGGAAGCGATGAAGACGATCTAAGGGCGCGGTCTGCGCTTCCGCATAAGCCCCCGCTGCCGGAGTTCCGGGCAGCGCGCTTCAAGCGTTCTCCTGCTCCAGCACCTTGCGAAGCTTGGCGAAAGCGAGCCGGATACGCGATTTCACCGTGCCGAGTGGCAGTCCGGTCGCCTCGGCGATCTCGGAATGCGATTGGCCGAGGAAGAAGGCGGCGCGCAGCATGTCGCGCTGCTCTTCCGGCAGTTGGCCGACGGCGGCGCGTATCTTGGCGTCACGGTCGTCATTGGCGATCATTTCGTCCGCGCCGATCCCGGCCGGCGGCTGCAGGGTCGGATCGGTCTCGTCGAAGACGCGGATGCTGGTGCGGCGCTGCAGATCGATCCGGCGGTTGCGGGCGATTCGGAAAAGCCAGGTCGAAAGCGAAGATCGCGTCGCGTCGTAGAGGCCCGCCTTGTGCCAGAGCACGATCATGATCTCCTGGACCAGTTCCTCGGCTTCGCCTGCCGTCATTCTCTGGCGCATCAGCCAGGCCTTCAGGCGGGGCGCGAAATAGTCGAACAGGACGGAAAAGGCCTGCTGGTCGCGGTTGTCCGCGACGGCCTTCGCGAGGGCAGCGAAACGCTGTCTTTCCTCGGCATCCATGTCCTCTCACGAGCCCCCTGCGGCGAAAATTTTGTCCCGAATTTCCAAGTGTTAATGAGGTACAACGGAATTGAGAAAGGTCAAACTCTTGCCTGAATCTTTGTGTCTTAAATTCAGCCGAACGCACGGCCGGTGGCATCAGGACATGGTGTCACGAACGAGACCGTCAAAGGGGCGAAAGTTGATACCCGAGCTGAAATGACACAGGCCAATACAAATTGCAGCTATTGTTGACCATTTGGTAACCTGAATTAAGTCAAAATAAAGCAGATCGTGATTATGCGGCGCCCGCTATGATCGCTTCGGGCCTTGAATCGCAAGAACCGGCAGGAATCCATGTTTGTAAAAAGTATCGTATCCGCCCTCGCACTCACCCTTGGTATGGCCGGAGTGGCGGCAGCGCAGCAGGCCGCGCCGAACCGCATCCAGCAGTTCCAGGCCTGGGGTGCTTATTCCTACAAGTCAGGCAACAGCACCGTCTGCTACGTGCTGTCCGTTCCGACGGCAAAGCAGCCGGCGAGCGTCGATCACGGCGACAATTTCTTCATCGTCTCGCAGCGTCCAGGCCAGAACATCTCCTACGAGCCGCAGGCGATGATGGGCTATACGGTGAAGGAAAATTCGAAGATCAACGTCGTCATCGACAACAAGACCTTCGTGATGTTCACCAAGGACAAGGCCGGCTGGGTCGAGAACGCGGCACAGGAGCCGGCGCTCGTCGCCGCGATGAAGACCGGTCACTCGATGACGGTGAACGCCACTTCGCGCAAGGGCACGGGCACCTCCTACAGCTATTCGCTCTCGGGCATTTCGGCTGCGCTGAAGCAGATCGAAACTTGCAAGTAAGCGACATCTCGTCTGAGAAGTTTCAGAGGGCCGGCCTTGCGCCGGCCCTCATCATTTCTATCTCTAGTGACGCGCGGGCAAAATGATGCTAAAGCCCGCGCCAACAGCGGACAGATCGCGATATCAGTCGCCGTTCCGCCATTCAATTTCTGCCAATGTGCCGTCATGCGCCCCACGTCTTCCGGCTTAGCCCTGAGGTCCGCGGCTTGCGGAACGGTTACGTGTTCGAATTCGGGATGAATGCCTATGTCCGTCATGGATGCGATCGTTGTCACCAAGCCTGAGACGCCGCGCGCCTCTTCCGGCGTCGAGAAGCCGTCCCTGATCGGGCTTTCCCGCGAGGAGATGGCGGCAGCGCTCAGGGAAAAGGGCGTGGCCGAGAAGCAGATCAAGATGCGCGTCGCGCAACTCTGGAACTGGATCTATGTGCGCGGCGTCTCCGATTTCGATCACATGACGAATGTCGCCAAGGACATGCGTGAAATGCTGAAGCAGCATTTCACCATTGCGCGTCCTGAGATCGTCGAGGAGCAGGTTTCCAACGACGGCACCCGCAAATGGCTGCTGCGCTTTCCCGCGCGGGGCGCCGGCCGCCCGGTCGAGATCGAAGCCGTCTACATTCCGGAAGAGGGCCGCGGCACGCTCTGCATTTCCAGCCAGGTCGGCTGCACGCTCACCTGTTCCTTCTGTCACACCGGCACGCAGCGGCTGGTGCGCAACCTGACGGCGGAGGAAATCCTGTCGCAGCTGCTACTCGCCCGCGACCGGCTCGGCGACTTCCCCGATCGCGAAGCGCCGCAGGGCACGATCATGCCGGCCGAAGGCCGCAAGGTCAGCAATATCGTAATGATGGGCATGGGCGAGCCGCTCTATAATTTCGATGCCGTCAAGCAGGCGCTGCTGATCGCCACGGATGGCGACGGCCTGTCGCTGTCCAAACGCCGCGTGACGCTCTCCACGTCGGGCGTCGTGCCTGAGATCTTCCGCACCGGCGAGGAGATCGGCGTCATGCTGGCGATCTCGCTGCACGCGGTGCGCGACGACCTGCGCGATATTCTGGTGCCGATCAACAAGAAGTATCCGCTGAAGGAACTGATCGACGCCTGCAAGGCCTATCCCGGCCTTTCCAATGCGCGGCGCATCACCTTCGAGTATGTCATGCTGAAGGATGTCAACGACAGCCTGGAAGATGCCAAGGGGCTGATCAAGCTCCTGAAAGGCGTGCCGGCTAAGATAAACCTCATTCCGTTCAATCCCTGGCCCGGCACCAACTATCAGTGTTCCGACTGGGAGCAGATCGAGAAGTTCGCCGATTTCATCAATTCGGCGGGTTACGCTTCGCCGATCCGTACGCCGCGCGGCCGCGACATTCTTGCCGCCTGTGGCCAGCTGAAATCCGAATCCGAACGCATGCGCAAGACCGAGCGCCTGGCCTTCGAGGCGATGATGATCGCCAATCACGGCGCCGACGACTGATCAGCAAGTTTGATCCACGCTACAATTCTCCTGCATTGATTTAAGCATGCGCTTTTCCTAATAGTGCCGCCAAAATCAATCAGGAGGAAACCCATGCGCCCGATTCTGCTCGCTCTTGCCGCCACTTTGGCGCTTTCCCTGCCCGCCAAAGCCGATAACGTGACCGTTGCCGTAACGGCCATCGTCGAGCATCCGGCGCTGGATGCCGCCCGCAAGGGCGTTCTCGATGTGCTGACGGCCGCCGGTTACAAGGAAGGCGAGAACCTGAAATTCGTGTTCGAATCGGCGCAGGGCAATCCCGCGACGGCAGCCCAGATCGCCCGCCAGTTTGCCGGTGACGAGCCGAATGTCATCGTGCCGATCTCCACGCCGTCGGCCCAGGCCGTCGTCTCCGCAACGCGCGACATTCCCGTCGTCTTCACGGCCGTCTCCGATCCGCTTGGCGCCCAGCTCGTGAAGAACATGGACAAGCCCGGCGGCAACGTCACCGGCCTTTCCGATATGTCGCCGGTCGCCGAGCACCTGGCTCTGATCAAGGAAATCCTGCCTGACGTGAAGACGATCGGCTATCTCTACAATTCGGGTGAGGCGAATTCGGTTTCGCTGCTGGCCGTGCTGAAGACCGAAGCCGAAAAGGCCGGCCTGACGGTCGTGGAATCGGCTGCCACCAAGTCGGCCGAAGTTCAGGGTGCGGCCCGCGCCCTCGTCGGCCGCGCCGATGCGATCTACATTCCGACCGACAATACGATCATCTCGGCGCTCGAAGGCGCCGTCGCGGTCGCCGAGGAGAGCAAGCTGCCGCTCTTCACCGCCGATACGGATTCGGTTTCGCGTGGTTCGGTCGCTGCCCTCGGCTTCAATTACTATGATGTCGGCAAGCAGACGGGCGAAATCGTCGTGCGCGTGCTGAAGGGTGAAAACCCTGGCGATATCGCGGTCAAGACCGCCGCCGGCAGCGATCTCGTCGTCAACAAGGCTGCTGCGGCAAAGATGGGCGTTACCCTGCCTGAGAGCGTGCTTTCGCGCGCCAACAAGGTCATCGAATAGTCGGCCGCAGGTCCATCGACCATTCACATTCAGCCGCTCCCGTTTGCGCGGGGGCGGCTGAAGTATTACAAGGCGGTTTCGCGACGGGCGGAACGGTAACAAAAAGGGGCTGAAAGCCTTGAGCCAAATCGCATTCTGGGGGGCCGTCGAGCTCGGCCTGGTCTATTCCTTCGTCGCTCTCGGCGTCTATCTCGCCTTCCGCGTCCTCGACTTTCCCGACTTGACGGTCGACGGTTCCTTTCCGCTCGGCGCGGCGGTGACCGCGGTGCTGATCATCGCCGGCGTCAATGCCTGGCTTGCGGCGCTGATTGCGATGGCGGCGGGTGCGGGCGCGGGCATGGTGACGGCGCTGCTCAACGTGCGCTTCAAGATCCTCAACCTGCTCGCCTCGATCCTGACGATGATCGCGCTCTTCTCCGTCAATCTGAGGGTGATGGGCAAACCCAATGTCGCCCTCATCAATGCCGATACGATGATCAGCCCGTTCTTCGGCCACGGCCTTCGCGATTTCTATGTGCGGCCGCTCTTTGTCGGCGTTCTCGTTGTCGTCGCGCTCATACTGGTCTGGCGCTTCCTTGAAAGCGACGCCGGGCTTGCCATGCGCGCGACCGGCGCCAATGCGCGGATGGCCCGCGCCCAGGGCGTCGACACCAGCCGGCAGATCTATCTCGGCATGGCGATCTCGAATGCGCTGGTGGCTTTTGGCGGCGCCTTGTTTGCCCAGACGAACGGCTTTGCCGACGTCACCTCGGGCGTCGGCACGATCGTCGTCGGTCTTGCCGCCGTCATCATCGGCGAGACGCTGCTCGGACGTCGCGGCCTGTTGATCGCGCTCATCGGCTGCGTGCTCGGCTCGATCCTCTATCGCATCGCGATCCAGCTGGCGCTGTCGAGCGACGTCATCGGCCTGCAGGCCTCCGACCTCAATTTCGTGACGGCGGTGCTGGTGACCTTCGCGCTCATTCTTCCCCGCCTTCGCAGAGGTGCCGCATCATGATCAGCGTCAAGGACATCAAGGTCGTCTTCGGACGCGGCACGCCGCTGCAGAAGCAGGCGCTGAACGGCGTCAGCCTGACCATCGAGCAGGGCTCCTTCGTCACCGTCATCGGCTCCAACGGCGCCGGCAAATCGACGCTGCTCGGTGTGCTCGCCGGCGACGTCCTGCCGAGCGAAGGGCAGGTTCTGATCGGCAAGAGCGATGTGACGCGCAAATCGACGGCGGCGCGCGCCGGCCTAGTGGCGCGTGTCTTCCAGGATCCTCTGACGGGAAGCTGCGGCTCGCTGTCGATCGAGGAGAACCTTGCCCTGGCCGCCCGGCGCGGCGAGAGGCGCGGGCTCGTGCCGGCGCTCGGTGGCAAGCGGCGCGACTATTTCAAGGAGCGGATCGCCGAACTTAATCTCGGGCTGGAAAACCGGCTGAAGGACCGCATGGATCTGCTCTCCGGCGGGCAGCGGCAGGCCGTTTCGCTCGTGATGGCGACACTTGCCGGTTCGGAAGTGCTGCTGCTCGACGAACATACGGCCGCCCTCGATCCCGGGATGGCCGAGTTCGTGATGAACCTGACGCAGAAGATCGTTGCCGAGCGCAAGCTGACGACGATGATGGTGACGCATTCCATGCGCCAGGCGCTGGATTACGGCCACCGCACGATCATGCTGCACGGCGGCGAGATCGTTCTCGACGTAGCGGGCGACAACCGAAAGAACCTGCAGGTCGAGGATCTGATCGCGATGTTCCGCAAGATGCGCGGTCAGACGCTCGATGATGATGCTTTGTTGATCGGCTAGCCCTCGGCCGGTTTTGCCGGTCCGCCCGCATGCGGATCGACTATGCCGACCGCGATTTATTTCGCCTGGGTGAGCAGGATCTTGGCTGCGAAGAGCGAGAAGACGCCGGCAAAGGCATAGTCGATGCCGCGCAGCACCTTCCTGTTGTTCTGGAGCCAGGAGGAAAGCCAGTCGGCGGCGAGGATCACGCCGGCATTGACGGGCATACCGATCACGATGAAGCAAAACCCCAGGAAAAGCAGCTTCTGCGTGACGGCGGGATCGCCGGCGCTGACGAATTGCGGCAGGAAGGTCATGAAGAAGATGATGACCTTCGGGTTCAGAAGATTGACCCAGAAGCCCGACGAAATGTTCGCAAGCGCCGTGCCCTTCTGCGTCTCGACATTGGCGACGGTGAGCTTCGAGCCGAAGCGGATCGCCTGCACCGCCAGCCAGAACAGATAGGCGGCGCCACCGGTTTTCAGGATCAGGAAGGCGGTCGGCGAGGCGGTGATCAGCGCCGATATGCCGAAGGCGACCAGCATGGTATGGACAACGATGCCGAGGCTGGTGCCGACGACGACGAAGAGGGCGGCATTCTTGCCCTGGGCGAGCGCGCGGCTGATCGACAGCGTCATATCGGGACCGGGGGTCGCCGCGAGCAGCAGCGTGGCGGCGGCAAAGCCGAGAAGCGTCGGCAGGCTGGGCAGGAAATCCATGGCACACTCCGAAAGCCGGAAAGACCTGACGATCTCTTATCCGGCTTTCGAAAAATTACCAATCAAACCTTCTCATGCCAGTCGCACTAAACTTGATTCATGCGACGCGCATTCGCTGTCTGTTTTGTGCATGTCGTCATCCCGGAACCGCTGCAGGCTGTCGGGCGACATGCAGTGCCAGCCATTACTTCTGGTCGAGGAAGGCCTTGAACTTGTCGGCATAATCCTTGTGCCAGCGCGAGAGCGGCGGGCGGTTCTCGATGATGTCGCCGGCAGCCCAGGCCATGCGGCGTTCGTCGACCGGTCGGGCAACGTCATTGTCGGGGCAGAGGATGTAGAAATCGCCGCGCTCGAGGCTTTCGACCATGAAATCGACAGTCTGCTCCGGGGTCCAGGCGCCGGCGGGCTTTTCCGCGCGGTCGCCCTTGGTGAGACCGGTGAAGACGAAGCCGGGGATCAGAAGATGCGCCGAGATCTTCCCGCCTTCGATGTTGCGAAGCTCATGTTCCAGGGCTTCGGTAAAGACCTTCACGCCTGATTTGGAGATGTTGTAGGCGGGGTTGCCGGGCGGGGTGGTGATGCCCTGCTTGGAGCCGGTGTTGATGATGAGGCCGGGCTCGCCATGCGACAGCATCTTCGGGCCGAAGGTGCGGGTGCCGTTGATGACGCCCATCAGGTTGACGGCGAAGATATGGTCCCAGTTTGCCTGGGGGCTGAAGATCGAGGTTTCCGGGCCGATGCCGGCATTGTTCATCAGCACGTGCACGCGGCCGAAACGCTGCAGCACGGCGCGTTCGAGCGCTTCCAGGGAATCGCGGCTCGCGACGTCGGTCTCGACAGCCATTACCTTTTCTTCGCCGGCGATGGCCTTGACTTCGTCCGCAGCATTTGCCAGCCGGTCGCCGCCGAGATCGGCGATGACGACACTCATGCCACGGCCGGCGAAATATTTCGCCGCGGCAAGACCGATGCCGGAGGCGCCGCCGGTGATGACCGCGACATTGGACTTCTTGAAGATGTCTTGAATATTCGTCATGGGCAGCCCCTCCTCGGACATTGTGCGGACGCAGCCGAATATGGGTTGCGCATTCGCGCTGTCAAACGCTATCGCCGCTGCCAGCCGCTGTACTTGCCCTTGCGTCACGCGTCAATCTCGCTAAAAGTGCCGCGACACCGGGTTTACGCCGGGTTTATGTAACGGACCTCATCACCATGGCATCATACAAAGACGTGAAGAAAGTCGTGCTCGCCTATTCCGGCGGCCTCGACACCTCGATCATCCTGAAGTGGCTGCAGACGGAACTCGGCGCCGAAGTCGTCACCTTCACCGCCGACCTTGGCCAGGGCGAAGAGCTGGAGCCGGCGCGCAAGAAGGCCGAGATGCTCGGCATCAAGGAGATCTATATCGAGGACGTGCGCGAGGAATTCGTGCGCGATTTCGTCTTCCCGATGTTCCGCGCCAATGCCGTCTACGAAGGCGTCTATCTGCTCGGCACCTCGATCGCCCGGCCGTTGATTTCCAAGCATCTGATCGACATCGCCCGCAAGACCGGCGCGGATGCGATCGCCCATGGCGCGACCGGCAAGGGCAACGACCAGGTTCGTTTCGAGCTGTCCGCTTATGCTTTGAACCCCGACATCAAGATCATCGCGCCGTGGCGCGACTGGGCGTTCAAGAGCCGCACCGACCTGCTGGCCTTCGCCGAGCAGCATCAGATCCCGGTCGCCAAGGACAAGAAGGGTGAAGCGCCGTTCTCCGTCGACGCCAACCTTCTGCATTCCTCCTCCGAGGGCAAAGTTCTCGAGGATCCCGCCCAGGAGGCGCCGGAGTATGTGCATATGCGCACGATCTCGCCCGAGGCCGCGCCCGACAAGGCGACGGTGATCAAGGTCGGCTTCCGCAAGGGCGATGCCGTCTCGATCAATGGCGTCGAGATGTCGCCGGCGACGTTGCTGGCCACCCTCAACACCTATGGCCGCGACAACGGCATCGGCCGTCTCGACCTCGTCGAGAACCGCTTTGTCGGCATGAAGTCGCGCGGCGTTTACGAAACGCCCGGCGGCACGATCCTGCTCTCGGCGCACCGCGCTATCGAATCGATCACGCTCGACCGCGGTGCCGCCCACCTCAAGGACGAGATCATGCCGCGCTACGCGGAGCTCATCTACTACGGCTTCTGGTTCTCGCCGGAGCGCGAGATGCTGCAGGCCCTCATCGACAAGAGCCAGGATCATGTCGAAGGCGAAGTGACGCTGAAGCTCTATAAGGGCAACGTCATGGTCATCGGCCGCGAAAGCGAAAAGTCGCTCTATTCCGACAAGCTCGTCACTTTCGAGGACGACCAGGGCGCCTACGACCAGAAGGACGCGGCCGGCTTCATCAAGCTCAACGCGCTGCGCCTACGCACGCTCGGCAAGCGGAACCTCGCAAAGTAATCGCGTTTCGCTTTCGAACAAAGATAAGCCCGCCGGCATCGCCGCGCGGGCTTTTTCGTGTTTCCTGAGAGCACTCGAGATGACCGCAGAGGTCACTCCTGTGCAAACAATGTCCTGCCCGATGCAAATTGGCGATCGTAGAAAATTCGCACCGACAGAACGACGCCGGCGATCAGGACAGCCACCCCAGCGACTTCGATCGAGGTCGGCCAGCGGGCGTGCACGACAAGTCCTCCGATGACGCCGAAGGCTGTTTCCGAAACGATCAACTGCGCGGCCAAGGCGACGGGCAGGCTGCGTGACGCAATGTTCCAGGCCCAGACGCCGCCTACGGTCGCCAGCAGCGCGAGAGATGTACCCCAAACATACAAGCTGCCGGCGGCATTCCAGCCAAATCCCAATGCCGGGAGCTTGAAGAGGTCCATCGCGGCACCGAGGGGATAGAAGGCCAGCATCAAGACGCCACCTCCCACCAGTATCAGCGCCGACCACACACCGGAGGGCATTTCCGGCCGGGCGGCGAGTGCAGCCTGATTGGCAAGAGCGAACCAGACCCAAAGTCCCACGGCAGCGAGCGCCAGCGGTATGCCGACCCATAAGGATCCGACCGAATTCAGTCCTTCAGCCGTGAATGCCGTGCCATTGATCAGAACAAAGCCGATCAGCACCAGCGCCAAAGGTGGCATAAGGGATCGCCATGGCAAGGAGCCCTGCCGCTGATTGCCAATGACCATCAAGACGATCGGTACCAGACCGAGAAAGGCCGGCGCGATGACGGGGCCGGCAAAGATGGCCGCTCCGGTTACCGTGAGGAAGTAACCGACATATCCGACGAAGGCGAGCCAGAGGGCCTGCAGAACGTTCCGAAGCGTGAGATGGCGTGCGACGTGCTTCTCCGAAAACAGGATGAACAGGCCGACGAGAGCTGAGACGAGATGACGGATGAGAGCAAAATCGAAGGTGGAATAGTCGCCGATGATGAAGGGCACGACAAAGTTGAGCGAAAAGGCAAAGGCCGCAAAGAGAGCGGCCGACACGCCGATATAGAAGGATCTGTCCATAATCTTCACCCCTTTGACGTTGCGCGCGCGCCCCGAGCTTTTGCCTCCGTGACGCCGAACGTTTTGATCGAGTAGCCGAAACTTACTTGCCGAGAGCCTTGGCCGGTACTCGGTGAAAATGAGAGCCACCCTCTCGATGCTCATCGATTTCTCGAGGCCTTGCGCAACGCCCGAGCGGCCATCGCGTCGCCGAGACAGCTGTACCGCCTATTCAGCAGAACCGATTTTTCATATCCTCCGACATCGCGGCTTCTAATCGTCGGGGCGTTATGGATCGGCTTGATGCAATGCGGGTTCTGCTTGCGGTGGTGGACGCCGGAAGCTTGTCGGCGGGCAGTCGGAAGCTGAACGCGCCGCTGCCGAGCGTCAGCCGCAAGGTCGCAGATCTGGAGCGATACCTCGGCACCAACCTCATCATCCGAACGAGCCGCAACCTCCAGCTCACCGATGCCGGGCGCGACTATGTCGAGGCGGCGCGAAAGATCATCGCCGATCTGGAGGAGGTCGAACGCAGGGCGTCGGGCGAATATCAGATGCCGCGGGGGCTGCTGACCATCACGATGCCGATCGAATTCGGCCACCGCTATGTTCTGCCGATCGCACTCGACTTCGTGAACAGGCATCCGGAGGTGACGCTGAACGTTCTTTCGCTCGACCGCTCCGTTCATCTGGTCAATGAACAGGTCGATGTCGCCATCCGGCTTGGTGAGTTGGTCGACAGTTCGCTCTACGCCGTCAAGGCCGGCGAGTTCCGTCTACTGACCTGCGCAAGCCCGGCCTATCTGGAACGGCATGGCGTTCCCCAACATCCCACCGAGCTCGCCGATCACGATGGGATCATGTTTCACAAGCGGTCGTTCTTTTGGAGTTTCGAGATCGGGGGGAAGCCTGTCGAAGTCATGCCACGGAGCCGGATCGAGGTGAACACGGCCGCCAATTGCGTTGCCGCCGCGCTGAATGGGGTCGGGATTGCCCGCCTCTTCGATTACCAAGTTCCGGAGGAGGTGTCCTCGGGCGCGCTCGTGCAGATCTTGAAGGACTACGACGGCGAACCCAAGCCGATCCACATCGTCTATTCGCGTCAGGGCTTACTCGCTTTGAAGGTGCGCGCCTTCATCGATTGGACGCTCCCCCGGCTTCGCGCGGCTTGCGGCAGCTATGGCGATGCGCCGTCACCGGAATGAAGCGCCTCTTCTTTGTAAAATCACCCTGTTCTAGACGTCACGGATGACGCGGTCGATCTGCGCCTGAAGGCGAGGACCGATCAGCAGGATGGCGGGGATGACGATGAGATAGGCGATGCTCCACGAGCGCAGCCATGTCAGGACGAACCCCTTCGAGAAGCCCTGATTAAGCGCGAGCAGCGTGAAAGAGATCAGTCCTGTCGTCACGACGCCCATCGACAGAGCGAAGACAATCTTGCGTTTGAAATGCGTGTTCATGTCGGTCTCCCGGACGGGTGTGAAAGCGGATCGCTTCAGCGGTCGCGATTCGGTTGGTGCCCTGAAGATCGCGTAACTCCGGCACCGGCGGTAGCGAGAGAAAATGAGAGGCTCACTCTCGCTTCTGCTCGCTACCGGACCGGCCTTGCGAAGCTCATCTTCCCGTCATCGCAGCCCAAAGCCCCATTGATCCTGGGCGGCGCGTGCCAGCCGCGGCTATCTCAGCCGGCTGAAATCCAACAAGGAGTATCCGAATGTCGACAGTCATCTACACAGGCAAAACCAGTACCACCGGCGGGCGTGACGGCGCGTCGCGCAGTTCCGATGGACGTCTCGACGTGACATTGTCCCCGCCCGGTTCCTCGGGTGCAGGCACCAATCCCGAGCAGCTCTTCGCCGCGGGCTGGTCCGCCTGCTTCCTCGGCGCTATCGGAAGAGCGGCCGCGGAGCGTCAGCTTCGCGTGCCCGCCGACGCTGCCATCCATGCCGAGATCGACCTGGTCTCGAATGACGGCGGCTATGTGCTGCAGGCACGGCTGAATGCGAAGCTGCCCGGCATCGAGGCGGATCTCGCCAGGTCCCTGGTCGAGCGGGCTCATCAGCTCTGCCCTTATTCCAAGGCCACCCGCGGCAATATCGCCGTCGAACTCAACGTCGCCTGATCGGTCTCCGATCAAGGCCTTCCAACCCGATATCGCGCCGGCGTCCGGAGGAAATGCCGGTCCGGACCGGCGCGAACACCAGAGGATATTGTCATGACCACGATCGCAAGAGCCCTCGCGGCGGCAGCTTTGTTGCTTGCCGCCGGCACGCCCATCCACGCGGAAACGGCGACGCAGTTCCTTCCCATCAAGAACGAGCCCGCACCCAAACTCGTCGTGGATCAGCCCCTTGCCGGACCGCTCGCCAGCCGAGCGGTGGCCATCATTCCCTATCGAACCGAGAATTTCCGCATCCTGCCGATCTTCGGCGCCAGCGCCAGCGGCGTCTCGCCGAGGGCCGGTCACCTTCATGTCAGCATCGACGACCTGCCCTGGCGGTGGGCCGATGCGGGCGGCACCGGCGCTATCGTCCTTACCGCGCTGCCGCCAGGCGAGCACAAGGTGCTCATCGAAATGGCCACGCCGGAACATGAAGTACTCGGCGGAAAAGTCGTGACGTTTACCGTACCGGCAATCGGCAGCGCGCACCACTAAAGGGCCAACTCGGAAACTTCCGCTTTGAGCCGGAAGCCGCCGCCATGCCCTTGACGGATACCGGGGATGACTTACTCTGCCGCGATTATCCTCGGAGCTTTTCCATGACGCAGTCCCTGCTCTTCGGCGCCTTCCTGGCGGCGCTTTTCTACGTGCTCATTCCCGGGCCTGCCTTCCTGCAGCTTCTCGGCATCGGCGCGGGGCAGGGCCGCAAGGCCGGCGCTTTGTTCATGATGGGGCATCTCGTGGGGGACATCATCTGGTCCTCCCTGGCGCTGATCGCGATCGTCGGGGCGAAGACGATCGGAACCTTCGTCTTCGATCTACTCGGCCTTGCCTGCGGCTTTTATCTCGCCTGGATCGGCTGGAGCGCCGTCAATGCCAAGCCGAAAGCGGATGGTCAGGCGCTCGTCATGGTCGAGCGGCCGTTTCGCCGCGGCCTGATTTTCGGCGTCACCAATCCGAAGGGTTATCCGGTCGCTCTCGCCACCTTCACCGCGCTGGTCGCAGGCTCTGCCGGCGCGCTCGATTTCGAGGCGCTGCCGGTGCTTCTCGCCGTGTCCTTTCTGGGCTTCGTCACCGCCGACATTATCCTGATCGGCGTCATCGGCGCCGGTGCGGTGCGCCGCTTCTATCGCGCCCATGAGCGGCTGATCGTGCGCACATCAGGCGTGCTTTTCATGGGTTTCGCGGTCCAGGCGCTATGGCACGCGACGCCCGGCCTGCTCGGCTGGCGCAAGGCTTAACTCAGCCATCCAGGAAATTGACGATCGATTTCAGGGTCTGGACGTCATGAGGATCGCCGATCGACATGGCGATCTGCAGCTGGTTTCGGTAATAATCGAGGAAATTGAAGCTCGTGCCGTCGGTGACGCTGGAGAGGTCGATCACGTTGCCGAGCGGATCGATCGCATGCATCGGCAATGGCTCGGAGATCGCGGCGTAGGTGGTCTGATCGATCACGCCGCTGTCGAAGCTTTGGCGCGCGTAAGTGCGCAGCTCTCCGGGGCTGACCGCAGTAAAATCAGGCCCTTCATCGAGGCTGTCTTCGATCTGGAACGAGGCGGGGGCCGGAGCCTTGGTCTCGATGTGAATATCGGCAGTCTTCGAATTTTTTGCGTTATTAGGGTTGTTTTTAAATAGCAAACTCTGAGAAGACCGCAGGGAAAAAATTTCCATGGCGCATGTCCCCTGGCAGGAAGATCACTAGGAAACTAGCGCTTGTGCCTGATTCGCGTCAATCGTTAACAAATGGTTAATTTTCACGCGTCAAAATTTGTCCACCAGATTTTACGGATGTCCACCGGATTTGGCGGGCGAGGCAAAAGGCCCTGCCTGCGACATACCAATTCCGCGGCCGCTCTCCTATATTGACGATCCATTCGCATGCCAAAAAGGATTCTCCGATGCCTTCTCCACATGATTTCAATCCGGCGCTGGTCAACTGGGACGGCCTTCACGGCCTGCCGCGCTTCGACGCCTTGAACGACGGCGATTTTGCCGCCGCCTTCGAGGCCGCGCTCGCCGAGCATGAAAGGGAGATCGACGCGATCGCCGGAAACGGCGATGCGCCGACATTCGAGAATACGATCGTCGCGCTCGAGATCGCCGGCGATGCGCTGTCGCGCGTCTCGTCGCTATTCTGGAACAGGGCGGGAGCCCACACCAACGACGTGATCCAGGCGCTGGAGCGGGAGATCTCGCCGAAAATGTCGCGCCATTATTCGAAGATCGGAATGAACGCAGCGCTGTTTGCCCGTATCGATACGCTCTGGGAGAACCGCGAGAACCTTGGACTGACGCTCGAACAAACGCGCGTGCTGGAACGCCATTGGAAAGGCTTCGTCAAATCGGGCGCCAAGCTTGAGAAGGCCGAGCAGGAGCAGCTCGCCGCGATCAACGAAAAGCTCGCCGGTCTCGGCACGCAATTCGGCCAGAACGTGCTGGCCGACGAGAAGGCGTGGGCGCTCGTGCTCTCCGAAGGCGCCGAGCTCGACGGTCTTCCGGAATTCCTGCGCGATGCGATGGCGGCGGCGGCGCGTGAACGGGGCGAAGAAGGCAAATATGCCGTAACGCTGTCGCGCTCGATCATCGAGCCGTTCCTGACTTTCTCTGAGCGCCGGGACCTGCGCGAACAGGCCTTTAAGGCATGGGTGGCGCGCGGCGCAAACGGCGGGGAGACGGACAACCGCGGCGTCATCAAGGAAACGCTCGCCCTGCGCCACCAGGTGGCGAAGCTGCTCGGCTACGGGAATTTCGCCGAGCTGAAGCTCGACAATACGATGGCCAAGACGGCCGATGCGGTGAACGACCTGCTTAAGGCCGTATGGGCGCGGGCGGTGAAGCGCGCCGGCGAAGAAGAGATCGACATCGCGGCGCTAATCGCCGAAGAGGGGCGGAACCATGAGGTGATGCCCTGGGACTGGCGCCACTACGCCGAAAAGATCCGGGCGCGGAAGTTCGATTTCTCCGAGGCCGAACTGAAGCCCTATCTGCAGCTCGAGAAGATCATCGATGCCTGCTTCGATGTGGCGGGAAGGCTGTTCGGCATCCGGGCGGTCGAGAAGAAAGGCGTGCCGGCCTATCATCCCGATGTCAGGGTGTTCGAAATCAGGGACCGTGACGACAGGCTGGTCGCCCTCTTCCTCGGCGACTATTTCGCCCGCAGTTCGAAACGGTCCGGCGCCTGGATGAGCTCGCTGCAATCGCAGCACCGGCTGGAGCTCAAGAACGGCCGCCGCGGCGAATTGCCGATCATCTACAATGTCTGCAATTTCGCCAAGCCCGCCGAAGGCAAGCCGGCGCTGCTGTCACTCGACGATGCGCGCACGCTGTTCCACGAGTTCGGCCATGCGCTGCACGGCATGCTTTCTGATGTCACCTACCCCTCGGTTTCCGGTACCGGCGTCTCGCGCGATTTTGTTGAATTGCCCTCGCAGCTCTACGAACACTGGTTGACTGTGCCCGCCATCCTCAAGGAATATGCCGTGCACTTCGAAACCGGCGAGCCGATGCCCGAGGCTCTGCTCGACAAGGTGCTGGCGGCGCGCACCTTCAATGCGGGCTTCAACACCGTCGAGTTCACCTCGTCGGCATTGGTCGATATGGCGTTTCACACGCGCGAGGCCGTCGAAGACCCGATGGTGGTGCAGGCCGAGGTGCTGGCCGAAATCGGCATGCCGAAATCGATCGTCATGCGCCACGCCACGCCGCACTTCCAGCACATCTTTTCCGGCGGCTATTCGGCCGGCTACTATTCCTACATGTGGTCTGAGGTGCTTGATGCCGATGCCTTCGCCGCCTTCGAGGAGACGGGGGACGCCTTCAACGGCGAGATGGCGCGCAAACTCAAGGAGAATATCTATTCCGTCGGCGGCTCGGTCGATCCGGAGGACGCCTACAAGGCCTTCCGCGGCAAGCTGCCGAGCCCGGATGCGATGCTGGTCAAAAAGGGACTTTCGACCTTCGAGGAATTGACAGGCAGCGACGCCTAAGACAATTTGATGACACGCTTCGATGCGGCATGGCGACGGCCTTGCCGCAGCTTTTGCGCGTTCCCCTCTTTCGCAAACGCAAAAAAAAATGTATGGACGCCCCAAACCAATAGGCGCGTCCTCAAGAGCGTGCGCCGCAGCCTCAGAGATTTCACATATGGCACTTCGCAATATCGCGATCATCGCGCACGTTGACCATGGCAAGACGACCCTGGTGGATGAGCTTCTCAAGCAGTCCGGCTCGTTCCGCGAAAATCAGCGCGTTGCCGAACGCGTGATGGACTCGAACGATCTCGAAAAAGAACGCGGCATCACCATTCTCGCCAAGGCGACTTCGGTTGAGTGGAAGGGTGTTCGCATCAATATCGTCGACACCCCCGGCCACGCCGACTTCGGCGGTGAAGTCGAGCGCATCCTCTCGATGGTGGACGGTGCGATCGTTCTCGTCGATGCCTCGGAAGGCCCAATGCCGCAGACGAAGTTCGTCGTCGGCAAGGCGCTGAAGGTCGGCCTTCGCCCGATCGTCGCGATCAACAAGATCGACCGTCCGGACGGCCGCCACGAAGAAGTCATCAACGAAGTCTTCGATCTCTTCGCCAATCTCGACGCGACCGACGAGCAGCTCGACTTCCCGATCCTTTACGGTTCGGGCCGCGACGGCTGGATGAACGTCAATCCAGAAGGTCCGAAGGATGAGGGCCTTGCGCCGCTTCTCGACCTGGTGCTCAAGCATGTTCCGGAGCCGACCGTCGAGGAAGGCCCGTTCCGCATGATCGGCACGATCCTCGAAGCCAACCCCTTCCTCGGCCGTATCATCACCGGCCGTATCGCCTCGGGCTCGATCAAGCCGAACCAGGCCGTCAAGGTTCTCGGCCAGGACGGCAAGTTGATCGAAACCGGCCGAATCTCCAAGATCCTCGCCTTCCGCGGCATCGAGCGCACGGCGATCGACGAGGCGCATGCGGGCGACATCGTCGCGATCGCCGGCCTCTCCAAGGGTACTGTCGCCGATACTTTCTGCGATCCGGCCGTCTCGGAAGCCATGAAGGCGCAGCCGATCGATCCGCCGACCGTCACCATGTCCTTTATCGTCAACGACAGCCCGCTGGCGGGCACCGAAGGCGACAAGGTGACGAGCCGCGTCATCCGCGACCGTCTCTTCAAGGAAGCTGAAGGCAACGTCGCCCTGAAGATTGAAGAAGCCGAAGGCAAGGATTCGTTCTACGTCTCCGGCCGCGGCGAACTTCAGCTCGCCGTTCTCATCGAAACCATGCGTCGCGAAGGCTTCGAGCTTGCCGTATCGCGTCCGCGCGTCGTCATGCACAAGGATGAAAGCGGCCAGCTTCTGGAGCCGATCGAGGAAGTCGTCGTCGACGTCGATGAAGAACATTCCGGTGTCGTCGTGCAGAAGATGTCGGAGCGCAAGGCCGAAATGGTCGAGCTGCGACCGTCGGGCGGCAATCGTCTTCGCCTGCGCTTCTACGCCCCGACCCGTGGCCTGATCGGCTATCAGTCGGAGCTGCTGACGGATACGCGCGGCACGGCGATCATGAACCGCCTGTTCCACGACTACCAGCCCTACAAGGGTGCGATCGGCGGCCGCGTCAACGGCGTGCTGCTCGCCAACGCTTCCGGCGAAGCCGTCGCCTATGCGATGTTCAACCTAGAGGATCGCGGCCCGATGATCATCGAGCCGGGCGAAAAGGTCTATGCCGGCATGATCATCGGCATCCATTCGCGTGATAACGACCTTGAAGTGAACGTCCTGAAGGGCAAGCAGCTCACCAACATCCGCGCCGCCGGCAAGGATGAAGCGGTGAAGCTGACACCGCCGATCCGCATGACGCTTGACCGCGCTCTCTCCTGGATCCAGGACGACGAGCTGATGGAAGTGACGCCGAAAAATATTCGTCTGCGCAAGATGTATCTCGACGCAAACGACCGCAAGCGTTTCGAAAAAACCAAAGCGGCCCTTTGAGAATTCGGAGATATCCTTTGAGAACCCCGGCCTTCGAGCCGGGGTTTTTTTATTGTGCGCTGCGCTGATTCCGACTTGTGACAATCGTTAAAAAAGCGTTAAAATTTGACCATCGTCCACATGTTAAGTCTGTGGGCAATCGAGCCGAATGCGTCATCGCATATGGTTAATTGCCCCCGGCAGGACCAGAGTAAACGTTATGAAGACGTTGTCGATCGATGTCCGGCGGGCCGAGCCGCATGATGCCCGAGCCATTTCGGAGACCCACAGGCTCGCCTGGCAGCACACTTATGCGGGGATCATTCCGCATCGCGCCCTGACGCAGATGATCGAGCGACGTGGTGAAAACTGGTGGCGCAAGGCCACCCGCGGTCCCGCGACGCTGCTGGTTCTCGATGTCGCCGGCACGGTCGCCGGTTATGCGACGCTCGGCCTCAACCGCGCTCGCGCGCTGCCGCAGGAAGGCGAAATCTACGAGCTTTATCTGCGCCCCGAATATCAGGGCATCGGCCTCGGCAGGATGCTGTTCGGCGAGGCGCGCCGGCTCTTGAAGTCGCTTGGCTGCAACGGCCTGGTCGTCTGGTGCCTCGAGGACAACGAGAATGCCAGCCGGTTCTATCGCAGTCACGGCGGCATGGATTTCTGCGAAGGCATGGAAAATTTCGACCACAAGCAGTTGAAGAAAATCGGCTTCATCTGGAACTGAAACCGCCTGGCGGGCAGTTCGCTCATCTCCTGCTAGAATTTTGATGTGGCGGCGCGCCGATGCATTACGCATTGGTGATGTCAAATGTTGCGTTGCCGCATGAAACTGATTATCTGGCTGCGAGCAATTCAACCTCGCAGGAGTTTCGTATGCGCATCGACGCCGTTTCAATCGGTAAGAATCCCCCTGAAGACGTCAACGTTATTGTCGAGGTTCCGGTCGGCGGTCATCCGATCAAGTATGAAATGGATAAGGAAGCCGGCACGCTCGTCGTCGACCGCTTCCTCTATACGCCGATGACCTATCCGGGCAATTACGGCTTCGTGCCGCATACGCTCTCGGAAGACGGCGACCCGATCGACGTTCTAATCGCCAGCACCCGTCCGCTGGTCCCGGGCTGCGTCATCAACGTGCGCCCGATCGGCGTCCTGAAGATGGAAGACAATTCCGGCAAGGACGAGAAGATCATCGCCGTACCGTCGCCGAAGCTGACGCTGCGCTACGAGAAGGTCAAGGAATACACGGACCTTCCGGAAATCACGCTGAAGCAGATCGAGCACTTCTTCGAGCACTATAAGGATCTGGAGCCCGGCAAGTGGGTGAAGATCTACGGCTGGGGCAGCGCCCAGGAAGCCGGCGCCCTCATCCTCGAAGCCATCGAGCGTGCGAAGACGACGAAGGGCTGATCATTCAGCCGAAAAAGAGGTCTCAAGCTTTCTTGCCAAATCCTCCGGATCGCCATCGATCCGGAGGATTTTTTTACGTGCGGTTTCGCCGGAGACGAGGCTGACGGACGATTTGGGAATATGCAGGGAGTCTGCGACGAGAAGGATGAGAGCCTTGTTGGCCCTGCCTTTCTCAGGCACCGCGGTGACGCGTGCCTTGAGAAGCGTTCCGCCTTCACCATCGGCCTCGATGCCGTCGAGCGAGTCTCGCCCGGCATTCGGCGTCAGCCGAATGGCCAGGCGCAGATGATCAGCGAACAGCCTCCAGGGAGGGCTCAAGAGACCAGCGGGTAAAGCGTGGTCCAAAGGAAGGTGCGCAGGAAGAAGATGATCACCAGCAGGATGATCGGGGAAATGTCGATGCCGCCGAGATTCGGCAGCAGCCGACGGATCGGCTTCAGCGCGGGTTCGGTGACATTGTAGAGGAACATGCCGACCGAATTGACGAACTGGTTGCTGGAATTGATGACGTTGAACGCATAGAGCCAGGAGAAAACGGCACTGGCAATCAGTATCCAGGTGTAAATATTCAAAACCAAATCAATGGTTTGAAACAAGGCAAACATCGTCGTCTCCAATTGGTTGTTGACAGACATGTAGACATTGGCGACTAAACGGGCAAGTGCCGTGTCGAAACGCATGGCAGATCATGTTTAACGGGCGGCTTCGCAGCCATTCCGGCGCCCGCTTCCTCGGACAAGGCTCATGTCGTTTTCGCCCACCGGAGACCGTTTTGCCGCGTTCCGGCATTCGTCTTACACCCGCTTCTTCTTCGCGCGCTTTCTGCTTTCCTTTTCGCAGCAGATCGTCAGCGTCGCCGTCGGCTGGCAGATGTACGATCAGACGGGCAAGGCGATCTATCTCGGCCTGATCGGGCTCGTGCAGTTCCTGCCGTCGCTGCTGCTCATCCTGGTCACCGGCTCGGTGGCCGACCGGCATAATCGTCGGGCCGTTGCCGCGCTGTGCTCGCTGGTGAGCGCGCTCTGCACGCTGGCGCTGCTCGTCATGACGGCGACAGGCACTTTCGCGCCCTGGCCGGTCTTCGCCGTGCTGCTGATCTTCGGCATCGAACGCGCCTTCATGTCGCCGGCGGTGCAGTCTCTCGCGCCCAATCTCGTGCCGGAGCATGCCCTTTCCAACGCGATCGCCTGGAACTCTTCCTCCTGGCAGCTCGCGGCGATCACCGGACCGGTGCTCGGCGGTCTACTTTATGGCATCAGCGCCTCGACGGCCTATACGGTTGCGGTGGTCTTTTCCATCCTCGGCGCAGCCCTTCTCTATATGATCCCGAAGCCGGAACAGAAAACGACAGGCGAGGCGAAGAGTTGGGCGATGATCCTCGGCGGTTTCAGTTTCATCCGCGCCGAGAAAGTCGTGCTCGGCGCGATCTCGCTCGATCTTTTCGCCGTGCTGCTCGGCGGCGCCACCGCGCTGATGCCGATCTTCGCACGCGATATCCTGACGCTCGGGCCCTGGGGCCTCGGATTGCTGCGCGCCGCCCCCGGGCTCGGCGCCATCGTCATGGCGGTCTTCCTGGCCGCCTATCCGCTGAAGCACCGCGCCGGCCTCTATATGTTCATCGGCGTTGCCCTGTTCGGTGTCGGAACCATCATCTTCGGCGTCTCGACCAGCACCGAAGTCTCCATCGCCGCCCTCGCCCTGATGGGGGCGGCCGACATGATATCGGTCTATGTGCGTGAGAGCCTGATCGCGCTGTGGACGCCGGATCATCTGCGCGGCCGGGTCAATGCCGTCAACATGGTCTTCGTCGGTGCCTCGAACGAGCTTGGCGAATTCAGGGCAGGCACGATGGCATCGATATTCGGCGCGGTGCCGGCAGTCGTCATCGGCGGTATCGGAACGCTCGCGGTCGCGGCGATCTGGGCTTCAAGTTTCCCGAAACTACGCCGGATCGATTCCCTCGACGCGCCTAGCGGATCAGCATAACAGTCTGGCCTGCCGGGCCGCGGCGGTCTATGCGGAAAGCGTGATCGGGGAGGCTGCTTTCGCCGTCTTGCCTTCGAAGACGATATCGAGAAATTCGGTCAGCCAGGCTCTCAGCGGCGCGTCGAACAGCATGCGGCCTTCAAGATGTTCGCGGCCCTGCTGGGCGTTCGGCAGGATGAAGCGGTGCGCGCCATGCACGACCCAGCGATGCATCATCACCCGGGTGAGCTCGGCATGGAACTGCAGGCCCCAGGCATTGCCGTCATAGCGGAAGGCCTGGTTCGGATAGGCATCGCCTTCGGCCAGGAGATCGGCGCCATGCGGCAGCTCGAAGCCTTCGCGGTGGAAATGATAGACCATCTTCGGCCAGTGCATCAGCAACCGGCCTCTCTCCGTCGGTCTCAGCGGATACCAACCGATCTCCGTCGAGCCGTCGGCATTCGGCTGCACCTTGCCGCCGAGCTGATGGACCAGCATCTGCGCGCCGAGGCAGATGCCGAGATAGGGGCGCTTTTCCCGCAGCGGAATTTTGATCCAATCGATCTCTTTCTTGATGAAGTCATCAGGATCGTTGGCGCTCATTGGCCCGCCGAAGACGACGACACCGGCATGATCGGCAAGCGTCGCCGGAAGCGGCTCGCCGAGAACCGGGCGACGGATATCAAGACGGTAGCCCTTTTCGACGAGCAACTGGCCGACGCGACCGGGGCTCGACCGCTCCTGATGCAGGACGATGAGGATGGGACGCCGGTCGCGGTTCGGATCTTGCTCAGTCGCTGTCATCTTGCAAAACCTGGACATCGGTCACCCTGGCGGCGGCCTCCTGCCGCTTCTGGATGCGCTCGCGCGAGGAGACGCCGAGCAGGTCGGCGATCCGCCAGATCACATGGTCTTCCATCTCGCTGCGTTCGCCGTCGGCATAGACGATGTCCCAGAGGACGCCGATCAGTTCCAGCCGCTGCTCGGTGTTGAGGTGGCGCTTGAGATCGGAGGTGAAGCGGTAATAGTCGACCGCGGTGCTTTCGGCCTCCAGGCCGGCGGCCATCAGGGCGTCGAGCTGTTTGCCGTCAAGCGCATATTGCTCCTTCAACAGCTTGCGCAGCCGTTTCTTTTCGCTGGCCTTGATCTGGCCGTCGGCTTCCATGACCTGCATGCAAAGCGCGGCCACGGCGATGCGCGGATCGTCAGGGGCAAAGCCCTTCCTGGCGTGATCGGAGGTCAGATTATGGAAGAAGGCCTGGAAGCGTTCGAACATGCGGTTGTCGTTCCATTTCAGAAAAGGCGGAGCCGTGTCCTGGATTCCGGTTCCGTCCTGGGATCGCGAACGCCCGGATCGTCGGGCAATCCACCGAAGAAGGGCTTGGCCTCGCTCGGCACGGGCGCCTTATCGCCGGCCGCCGGTTCGGGCTTCGGTTTCGTCTGCGCCGGCTTGGGCGCCGGCCGGACCGCCTCGGCAATGGTTGCCGCGCGTTCGAGCTCGATGATGCGATGGTCGTTGACCGGGCTTTCCGGCTTGACGTCGCGCAGAGGCGGCAGGGTCTTCAGCGCGGTTTCGATCGAAGCCGGCGCCGAACCGTCTTCAAGCGGACCCTCGATCTGGCCGAAGGGTGCTTTCCATTCGAAAGCGTCGATGCGGCCGGTCACCGGCGATACCGGCAGCCATTTGTCGGAGACGAAGCCGTCGGCCACCCAGGCCGGATCGCGCGGGGCTTTCAGCGCTTGGGCGAGCCAGTGGCGCACGCGGCCCTGGTCGCCGGTTTCGGCTTCCTCAATGTCGGCCAGCAGCAGGAAGGCGGCTTCGCGCGGCTCTATGCGCGCGGCCGCTTCCGCCTTGGCGCGGGCCTTGGCGAATTCCTGCGCGTCGAGAGCGGCCTGCGCGACGACGAGAAGGGATTCGACATTGTTCGGACGCATTCCCTCCAGCCGTTCGGCCCGCTTCAGCCGGTCGAGCGTTGAGTCGCCGCTGCGCGCCTTGACATAGGTGCGGCCGATCTCGGGATGAGGCGCCGATTTCCATGCCTGCTCGAGGATCGAGGCGGCCTTGCGCAAGCCGCCTTCGCGGAAGAGAGCCTTGGCGGCGATGAGGGCGGCCGGGATGAAATCGGCGGCGAGCTTCAGCGCCTGCAGGGCGTCGTCACGGGCGCCGGCCGGGTTGCCTTCCAGCTTCTCGTCTGCGCGCGCCGTCAAGAGGACGGCATGCAGGCGGTTGGCTTCGGCCTTTTCGACGACGCGGGCTGCCTTCTGTTGTTCGAGCAGGCGGATTGCATCGTCCCAGCGGCCGGCCTGGCTGCGATATTCGAGCGTCGCCTGTGCGGCCCAGGGCAGATAAGGCGCGTTGTCGGCAGCCTTCTCGGCATATTGGCGGGCGGCCTCGTTGGCGCCGAGGCGGCGGGCTTCCAGATAGAGGCCGCGCAGTCCGAGTTCGCGCGTCTCGGGGTCGTTGGCCATGGCCTCGAACTTGGCGCGCGCCTCGTCATGGCGGCCTTCGATCAGCGCAGCCTGAGCCTCGAGCAGATTGATCAGCGGTTCCTGATCGGCGCGGATGAGGCCGCGCGAGCGGGCGGCCATCTTGCGTGCGAGCAGCGCGTTGCCGGCGCCGGCGGCAATCAGACCGGTCGACAGCGCCTGATAGCCGCGGTCGCGCTTGCGGGCGCGGAAATAGCGGGTCACGGAATGCGGCGAGGTCCAGATCAGGCGAACGAACCACCAGACGATCATCACGGCGGCGATGAGAGCGATGATCGCGCTGACGGCGACGATCAGCTTCGTCTGATAGATCTGACCCTCCCAGATCAGCGAGATGTCGCCGGGACGATCGGCGAACCAGGAGAAGCCATAGGCGAGAAGCAGCACCAGGACGGCGAAGACGACGAGTCTGATCATGGTCTCACCCCTCCTTGCCGGTGCCGGTGACGGCCTTCGACAGTGCCCCGCCGACCAGTTCCTCGACGCGGATGCGCGCTTCCAGCGACTGCTGGAAGGCGGCGGCGGCTTGCTTGGCGGGAGCGGGCAGATTGTTCCATTCGGAAGACGCACCGGGCAGGTCGCCGTTCTTCACCTTGTCCTCCATGCGGGCGGCGATCGCTTCGACGCTCTCGCCTTCGATATTGCCGACGGGTCGGACGGTCACCAGCGATTTCGCGCTCGCCATCAGGCGGTCCGACCAGCTCTGGTTCGGATCCGGCTGGTTGACGGCTTCGACGATCGCGGTCGCAACGTCGGGGGCCTGACGCATCAGCTCGGCGCGCGAGGGAATGCCGGTCTCGGCAAAGGCGCGCAGGTCGGCGACGGCAGGATCGTCGGGCGCGACGCCGGCGAAAGTATCGAGTTCGGCAAGGAAGGGGCCGCCGCGATCGATCGCCGCCTTGAGCGCGGCGGCCGCGATCGCCCGGGCGACGGCGACATCCTCGCGCGGCTCGTTGAGTTTCTTTTCGGCGTCGGCGAGGCGCTTGGCGATATCGGCGTCGCTGCTCGTCTGCTGGTCGGAAGACTGGGCGAGCATCGAACGCAGCTGATCGACCTGACCGCTGAGTTCCGCAATCTTCTGGTTGAGCGCATCGACATTCGCCCAATCGGCCGGCGCACCGGCTGCGGGGGCCTTAGCCGCCGTTTCCAGCGCGGCGATGCGCTGTTCAAGCGCCGTGTCACCCGGGCTCGCCGGGTTGGCGGCGAGATTGGCGACGGCCTGCTTCAGCCCGTCGATCTCGCCGGAAAGATTGGCAGTTTCCGCCGAGGAGGCCTGTTGCGAGGAAGAACCCGGGAGGTAGCCGGCATATTGAATGGCGCCTGCACCGAGCAGAGCGACGAGGCCACCGAAGATGCCGGCGGCGATGAGGCCCGAGGCGCCGCCCCGCGGAGCCGGCTGTTCGGGAGGGGCCGTGAAGGCAGACTCCGGTGCTGCCGGCTCTTCTTCCCGCGCGTCCATCACGGGCTCGCCTTCATGTTCGGCAGGCGGCACGGGGTCCGTTTCGGGCTGCGCACCCAGATCTGCGGTGGTGCTGTCCGCGTCGCCGGCATCCTTCTCCACCGGCTTTTCGGCATCGTCAGCAGAGGCGAAATCCTGGGATTCGAGGTCGATCGTGACCGGCTCTTCGGCGCTCTTGGAATGGCGTGGCGGATTTCCCGATACCATGAGGTCCTCTTTATCCTGCATTGCAACGAAACTAGACAGTGATGCCAGTTAAGGGAAGAGGTTAGATCAAATTTGGGCGGCTAAAGCATTCAAAGCAGCGACAAAAGACTTTTCTCATCCGGCATCGGCGCAATCGTCGCCTTGTCTTTCAAATCCGCCGGGATGGCTTGCGCCACCACCTCGCTGAGGCAGAGAAGGCGGATTTCTCCAACTTCCGGCAAGGCCGTCCGGAGATCGGGCAGACGAAAAAAATCATCGGCCGTCTGCCGGGAATAAAACAGAATGGCTTCGGGCCGGCCGGCCGAGAAAAGCGCTTCGATCGCGGCGGGGCCGGGAGCGGCCGGCTGCATGCGATAACATTCGGCGACGGAAAAGCGGATGCCGAGATCGCGCAGTCCCTGCTCGAAAGTTTCTGCCCGCGGCAGTCCGGCAAGGTAGAGCAAGCCGTCCGCTTTCTGCGCGGCGATCAGATCCGCGAGATCGCGGCCGTTGCCTAGGGATGAGGAAACCGATCGGAAGCCAAGGCTTTCGGCCTCTTTCGCCGTCGCCTCGCCGACTGCAAAAAGCGGGCGGCCAAGATGAGGACGAAGCGTCTCGCCGAGCGCGGAAACGACCCTGAGGGCTTCGGCGCTGGTCACGGCGATCGGGCCGCTACCGGCTGCAAGCGCGCGCGCGGCGGCGGCACTGTCGTGCAGCGGCTGGCGCAGCGGCAGCAGCAGCGGCTCGTGGCCCATATCGCGCAGACGTTGAGCGGTTTTCTCGGCCGAATGCGCGGGGCGGGTGACGAGCACGCGCATGGCTGCTTCAATGCCAGTCGTCGAAGAAGGCGCTGCCGGCCCTGGCGCGCACGTCCTGGCCGGCGCGGGTGCCGAGGGCGGCCGCATCGCGGCGGTGGCCGTCGATCGTCACGGCATGCTGGCTGCGGCCGTCGGGCGTGATGATGAGGCCGGAAAAGCGGATGAGGTCGCCTTCGCAGACGGCGTAACCGCCGATCGGCGTGCGGCAGGAACCGTCGAGCGCGGCGAGAAAGGCGCGTTCGCAAGAGACGGTGTCGAACGTCGTGATATCGTTGACCGGCGCCAGGAGATCGTCGATCCTGGTGTCGCCGATGCGGCTTTCGATGCAGATCGCTCCTTGGGCCGGCGCCGGCGGGAAGGTGTCTGGATCGAGAATATCGGTCAGCACCTCGACTTTCCCCAGCCGTTTCAGGCCGGCGAGCGCCAGCAGCGTCGCATCCACCTCGCCCTCTTCCAGCTTGCGCAGGCGCGTTTCGACCAGACCGCGAAAGGTGATGACCTTGATGTCGGGCCGCATGCGGCGGATCAGCGCCTGGCGGCGCAGCGACGAGGAGCCGACGGTTGCGCCATGCGGCAAGTCGATCAGCTTGGGCGCGGTGCGACCGATGACGGCGTCGCGGATGTCCTCGCGCGGAAGGTAGGCGGAGAGATGGAGGCCCTCGGGCAGCTTCGTCGGCATGTCCTTGGTGGAGTGCACGGCGAAATCCAGCTCGCCCGCGGCAAGCTTCTGTTCGAGCTCTTCGGTGAAGAGGCCCTTGCCGCCGATCTCGGCGAGCGACCGGTCGGTGATGCGGTCGCCCTTGGTCGTCAGCACGACGATCTCGAACATCTCTTCAGGCAGGTGATGCGCCGCCATCAGCCTGTCGCGGGCCTCATGCACCTGGGCAAGCGCCAGCGGGCTGCCTCGCGTACCGATCCGGAAAGGTTTTGTTTGCATCCGCTCTGTTCCGTTGTTACCGGAGTTCTCGTAAACGGGTTTCGGCCCCATCGCAATCAACGAACAGGCCTTATGGTTCCCTTTCTGCGCATCCTTGGCATCGAAACGAGCTGCGACGAGACCGCCGCGGCGGTCGTCGAGCGCGATGCGGAAGGGCGTTCCAGGATACTCTCCGACGTGGTGCTTTCCCAGCTCGACGAGCACAGCGCCTATGGCGGCGTGGTGCCGGAGATCGCCGCGCGCGCCCATGTCGAGGCGCTGGACGAACTGATAGAGCAGGCCTTGGCGCGCGCCAATGTGTCGCTTGATGATGTCGACGCCATCGCCGCCACATCGGGGCCGGGGCTGATCGGCGGGCTGCTTGTGGGGTTGATGACCGGCAAGGCGATCGCGAGAGCTGCCGGCAAGCCGCTCTATGCGGTCAACCATCTCGAAGGTCACGCGCTGACGGCGCGGCTGACGGACGGTCTCACCTTTCCCTATCTGATGCTGCTCGTTTCCGGCGGCCACACGCAATTGATCCTCGTGCGCGGCGTCGGGCAGTATGAGCGTTGGGGCACGACGATCGACGATGCGCTCGGCGAAGCCTTCGACAAGACGGCAAAGCTGCTCGGCCTGCCCTATCCCGGCGGCCCGGCGGTGGAGCGGATGGCGCGGGACGGCAACCCCGATCGTTTCGCTTTTCCGCGCCCGCTCGTCGGCGAGGCACGGCTCGATTTCTCCTTTTCCGGCTTGAAGACGGCGGTGCGGCAGGCCGCACAGGAGATCGCGCCGCTCAGCGATCAGGATGTCGCGGATATCTGCGCCTCGTTCCAGAAGGCGATTTCGCGCACGCTGAAGGACCGCATCGGCCGCGGCCTGCAGCGGTTCAAGACGGAATTTTCGTTAACCGGCGAGAAGCCGGCGCTCGTCGTTGCCGGCGGTGTCGCCGCCAATCTGGAACTGCGCGGCACGCTGCAGGCGCTCTGCGGCAAGAACGGTTTCCGCTTCATCGCGCCGCCGCTCAGCCTCTGCACCGACAATGCCGTGATGATCGCCTGGGCGGGACTGGAGCGCATGGCGACGGGCGCAGCGCCTGACACACTCGACGTGCAGCCGCGTTCGCGCTGGCCGCTCGATTCCAAGGCGGAGACGCTGATCGGTTTCGGAAAAAGAGGGGCCAAGGCATGAGCGAAAAGATCGCCGTCGTCGGATCAGGGGCTTTCGGCACGGCGCTCGCCGCCGTTATCGCTCTTACCGGGCGAAGCGCGGTGACGCTCGTCGGGCGCGATCCGTCGCTGATCGCCGACCTGAAGGCCGAACGGCTGCATGATGCGGTGCTGCCCGGCATCCCGCTGCCCGAGTCGCTGGAGTTTTCGGCCGAGGCGGATGCGATCACCGGGGCCTCCATCGTGCTCTTTGCCATGCCCTCGCAAGCCCAGGCCGACGCCGCGCACCAATATGGCCCTTATCTCTCCAAGGATGCCGTCGTCGTCAGCTGCGCCAAGGGCATCGAGCGGGCAACCGGCAATCTTCTGACCGACATGCTGGAACGGGAACTGCCCGACCATCCGGTCGCCGTGCTTTCCGGCCCGGGCTTCGCCGCCGATATCGCCAAAGGCCTGCCGACGGCGATGGCGATCGCGGCTGGTGACATGGAGACCGCGGAGCGGCTGGCGCAAGCGATCTCCGGCCGGACCTTTCGGCTCTATGCCTCCGACGACCGGATCGGCGTACAGCTCGGCGGCGCCCTGAAGAACGTTCTGGCGATCGCCTGCGGCATCGTTGAAGGCGGCGGTATCGGCGATTCGGCGCGTGCGGCGCTGATTGCGCGCGGGCTTGCGGAAATGTCGCGCTTCGTCGTCGCCAAGGGCGGGAAGGCGGATACGGTGCGCGGGCTTTCCGGCCTCGGCGATCTGGTGCTGACGGGAACGAGCCATCAATCGCGAAACCTGCGCTTCGGCATCGCGCTCGGGCGCGGCGAAAAGGTCGATCCCCTGCAAGGAGCGCTGGTGGAAGGCGCGCTTGCCGCCTCCGTCGCCTCGCGGCTTGCGGCGGAACTTTCGATCAGCATGCCGATCACCGATGCCGTTTCCGCCATCATCGACGGCAAGCTCGACATATCGGACGCCATCGAGCAGTTGATGACGCGTCCAATCACCACCGAATAGGAGAATAGACATGCTTTTCGCCCTTCTCTGCAAGGATAAGCCGGGACATTTGAACGTCCGCATGGAGACGCGGCCGACGCATCTCGAATATCTGAACGGCCTGAACGCTGCGGGCACGCTGAAAATCGCCGGCCCATTTCTCGATGACGAGGGCAAAGCCTGCGGCAGCCTGATCGTCGTCGAAGCGGAAACGAAGGATGCTGCGCGTGCGCTTGCCGATGCCGATCCTTACGCCAAGGCCGGCCTGTTCGAAAGCGTCGAGGTCAAGGCCTTCAACTGGGTCTTTAACAAGCCGGAGGCGTAAAGCATGGCGCACTGGCTCTATAAATCCGAACCCGCCTCCTGGTCCTGGGAGCAGCAGAAGGCTGCCGGCGAAAAGGGTACGGAATGGACCGGCGTTCGCAACTATCTGGCGCGCAACAACATGCGGGCGATGCAGATCGGCGACAAGGGTTTCTTCTACCACTCCAATGATGGGTTGGAGATCGTCGGCATCGTCGAGGTCTGCGCCTTGTCGCATCCCGATTCCACCGCCAAGGGCGATCCGAAGTGGGATTGCGTCGATATCCGCGCCGTCATGGACATGCCGAAGCCGGTGACGCTGAAGGATGTGAAGGCGAGCGAGAAACTCGCCAAGATGTCGCTCGTCACCTCCATGCGGCTTTCGGTGCAGCCGGTGACCGATGACGAATGGGCCGAGGTCTGCCGCATGGGCGGGCTGGACAATCCGCCGCGTTGAAAACCGATCCCGAAGCCTTCATCCGCGCCAATACCAGCGTCATGGCGCCGCCGCACGTGCCGGAGATTTCACTCCATCTCGCGAGCGAGGCGCATGACCTCTGGCTGAAGACGGAGGAGGAGCTGGAAGCGATCGGCCTGCCGCCGCCATTCTGGGCTTTCGCCTGGGCGGGCGGGCAGGGATTGGCGCGCTATATCCTCGATCATCCGGAAACGGTGCGGGGCAAGCGCGTGCTGGATTTCGCCAGCGGTTCCGGTCTCGTCGGCATTGCGGCGATGATGGCCGGCGCGCGCGAGGTCACGGCGAGCGATATCGATCCCTGGGCGGAGACGGCGATCCGGCTGAATGCGGAGGTCAATCGCGTTCCCCTCGGATTTACCGGGGCCGATCTGATCGGAGAGACGGTCGATACGGATATCCTGCTTGCCGGCGATGTGTTTTACGACCGCGCTTTCGCAGATGCGCTCATCCCCTGGTTCTCGCGGCTCGCGCAGCAGGGCAAACTGGTTCTGGTCGGCGATCCCGGCCGCAGCTACCTGCCGCGTGAGCGGCTGGAATTCTGCGCGGTCTATGAGGTGCCGGTGACACGGGCGCTGGAGGACAGCGAAATCAAGAAGACGACGGTCTGGCGCTTCGCTTGAGATTTCACGGGCGGATGACGCAGACATTGGCCTCGTAGCTGCAGGGATCGTCCTGCACGGCGACGTCGATGATCTTCGCCTTCGGCATCAGCGACTCCGGCCGCGCCCCCGGATAGAAGCCGTAGCCATTGCCGCCGACATAGGTTCCGCCATCGACCTGATAAACATAGGTGGAGCCGGAATAGGTGCCGCCGCCATCCCAACCCGGCGCTTGCGGTGCGAAAATGACGAGACTGCGAGCCGTGCGATGTGTCGTTCCCGACGAGAAACGCGCCAGTGTCGGCATCCTGTTCCTGCCGGGCCGATGGCCGTAAACATGGCCGAAACGGATGCCGCGATCGCGCCAGCTCGCCCGTTCGCCGAGAAACAATCCGTTGTGAAGCGTATGGCGATGGCCGGCAAAGCGATAGTCATGGCGGCGTTCGCCTGCTGTGGCCGGCATTGCGGTCAGCGCGGCAAGCGCAAGCAGGGTGACTGCGGACAGACTGCGGAACATGGGCGCCGAACTCCGGAAATCCAACCGTTAACAAATCGTTAACGCCAGATTGCGCCAAAAGCCGCGGCTTGTCCATTCATCCGGGAGGAGCGGCTTGAATATTGACCGCGAAAGCCCAGTTTCGGTAGCCCGCACCTTCCCGGTAACCCGAATCGATTAAATTAAAAGCAGACAGCGATTGTGCTTGTCGTCGGGCTTTCCGGTGAGTAAACGTCGCAATTGATGCAACGCACACAGAGAATTTTGTCATTCGTGTGGTTGACTGAGCATGCTCCGAAATCCGGAAGCGCAGAGAAGCCGCCGCGAGGTTCTGATGGCGAACGTGACAAATAACCGGCCCCTGTCGCCGCATTTGCAAGTCTACAAACTTATTCCCACCATGGTCATGTCCATCGTCCACCGCATTACCGGCGGTGCGCTCTATGTCGGCACGCTGCTCGTCGCCTGGTGGCTGATCGCGGCGGCAAGCGGCCAAGCGTCGTATGATTGGGCCAACTGGGTGCTCGGCAGCCTTCTCGGCAAGCTCGTGCTGCTCGGCTACACCTGGGCATTGCTGCACCACATGCTCGGCGGTTTCCGCCATCTCATGTGGGACCTCGGCTATGGTTTCGAGAAGGAAGTCTCGACCAAGCTCGCCATCGCCAACGTCATCGGGTCGCTCTGTCTGACCGTACTGGTCTGGGTGATCGGCTTCCTCATTCGTTTCTGAAGGTCCTCTCATGGATATGCGCACCCCCCTCGGCAAGGTTCGCGGGCTCGGCTCCGCCAAGGAAGGCACGAGCCATTTCTGGCGTCAGCGGCTGACCGCCGTCGCCAACATTCCGCTGATCCTCTTCTTCGTCATCTTCATGATCGCCTATGCCGGCGCGCCCTATGCGGATGTGGTTCGCGCCCTGTCGAACCCGTTCGTCGCCGTCGTCATGGGCTTGATGGTGATCTCCGGCGTCATCCATATGAAGCTCGGCATGCAGGTCATCATCGAGGATTACGTGCATGGCGAGTTCGGCAAGATCGCACTCTTGATGCTGAACACGTTCTTCGCGATCGTGATCGCCGGCCTCTGTCTCTTCGCCATTCTGAAAATCGCATTCGTAGGATAAGCTCGCTATGGCACCGACTTCACCCGCCCAGAATGGCAAGGCCTACCAATATGTCGATCACTCCTATGACGTGATCGTCGTCGGCGCCGGCGGCGCCGGTCTGCGCGCCACGCTCGGCATGGCCGAGCAGGGTTTCCGCACAGCCTGCATCACCAAGGTTTTCCCGACCCGCTCGCACACGGTCGCAGCACAGGGCGGCATCGCCGCCTCGCTGCGCAACATGACGCCCGACAGCTGGCAGTGGCATCTTTACGACACCGTCAAGGGCTCCGACTGGCTCGGCGACGTCGACGCCATGCAGTATCTGACCATGGAAGCGCCGAAGGCGGTCTATGAGCTGGAACATTACGGCGTACCGTTCTCGCGCAACGAGGAAGGCAAGATCTACCAGCGCCCGTTCGGCGGCCACATGCAGAATTACGGCGAAGGCCCACCGGTGCAACGCACCTGCGCCGTCGCCGACCGCACCGGCCACGCCATCCTGCACACGCTCTACGGCCAGTCGCTGCGCCACAACGCCGAATTCTTCATCGAGTATTTCGCGCTCGACCTGATCATGTCGGAAGACGGCAGCCGCTGCACCGGCGTCGTCGCCTGGTGCCTCGATGACGGCACGATCCATCGCTTCGCCGCCAAGATGGTAGTGCTGGCGACCGGCGGCTACGGCCGCGCCTATTTCTCGGCGACCTCGGCCCATACCTGCACCGGCGACGGCGGCGGCATGGTGGCGCGCGCGGGCCTGCCGCTGCAGGACATGGAATTCGTGCAGTTCCATCCGACCGGCATCTACGGATCTGGCTGTCTGATCACCGAAGGCGCGCGCGGCGAAGGCGGTTACCTCGTCAACTCCGAGGGCGAACGCTTCATGGAGCGCTACGCACCTTCGGCCAAGGACCTTGCCTCGCGCGACGTCGTTTCGCGCTGCATGACGCTTGAGATCCGCGAAGGCCGCGGCGTCGGCAAGAACAAGGACCATATCTTCCTGCATCTCGACCATCTCGATCCGGCCGTTCTGCATGAACGCCTGCCGGGGATTTCCGAGAGCGCCAAGATCTTCGCCGGCGTCGACGTCACGCGCGAACCGATCCCGGTTCTGCCGACCGTTCACTACAATATGGGCGGCATTCCCACGAATTATTGGGGCGAAGTGCTGAACGCCGACGGCGCCAATCCGGAGCGGATCATCCCCGGCCTGATGGCGGTGGGCGAGGCAGGCTGTGCCTCGGTGCACGGCGCCAACCGCCTCGGCTCCAACTCGCTGATCGACCTCGTGGTCTTCGGCCGCGCCGCCGCGATCCGCGCCGGCGAGGTCATCGACCGTGCGGCGCCGATCCCGCATCTCAACGTCGCGGCCTGCGACAAGATCATGGACCGCTTCGATGGTCTGCGCCACGCCAGCGGCGGCACGCCGACGGCTGACCTGCGCGAGAAGATGCAGCGCGCCATGCAGGAAGACGCGGCCGTGTTCCGCACGCAGGAATCGCTGGAATCCGGCTGCCGGCGCATCTCGGCGATCTGGCAGGAAATGCGTGACATCAAGGTCACCGACCGCTCGATGGTCTGGAATTCGGACCTCGTGGAAACGCTCGAGCTGCAGAACCTGATGGCCAACGCCATCACGACCATCTACGGCGCCGAGGCCCGCAAGGAGAGCCGCGGTTCGCATGCCCGCGAGGATTATACCGAGGGCGCATTCGCCGGCCGCGACGACGTCAACTGGCGCAAGCATACGCTTGCCTGGGTGAACGAGGCGGGCGACGTGAAACTCGACTATCGCCCCGTTCACACCGAGCTGATCGCGGAAGGCATCGATCCGCACAAGATCGAGCCGAAAGCTCGCGTATACTGATTTCAAGAGGAACCTATCATGGTTGAACTCGCTCTCCCCAAGAACTCTCAGATGCGCGAAGGCAAGGTGTGGCCGAAGCCGGCGGGTGCGACGAACACCCGCGAGTTCCGCGTCTACCGCTGGAGCCCGGACGACGGCCAGAACCCGTCGATCGACACTTTCTACATCGATGTCGACGATTGCGGGCCGATGGTGCTCGACGGCCTGCTCTACATCAAGAACAAGATCGATCCGACGCTGACCTTGCGCCGCTCCTGTCGCGAGGGCATCTGCGGTTCCTGCGCGATGAACATCGACGGCACGAACACCCTGGCCTGCACCAAGGGTCTCGACGATATCAAGGGCGCGGTGAAAATCTACCCGCTGCCGCACTTGCCGGTCGTCAAGGATCTAGTTCCGGATCTCACTAACTTCTACGCCCAGCATCGTTCGATCGAGCCCTGGCTGAAGACGGTGTCGCCGGCGCCGGCCAAGGAATGGAAGCAGAGCCATGAGGACCGGCAGAAGCTCGACGGCCTCTATGAATGCATCCTCTGCGCCTGCTGCTCGACCTCCTGTCCGAGCTATTGGTGGAACGGCGACCGTTACCTCGGCCCGGCCGTTCTGCTGCAGGCCTATCGCTGGCTGATCGACAGCCGAGACGAGGCGACCGGCGAGCGCCTCGACAATCTCGAGGATCCGTTCCGCCTCTACCGCTGCCACACGATCATGAACTGTGCGCAGACCTGCCCGAAGGGCCTCAACCCGGCCAAGGCGATCGCCGAGATCAAGAAGATGATGGTCGAACGCCGGGTTTGACCAGCGCGCATGCTGATAATGCGATGGACGGCTTCGACCCGGAAGCCGTCGCGGCGGCGGCACGATCTTTCCGGGACATTGCGGGCGTTCGGCAAGGATCCTTACAGAGATGAACCGCACAACACCTTGCTGACAAATTCTATGTGCAGGAAGTTTTGCAGCGGGACAGTTGAACTGTATCGTTTTTCGATTAGGTGTTGTCATCGGCAATTTATGCTGTGCGACTTGATTAACCAAAGCGAATTACGGTAATCGAACTTGTCTCACGCCCGTTTCTCTGCGGCGATAGCCGAATTCAGGAGTATGATGATGCAGTTGCGATATGCGATGACAGGTCTGGTGTTGGCTCTCGCGCTAGCCGGTTGTGATCGGACGGCATATAATTACAACTCCAACTCAAACTCGGTGCCGACGCCATTGACGGCGCAGCCGGTTCCTTCGGTGCAGGGCGGGCAGCTTCCGCCGCCGAGCGGCAGCTCGCAGTTTCCGGCCGCGCCGGCGTCCGCTTCGCCGATGCCGGGTGCGCAGCCGGGCGCGGTCGCCGCGAATGCGCTCGATGTCACCAAGGAATCGATGGTCGGGAGCTGGCGCGTCAACGGCAGCTGCGACATGTTCCTGACGCTCACCAATCTCGGCAGCGGTTCGCGCGGCGGCACGCGCGGCTGCGTCGGCGAGCTGACGGCGATGGGCTCCTGGGAGGTTGCAGGCAAGCAGGTTCTGCTCAAGGACCGTTCCGGTAACCAGATCGGCAGCATCTACAAGACGGCCGACAACCGCTTTGAGGGACAGACCAGCACAGGCCAGCAGATCAGCCTCAGCCGGTAATCAACCGGCGCGGTAGACGATCCGGCGGATCGCCGCCGATGACTGACAGGCGGATATGCTCTCATGCAGCCAATGCCAGATTATGCGCTCAGCGTCTGCGAACAGCTCAAGTCGCTGACGCTTGCTGGTGCGCTGCAGGTCGATGCCGCCCAGATGGACGTGGCGAGAAGCCTGGACCGGGTGCTGGCCGGGCTGAAGCAGCAGCGGCCGGCGGCAAAATCGAGCGCGCTCGGCTGGCTGTTCGCCTCCAAGAAGAAGGCCGCGGGCGGCATCAAGGGTCTCTATATCCACGGCAGCGTCGGACGCGGCAAGACCATGCTGATGGACATGTTCTTCTCGATGGCGCCGTGCAGGAAGAAGCGGCGAGCGCATTTCCACGAATTCATGGCCGACGTGCACAACCGCATCGCGGCGCACCGGCTGAAGCTCAAGAACGGCGAGACGAAGCAGGCCGACCCGATGCCGCCGGTCGCCGCAGCGCTTTACGAAGAAGCGGAACTGCTCTGTTTCGACGAGTTCACCGTCACCGACATTGCCGATGCGATGATCCTGTCGCGGCTGTTCTCCGAGCTTTTTGCGCGAGGATGCGTGCTGGTGGCGACCTCGAACGTCGAGCCCGACAATCTCTACAGTGACGGTCTCAATCGCGGTCTCTTCCTGCCCTTCGTCGCTTTGCTCAAGCAGCATGTCGACATCGTCACGCTGGATTCGCCGACCGACTACCGGATGGAAAAGCTGAACAGCCAGCCCGTCTATCTCGTGCCGATCAACGAACATAACGACATGGCGATGGAAGCGTCCTGGACGCAGGCGTTGCACGGGCGCAAGGCGCAGCCGTTGGATATCCCGATGAAGGGGCGCTCCATCCACGTGCCGCTCGCCGCCGACCGCATGGCCCGCTTCTCCTTCGCCGATCTCTGCGACAAGCCGCTCGGTGCGGCCGATTTCCTCGCCATCGCCGAGCGTTTCGATACGGTCTTTGTCGATCACGTTCCGTTGCTCGGGCCGGAGAAACGGAACCAGATCAAGCGTTTCATCATTCTGGTCGATACGTTCTACGATCATGCGGTGCGGCTTTACATATCCGCGGCGGCGATGCCCGAGGCGCTGCTCGTCAACCGCCGGGGCACGGAAGGCTTCGAATTCGACCGCACGACATCGCGCCTGTTCGAAATGCGGAGCGCAGAATATCTTGCGCTGCACCATGAAAAACGGGCTGCGGAGTAACAATCCGGTGACGAAATATCTTACGTTTACGTAAGAATTTTGGTATCTAAACGATTGAAAACGCTGCATCAAAATTAATGGATTGCCATTTTTAGGCTTTGGGTCTATGCGATTGCGTCATTGAGCGGTGCCTCAGCGTCGTTCGACGAATTTGATCGCAAAGGAAACAGCGAAATGGCGCGTAACAAGATCGCACTCATTGGTTCTGGCATGATTGGTGGCACGCTGGCGCATCTCGCCGGCCTGAAGGAGCTGGGCGACATCGTCCTCTTCGACATTGCCGACGGCATTCCCCAGGGCAAGGGCCTCGATATCGCACAGTCCTCTCCGGTCGAAGGCTTCGACGCCAATCTGACCGGCGCCAGCGACTATTCCGCAATCGAAGGCGCCGATGTCTGCATCGTCACCGCCGGCGTTCCGCGCAAGCCCGGCATGAGCCGCGACGATCTTCTCGGCATCAACCTCAAGGTCATGGAGCAGGTCGGCGCCGGCATCAAGAAGTATGCGCCGAACGCCTTCGTGATCTGCATCACCAACCCGCTCGACGCCATGGTCTGGGCGCTGCAGAAGTTTTCCGGCCTTCCGGCCAACAAGGTCGTCGGCATGGCCGGCGTTCTCGACTCCTCGCGCTTCCGCCTCTTCCTCGCCAAGGAATTCAACGTCTCCGTCCAGGACGTGACGGCTTTCGTTCTCGGCGGTCACGGCGACACGATGGTGCCGCTCGCCCGCTACTCGACGGTCGGCGGCATTCCGCTCACCGATCTCGTCACCATGGGCTGGGTCACCAAGGAGCGCCTCGAAGAGATCATTCAGCGCACCCGTGACGGCGGCGCCGAAATCGTCGGCCTGCTGAAGACCGGCTCGGCCTATTATGCGCCGGCTGCCTCGGCGATCGAAATGGCCGAATCCTACCTCAAGGACAAGAAGCGCGTCCTGCCTTGCGCTGCCCATCTCACTGGCCAGTACGGCGTCAAGGACATGTATGTCGGTGTTCCCACCGTCATCGGCGCCGGCGGCGTCGAGCGCGTCATCGAGATCGACCTCAACAAGACCGAGAAGGAGGCCTTCGACAAGTCGGTGGCCGCCGTCGCCGGTCTCTGCGAGGCCTGCATCAATATCGCGCCTGCCCTCAAGTAATCGGCGCTGAAGCAATCCAAACAGGGATAGACCCATGAACATTCATGAATATCAGGCCAAGGCTCTGCTGAAGGGCTATGGCGCGCCGGTCGCAGAAGGTGTGGCTATTCTCAAGGCCGAAGAGGCCGAGGCTGCCGCCAAGTCGCTTCCCGGCCCGCTTTACGTGGTCAAGAGCCAGATCCATGCGGGCGGCCGCGGCAAGGGCAAGTTCAAGGAGCTGTCGCCCGAAGCCAAGGGCGGCGTGCGCCTCGCCAAGTCGATCGAGGACGTCGTTGCCAACGTCAAGGAAATGCTCGGCAACACGCTGGTGACCGCGCAGACCGGCGAAGCCGGCAAGCAGGTCAACCGCCTCTACATCGAGGACGGCGCCGACATCGACCGCGAACTCTATTGCTCGCTGCTGGTTGACCGCTCGGTCGGCAAGGTCGCCTTCGTCGTCTCTACGGAAGGCGGCATGGACATCGAGGCCGTCGCCCACGACACGCCCGAGAAGATCCAGACGATCGCCATCGATCCTGAGGCCGGTGTGACGGCTGCCGACGTCGCCAAGATCTCCTCGGCCCTCAAGCTCGAAGGCGCTGCCGCAGAAGACGCCAAGTCGCTCTTCCCGCTGCTCTACAAGGCCTTCAACGAGAAGGACATGTCCCTTCTCGAAATCAATCCGCTGATCGTCATGAAGAATGGCCACCTGCGCGTTCTCGACGCCAAGATGTCCTTCGACGGCAACGCGCTCTTCCGTCACGACGACGTCCGGGCGCTGCGCGACGAGACCGAAGAAGACGCCAAGGAAATCGAGGCTTCCAAGTGGGACCTCGCCTATGTCGCGCTCGACGGCAATATCGGCTGCATGGTCAACGGCGCAGGCCTTGCCATGGCGACGATGGATATCATCAAGCTCTACGGCAAGGAGCCGGCCAACTTCTGCGACGTCGGCGGCGGCGCCGGCAAGGAGAAGGTTGCTGCAGCCTTCAAGATCATCACCGCAGACCCCAAGGTCGAAGGCATTCTCGTCAACATCTTCGGCGGCATCATGAAGTGCGACGTCATCGCCGAGGGCGTCATTGCCGCGGTCAAGGAAGTCGGTCTGAAGGTTCCGCTCGTCGTGCGCCTTGAAGGCACCAATGTCGAGCTCGGCAAGAAGATCCTGAACGAGTCGGGTCTCGCGATCACGGCGGCTGACGACTTGGACGATGCGGCCAAGAAGATCGTCGCGGCGATCAACGGCTAATTGAAGGATCGGAAAGAATGTCTATTCTCGTCAATAAAGACACCAAGGTCCTCGTTCAGGGTCTGACCGGCAAGACCGGCACGTTCCACACCGAACAGGCGCTCGCTTATTACGGCACCCAGATGGTCGGCGGCATCCACCCGAAGAAGGGCGGCGAAACCTGGACCGGCGCCAAGGGCGAAAGCCTGCCGATCTTCGCGACCGTTGCCGAAGGCAAGGAAAAGACCGGCGCCGACGCGACCGTCATCTACGTTCCGCCGGCCGGTGCAGCGGATGCGATCATCGAGGCGATCGACGCCGAGATCCCGTTCATCACCTGCATCACCGAAGGCATTCCCGTCATGGACATGGTCCGCGTCAAGGCTCGCCTCGACCGCTCCAAGTCGCGCCTGCTTGGGCCCAACTGCCCGGGCATCATGACGCCGGAAGAATGCAAGATCGGCATCATGCCGGGCTCGATCTTCCGCAAGGGTTCGGTCGGCATCGTTTCCCGCTCGGGCACGCTCACCTATGAAGCCGTCTTCCAGACCTCCAACGAAGGCCTTGGCCAGACGACGGCCGTCGGCATCGGCGGCGACCCGGTCAAGGGCACCGAATTCATCGACGTGCTCGAGATGTTCCTGGCCGACGAAGCCACGCAGTCGATCATCATGATCGGCGAAATCGGCGGCTCGGCCGAGGAAGACGCCGCCCAGTTCCTGAAGGACGAAGCCAAGAAGGGCCGCAAGAAGCCGATGGCCGGCTTCATCGCAGGCCGCACGGCACCGAAGGGCCGCACCATGGGCCATGCCGGCGCTGTTGTCTCCGGCGGTAAGGGCGACGCGGAATCGAAGATCGCGGCAATGGAATCGGCCGGCATCAAGGTGTCGCCGTCTCCGGCCCGCCTCGGCAAGACGCTGGTTGAAGTCCTCAAGGGCTGAAACCACCTATAACCGGGCGGAGGAACGGCATCTGCGCCTTCCGCCCGGCCTTATACACGAGACCAGCAGATGCGCCGCGGACAGGCGGCAATCGGAAATGCGGCAGCCGGCGATCAAGCCGGCAAATTCATCAAAGTCAGGAGGCGGACGGAAGCGTTCGCATATCACCATGGCACGGCAAGAAGCCAACGAGCAGTTTCAGATCACCTCGTTTCTGGATGGCGCCAACGCAGCCTATATCGAGCAGCTCTATGCGCGCTACGAAGAGGATCCCGCGTCGGTGGACGACCAGTGGCGCACCTTCTTCAAGGCGCTGGAAGACGATCCTGCCGATGTGAAGAAGGCGGCCAAGGGTGCTTCCTGGCGCAAGAAGAACTGGCCTCTGGCAGCCGCCGGCGATCTGGTATCGGCTCTCGACGGCGACTGGGGCATCGTCGAGAAGGTGATCGAGACCAAGGTGAAGGCGAAAGCCGCAGCCGAGGGCAAGCCCGCCGACACCACCGACGTGCTGCAGGCGACACGCGATTCCGTGCGCGCCATCATGATGATCCGCGCCTACCGCATGCGCGGCCACCTGCATGCCAAGCTCGACCCGCTCGGCATCGCCGCTGCCGTCGACGACTATCGCGAGCTGTCGCCGGAGAATTACGGCTTCACATCAGCCGACTACGACCGCAAGATCTTCATCGACAACGTTCTCGGGCTCGAATACGCGACGATCCGCGAGATGATCGAGATCCTCGAGCGCACCTACTGCTCGACCCTCGGCGTCGAATTCATGCATATCTCCAACCCTGAGGAGAAGGCCTGGATTCAGGAACGCATCGAAGGGCCCGACAAGGGCGTCGCCTTCTCCGCTGAAGGCAAGAAGGCGATCCTCGCCAAGCTGATCGAAGCCGAAGGCTACGAGCAGTTCCTCGACGTCAAGTTCAAGGGCACCAAGCGCTTCGGCCTCGACGGCGGTGAATCGCTGATCCCGGCGCTGGAACAGATCCTGAAGCGCGGCGGCCATCTCGGTCTCAAGGAAGCCGTCTTCGGCATGGCCCATCGCGGCCGCCTCAACGTGCTCTCCCAGGTCATGGGCAAGCCGCACCGTGCCATCTTTCACGAGTTCAAGGGCGGCTCCTATGCGCCTGACGAGGTCGAAGGTTCCGGCGACGTCAAGTACCATCTCGGCGCTTCCTCGGACCGCGAATTCGACGGCAACAAGGTGCACGTCTCGCTGACGGCCAACCCCTCGCATCTCGAAATCGTCGATCCGGTCGTCATGGGCAAGGCCCGCGCCAAGCAGGACATGAGCGCGACGGTTTGGGATGGCGACATCATTCCGCTGTCCGAACGCGCAAAGGTTCTGCCGCTGCTGATTCACGGTGACGCCGCCTTCGCCGGCCAGGGCGTCATTGCCGAAATCCTCGGCCTGTCCGGTCTGCGCGGTCACCGTGTCGCCGGCACGATGCACGTCATCATCAACAACCAGATCGGCTTCACCACCAACCCGGCCTTCTCGCGCTCGTCGCCCTATCCGTCCGACGTCGCCAAGATGATCGAGGCGCCGATCCTGCACGTCAACGGCGACGATCCGGAAGCCGTCGTCTATGCGGCCAAGATCGCGACCGAATTCCGCATGAAGTTCCACAAGCCTGTGGTGCTCGACATGTTCTGCTACCGTCGCTACGGCCATAACGAAGGCGATGAACCGTCCTTCACGCAGCCGAAGATGTACAAGGTCATCCGTGGCCACAAGACGGTCCTGCAACTCTACGCGGAACGTCTGGTTCGCGAAGGCCTGCTGACGGACGGCGAAGTCGAAAAGATGAAGGCCGACTGGCGCGCCCATCTCGAGCAGGAATTCGAGGCTGGCCAGCACTACAAGCCGAACAAGGCCGACTGGCTGGACGGCGAATGGTCCGGCCTGCGCACGGCCGACAATCAGGACGAACAGCGCCGCGGCAAGACCGCCGTGCCGATGAAGACGCTGAAGGAGATCGGCCGCAAGCTCTCCGAGATCCCGGCGGGCTTCAACGCCCATCGCACGATCCAGCGCTTCATGGAAAACCGCTCCAACATGATCCAGAGCGGCGAAGGCCTCGACTGGGCGATGGCGGAAGCGCTTGCTTTCGGCTCGCTCGTCGTCGAAGGCCACAAGATCCGTCTGTCCGGACAGGATTGCGAACGCGGCACCTTCTCGCAGCGTCACTCGGTTCTCTACGATCAGGAGACCGAAGAACGCTACATCCCGCTCGCGAACCTGGCGCCGACGCAGGCCCGTTACGAAGTCATCAATTCGATGCTTTCGGAAGAGGCCGTCCTCGGTTTCGAATATGGCTATTCGCTCGCCCGCCCGAATGCGCTGACGCTTTGGGAAGCCCAGTTCGGCGACTTCGCCAACGGCGCGCAGGTGGTCTTCGACCAGTTCATCTCGTCGGGCGAACGCAAGTGGCTGCGCATGTCGGGCCTCGTCTGCCTACTGCCGCACGGCTATGAAGGCCAGGGTCCGGAGCACTCTTCGGCCCGCCTGGAACGCTTCCTGCAGCTCTGTGCGGAAGACAACATGCAGGTCGCCAACGTCACGACGCCGGCGAACTACTTCCACATCCTGCGCCGGCAGCTGAAGCGCGACTTCCGCAAGCCGCTGATCCTGATGACGCCGAAGTCGCTGCTGCGCCACAAGCGGGCGGTCTCGACGCTTGCCGAACTGGCCGGCGAATCCGCCTTCCATCGCCTGCTCTGGGACGACGCCGAGGTGATCAAGGACGGTCCGATCAAGCTGCAGAAGGACAGCAAGATCCGCCGCGTCGTCATGTGCTCCGGCAAGGTTTATTACGATCTGCTGGAAGAGCGTGAAAAGCGTGGCATCGACGACATCTATCTCCTGCGCGTCGAGCAGCTCTATCCGTTCCCGGCAAAGGCGCTCATCAACGAGCTGTCGCGCTTCCGCCACGCCGAGATGGTCTGGTGCCAGGAAGAGCCGAAAAACATGGGCGCATGGTCGTTCATCGACCCGTTCCTCGAATGGGTGCTCGCCCATATCGATGCGAAGTACCAGCGTGTCCGCTACACCGGCCGTCCGGCCGCCGCCTCGCCGGCAACAGGCCTGATGTCCAAGCATCTGTCGCAGCTTTCGGCATTCCTCGAGGATGCGTTGGGCGGCTAAAACAAGGGAGGGCGTGATGGCTTACTTCTTTCTGAGACTGCAGCCGCCGCGCCCCACTTTCCCGCATGACGGGACCGGGGAGGAAATGGCGGCGATGAAACGCCATGTCGAATACTGGCATCGCAACGCCCTTGCGGGATCGGCCGTGACGGTCGGCCCCGTCTTCGAGGGGAAAGGCGCCTGGGGCATGGCGGTCGTCGAGGTCGAGGATCAGGCGGCGGCGCAGGCTCTTGCCGACAACGATCCGATTATCGCTTCCGGCTTCGGTTTCCGCTTCGATATCCTGCCGATGCCCTCGATCATCTTGCGGCCGCCCGCCGTCTGAAACGTTTAAACGAAAACACACGAAATCAGGATTTGAACAATGGCCACAGAAATCCGCGTTCCAACTCTCGGTGAATCCGTCAGCGAGGCAACCGTCGGCACCTGGTTCAAGAAGGTCGGCGACGCCATCAAGGCCGACGAGCCGATTCTGGAGCTTGAAACCGATAAGGTGACCATCGAAGTTCCCGCGCCCACCTCCGGCACGCTTTCCGAAATCGTCGCCGCCGCCGGCGAAACCGTCGGCCTCGGGGCGTTGCTCGGCCAGATCGCCGAAGGCGCAGCTGCCGCCGCCGCGCCTGCTGCTGCCGCTCCTGCTGCTCCGGCACCTGCCGCGCCCGCCGCTGTGGCTGCGGCATCGTCGTCGTCCAGCGCCTCCGTCTCCACCATGCCGCCGGCGCCGGCGGCTTCGAAGATGCTGGCCGAAAACAATCTTTCCGCCGATCAGGTTGACGGCAGCGGCAAACGCGGCCAGGTGCTGAAGGGTGACGTCATCGCCGCCGTCGCCAAGGGCATTTCCGCTCCGGCGGCAGCACCCGCAGCAGCGCCTGCCGCTGCGCGCGGTCCGTCGACGGTCGAGGATGCCTCGCGCGAAGAGCGGGTGAAGATGACGCGCCTGCGCCAGACGATCGCCAAGCGCCTCAAGGACGCGCAGAACACAGCCGCCATGCTGACCACCTATAACGAGGTGGACATGAAGGCGGTCATGGACCTGCGCAACAGATACAAGGACGTCTTCGAGAAGAAGCACGGCGTCAAGCTCGGCTTCATGGGCTTCTTCACCAAGGCCGTGACGCATGCGCTGAAGGAACTGCCGGCTGTCAACGCCGAGATCGACGGCACCGACATCATCTACAAGAACTACTGCCACATCGGCGTCGCCGTCGGCACCGACAAGGGCCTCGTGGTTCCGATCGTGCGCGATGCCGACCAGATGTCGATCGCCGAGATCGAAAAGGAAATCGGCCGCCTCGGCAAGGCAGCCCGCGACGGCCAGCTTTCGATGGCCGACATGCAGGGCGGCACCTTCACCATCTCGAACGGCGGCGTCTACGGTTCGCTGATGTCCTCGCCGATCCTCAATGCACCGCAGTCCGGCATTCTCGGCATGCACAAGATCCAGGAGCGGCCGGTCGCGATCGGCGGCCAGGTGGTCATCCGTCCGATGATGTATCTGGCGCTGTCCTACGATCACCGCATCGTCGACGGCAAGGAAGCGGTCACCTTCCTCGTGCGCGTCAAGGAAAGCCTCGAAGATCCGGAACGTCTGGTTCTTGATCTTTAAGGAGCTTTTCGATGCGGAACCGGATGATGCGAGCGGCACGCCTTCTTCTTTGTGCTGCCACCGCGCATGTCCCGGTTTCCGCGTCGGCGGCCGGTTGGGACGTTACCAAGGCCAGCAGCAATTTCGAGCTGGTGGCGCTTGGCGATGCCGAACTCTCCGGGCGGTCGATCACTGTGATCCATATGGGCAATGCCGAGCTGACCTCGGGGCGCATCGTTGCTGCCGACCCGCTCGCCCAGCCGGATCGGCCGGCGCTCGCCAAGACGGTTGCGCCGGGCGACTATCCTGTCACGCTCTACCGGGCATTCGGGCGCATTGCCGCCGCCAGCATGCGGTTTGCCGAGGGCAAGCCGGATCATTGGGAGCTTGCGGTCCTTCCCGGCCAGGACCCCGCGACGCTGAAAGACGGCGAGATCTTCGGCTATCCCGTCGATGCCGGCCTCGGCTGTTACATGGATGCCGATACGCTCGATCTGATCGGAGAGCGTCAAGCGCAGGTTCAGGCGCAAAAGCCCGACGCGGACATCAATTATTATGACGATGTGCTGGCGTCTGACCTCGATGCCAACAAGGGCGCCTATGCGCTGCACCGGCCGGTCGCCGGCAAGAAGGGCAATGTCGCGGTGTTCTGGAGCGGCTGGGGCGACGGCTTCTATCCGGTTTTCTGGGGGCTCGACAAGGACGGCCATCCGCTGGTGCTGCTGACGGATTTCGGCGTGATCGAGAATGCCGACGGGCGGAGAGAGCAACAAGGACAATGAGCGAGGGGATCGGCATCATAACGGGATGGAAAGGCGTGGCTGCAATTGCGGCCGCCATGCTTTTTGCCGCTCCGGCCGCCGTGTCCGGCGCCGACTGCAAGCAGGAGCGGGCGGTTTATATCGATCGCGACGGCGCCTATGAACTGCGCTTTGCGCCGCTGAATTCTTCGTCGGCTGCCGCCAGCAACCAGTTCAAGGTCAGTGCGCTGAAGACATCCGTCGTGATGGAAGGCTATGTCATGCCGTCGGAAGATCCGGTGCGCGCCATCGGCATCCTGATGTTCAACTGCCCCGAGGGCGACGTGACCGGCGCCGATCTCGATGCCTGCACGGTCTGGCAGGGCGCCGTCTACGGCATGGATGAGAAGGGCGAGATGGACAATCTGCAGCCGGAAGGCGCTGTGGCGGCCGAAAGGCTCGTGCTGCCCGGCCTCGGTCCTGCCATCCGCGAATCCAGCGCCTGGGGTGAGGGCAAGGCTTCCGTGGCGCCCTGGGACGTTCTGACATTCAAGGAATGCGCGACATGAGCCATGCACCTGTCGTTCTCGTGACCGGAGGCAGCAGGGGCATCGGCGCTGCCGCCTCGCGTCTTGCCGCGCGCCAGGGCTGGCGTGTCGCGGTGAACTATGCCTCCAACCGCGCGGCTGCCGATGCCGTCGTCGCGGCAATCGCCGCAAGCGGCGGCGAGGCGATAGCGATCGAGGGCGATGTCGGCAAGGCCGGCGATATCGTCGCGATGTTTGCCGCCGTCGATCGCCATTTCGGCCGGCTCGACGGGCTCGTCAACAATGCCGGCATCGTCGATTATCCGCAGCGGATCGACGAGATGTCTGTGGAGCGCATCGAGCGCATGCTGCGCGTCAATGTGACCGGCTCCCTGCTCTGCGCGGCAGAAGCGGTCCGCCGCATGTCGAGCCGGCATGGCGGGCGGGGCGGGGCGATTGTCAATATCTCGTCGATGGCGGCGGTGCTCGGTTCGCCGGCGCAATATGTCGATTACGCCGCCTCGAAGGCCGCCATCGATACGTTCACTGTCGGACTGGCGCGCGAAGTGGCGGCGGAAGGCATTCGTGTGAACGCCGTCAGGCCGGGCATCATCGAAACCGACATCCATGCTTCGGGCGGGCTGCCGGACCGGCCGCGCGACATGGCGCCGTCGATCCCGATGCAGCGGACCGGCTCGGCCGAAGAGGTGGCGGACGCGATCCTCTATCTTCTCTCTCCATCGGCTTCCTATATAACCGGCGCGATCCTCAACGTCAGCGGCGGCCGCTAGAAGGCAGGGCGAAAGCAGCATGCAATATATTCTCGAATTCATGGGCCTGATGGCCATTTTCTCGATCTTCATCGTCGTGCCGGGCGCCGATTTCGCCGTCATCCTGCGCCAGAGCATCGTGCATGGGCGCCGCGCCGCCATCATGACCGGGATCGGCATGGGCTTTTCGCTGCTCTTCCATATCAGCTACACCATCCTCGGCCTCGGCCTCATCGTGTCGAAATCGCTGATGCTGTTTTCGATGATCAAATGGGCGGGTGTCGCCTATCTGGTCTATCTCGGCATCAAGTCGTTCCGCGAGCCCGGTTTCAACGTGCGGGAGATCGAGGTGACGGCCGAAGACCGCAAGCCGGTCTCGATGCTGAAATGCCTTGGCATGGGCTTCATCACCAATGCGTTGAACCCGAAGCCGGTGCTGTTCTTCCTGTCGCTGTTTTCGACGCTGGTGCATCACGACACACCCGCGCTCATTCAGTTCTCCTATGGCATCAGCATGGCGGGGGCGCTAGTCGCCTGGTTTGCCGGCGTCTCCTATTTCTTCACGGTCAAGGCGATCCGTGACCGCTTCATCGCCAGCGGCAAATGGTTCAACCGCATCACCGGAGCGGCACTCGTCGGCTTCGGCTTCCGCCTCGCTCTGTCGCGCGCGGCCGACTAAACGAAAAATCCAAAGGGAAAAAAGCAATGTCCTACGATGTGATCATTATCGGAACCGGCCCGGGCGGCTATGTCTGCGCCGTCAAGGCGGCCCAGCTCGGCCTCAAGGTCGCCGTCGTCGAAAAGCGCGCGACCTATGGCGGCACTTGCCTGAACGTCGGCTGCATTCCGTCGAAGGCGCTGCTGCATGCTTCCGAGATGTTCCACCAGGCCGGCCACGGGCTGAGCGCTCTCGGCATCGACGTGCCGGCGCCGACGCTCAATCTCGCCAATATGATGGCGCATAAGGATGCGACGGTGAAGTCGAATGTCGACGGCGTCGCCTTCCTGTTCAAGAAGAACAAGATCGACGCCTTCCAGGGCACCGGCAAGGTCGTCTCGGCCGGCAAGGTTTCCGTCACCGCCGAGGATGGCAAGGTGCAGGAGATCGAGGGCAAGAACATCGTCATCGCCACCGGCTCCGACGTCGCGGGCATTCCGGGCGTGCAGGTCGAGGTCGATGAGAAGACCATCATCTCGTCCACCGGCGGCATTGCGCTGGAGAAGGTTCCGGAAACGCTGATCGTCGTCGGCGGCGGCGTCATCGGCCTCGAGCTCGGCTCGGTCTGGTCGCGTCTCGGCGCCAAGGTCACCGTCGTCGAATATCTCGACACCATCCTCGGCGGCATGGACGGCGAAGTCTCCAAGCAGTTTCAGCGCATGCTCGCCAAGCAGGGTATCGATTTCAATCTCGGCGCCAAGGTCACTGGTGTCGAAAAGGGCGGCAAGGGCGCCAAGGTCACCTTCGAGCCGGTCAAGGGCGGTGATACCGTCACGCTCGACGCCGACGTCGTGCTGATCGCCACCGGCCGCAAGCCTTATACGGCAGGCCTCGGCCTCGAAGAGGCTGGCGTTGCGCTCGACAATCGCGGCCGCGTCGAGATCGACGGTCACTTCAGGACCAATGTCGCCGGCATCTATGCGATCGGCGACGTGGTGAAGGGGCCGATGCTGGCACATAAGGCGGAAGACGAGGGCGTGGCGCTTGCCGAAATCCTCGCCGGGCAGCACGGCCACGTCAATTACGAGGTCATTCCGAGCGTCGTCTATACCCAGCCGGAAGTCGCTTCCGTCGGCAAGACCGAGGAAGAGCTGAAGGCGGCAGGCGTGGCCTACAAGGTCGGAAAGTTCCCGTTCACGGCGAACGGCCGCGCCCGCGCGATGCTTGCGACCGATGGCTTCGTCAAGATCCTCGCCGACAAGGAAACCGACCGGGTGCTCGGCGGCCATATCGTCGGCTTCGGCGCCGGCGAGATGATCCACGAGATCGCCGTGCTGATGGAATTCGGCGGTTCGTCGGAAGATCTCGGCCGCACCTGCCATGCGCATCCGACGATGTCGGAAGCGGTGAAGGAAGCGGCGCTCGCGACCTTCTTCAAGCCGATCCACATGTAAGCTTTAAATATTCCTGGCCAAGCGCGCAGCCGCTCGCCGTGAGGCGAGCGGCTGTTTTATTTGTCGCCCATCGGCCGATGCAGCAGGAAGCTTAGTTTACGGCCGTTACGGTAAAACCCTGCTGGCGCAGCAGCTCGATAACGCCGCGCTCGCCCGGCAGATGCAGGGCGCCGACGGCCATGAAGACGTTGCCGCCGTCGAGAATGGGGGCGGCGCGTTCGGCCATCACCTTGTTGCGGTCGAGGATGACGCGCTGTTCGAAGGCGGCGTAATCGCTGTCTTCGCCTTCCTTCTCCGGCGTCACAGTCTTCAGCATCGGCATGGTCATGCCGATATCGCCGGAGAGATAGAGATCGGTCATCGTTTCGACGACATCGTTCATCTTGTCGCCGAGCTCCAGCGTCTCGATCAGCGACTTCATATGGAATTCGACCGGCAGGTCGGCCATGGCCTGGATCTGCTCGGCAAGGGTCTCCAGCCCCTTGACCTGCTTGCCTTCGGCTGCGGCATCGGCGGCGATTTTCTGGTCGAGGAATTTTACGCCTTTCGCCTTGCGGGCAATTTCGCAGGCCGGCAGGGCGACGGCGCTCGAGATCATCCAGGGCCGCATGCGGGAGACGGCGCCGAGCGGAATGCCGCGCTGCTTGAGGCCGGCTTCGAGGCGCTGGTAATCCTCGGAGGAAAGCAGCTTGTCGATCGTCGTGCCGTCCGTGAACATCGTCAGCTCCGGCTTTGCAAGCAGGGCGGCGGTCGCCTTGCGCTCATCGAGAATCTCGTCGGATTCGATGATGATCGTGCTGGCCGCATCATGGGCGGCCTGGGCGCGCGGCGGCAGGGCAAGCACGCGCGGATCTGTGACATGCATGCTGCCGAGCAGCCAGGAAGGCTGGACGCCCGGCTTCTCGATCTTCCAGAAGATACCCTTGCCGTTCGGCGTGGCGTCGGCTTCCTTCTGAGCCTCGGCATAGCGGGCGGGGTCGTTCTGCTGCAGCTCGGCCATCAGGTTGCGGCCGGTGCAGGTCTCATCGCCCGCGGCGGCCGGCCGAGCCGTCAGAAAGGCGACAAAAAGGGCTGCGAGAAGCAGCATGTGAAAGGCTGCGATCAACCAGAGCAGCAGATTGCCCGGCGCGATGAAGTGAAACGTCCGGCGGCCGATTGATGTCGTCATAGGGGTTTTCCCATCACATGCCTTATATCAGTCACGCTCTACGCCCGGCTTGCGCATATTCCTTTAAGAAAATGCGTTAACGAACGGTTGAAGCCTCCTCGTCGCTCAAACCGCTGCACGGTTTGAGGACATGCATCAGGCTCGCGGATGGGCGCGATCATACACCTCCAGCAGCCGCGATGCATCGACGCCGGTATAGACCTGCGTGGTCGACAGGCTGGCATGGCCGAGCAGCTCCTGAATGGTGCGCAGGTCGCCGCCGCCGGCAAGCAGGTGCGTGGCGAAGGAATGGCGCAGCGCGTGGGGTGTGGCGGTCTCCGGCAGGCCGAAGGCGCTACGCAGCTTCTGCATGGCGCGCTGGATGATCGCCGCCTGCAGCTTGCCGCCGCGGGCGCCGCGAAACAGCGGCTCACCGCTTTCCAGATGGTAGGGGCAAAGCGTGCGATATTTCTCGACGGCATCGAACACCACAGGCAGCAGCGGCACCAGCCGCGTCTTGTTGCCCTTGCCGGTGATGCGCAGCGTGGTGGCGCCCTTCTGCAGATCGGCGGGAACGAGATCCAGCGCCTCGGAGATGCGCAGGCCGCAACCGTAAAGCAAGGTCATGACGGCTGCATCGCGCGCGGCGATCCAGGGTTCGTCATGGAGCTGGGCTTCGTCGCTGACGATGGTGATCGCCTGCGTATCGGAGAGCGGCTTGGGCAGCGATTTCGGCTGCTTCGGCGAGCGGATCGCGCCGGCGCCGGCGGCATTGACCAAGCCCTTCTTTTCGAGATGGCGCAGCAGCGAGCGGAGGCCGGCGAGATTGCGGCCGAGCGAGCGGGCACCGGAGCCCTGCTTGCGCCTTGCCGCGAGGAAGGCGCGGAAGTCGGCAGGGCGCAATTCCCTGATATCGGCAAGTGTCGCCGGCCCGGCGAGATGGCCGGTCAGGAAGGTCAGAAACTGGCGGGTATCGCGCTCGTAAGCGTCGAGCGTATGCTCGGAAAGACGGCGCTCGCGGGCGAGGTTTTCGAGCCACGCAGCCCGTTCCGCCATCAGGCGCGGATCGGCGATGATCAACAGTTCATTCACGGGGCAGGGCCTTGAATTTGCCTTCAAGCTCGCCAATTTGAAGTAGGAACGGTTATGGAATTGCTAATGCCGGCCAAACCTTTGTCATCCCTAGATCATATTCTACTGCGATAGCTTTATACCCCATAGACAGGATCTTTCATGGCACGGCGCGATTCCATGACGGCTTTCGGACAGCTCGCGGAAGCGATCGCCCTCGTTTCACATGGAAAACCCGGTCATATCGTTGATACGCTGATTGCCGAACGCGGCCAGAGGATCGTCAAACACCCGCTCTGGCCGGCGATGCGGCCATTTCTCTACACGCTTCTGCGCTACAGCAAGGCAATCGAATTCGCCAATGCGGTTGCCAAGATGCCGGGCTTCCAGTCGTTCGAATATCTGAGCGACGTGCTGAAACTCGATATTGGCATTACTAATGGCGAACGCATTCCCGATAAAGGCGGCTTCATTCTCGTCAGCAATCACCCGACCGGCATTGCCGATGGCGTCGCTGTCTTTGATCTCCTGAAAGCGCGCCGGCCCGACATGATGTTCTTCGCCAACCGGGACGCGATCCGCGTCAATCCGCGCTTTGCCGAGATGATCATTCCCGTCGAATGGCGGGAGGAGCACAAGAGCAAGCTCAAGGCGCGCGAGACGCTGCAGCTGACCAACCATGCGGTCAGGGAAGGCAAGGCGACCGTGCTCTTTCCGTCGGGCCGCATCGCCTATTGGGCGAACGGACGGCTGAACGAGCGCCCATGGAAGACCTCGGCCGTCGGGCTGGCGCGCAAATACAATCTGCCGATCCTTCCCGTCCATATGACGGCGCGCAATTCCGGCCTTTTTTACTGGCTGGCGAAATGGTCGACGGAACTTCGCGACATGACCGTGTTCCACGAGCTCTTGAACAAGCGCGGCGACCGTTTCGATTTCGTCATCGGCAATCTCATTCCGGCCGAACATCTGGACGGCGACCTCAATGATGTGACGAAGGCGCTGGAGAAGCATACGGTGCATGATCTCGCGGCGGATGGTGACGCGGCCTTCGTGCCGGTCGGCCTGCCGGCTGCAGCAGCGTCTGACCGCGACCTGCCGGTTCCTGCGGTTTAGATAGCAGCATCGTTATGATGATCGATATTCGGGTAATACGCGATCGACTGCCGCAGGAGATCGTGGCTCTCGAGAGCGAGGCCCGGTGCGAAGGCCATCTGCATATCACCCGGCTCATTCAAGAATGGTCAGCTGGCGAAGTCAGGTTTGACGATGTTCGCGAAAAGCTGCTCGCCGCTTACGCCGGTCAGGCGCTGGCCGGTATCGGAGGCATGACCGTCGAACATGCCATGGCGGGAGCGTTGCGGATGCGGCGTTTCTACGTCCAACCTGCAATGCGCGGGCACGGCATCGGCCGGATGCTCGCCCAGGCTCTGCTGGACCATGGGCGATCCTTCTGCACGCTCGCCACCGTTCACGCGGGAAATGATCGCGCGGCGAAGTTCTGGGAGTCGTTAGGGTTCCAGCCCCGTGAGCATCACCGTTATACCCATAGTCTTGAGCTGCGTTGATCCGGCCTCATGCGCCGATCTCCCTGAGGCGGATGGCCTGGCGGGCGAGCAGCCGTTCGACATCGGCAATGTCGGGCGCCGAGAGCCGGGCGCCGGGCTTGCGCAGAGCGGCGGACTTGATGACCCCGCGCTTGGCAAGGACGTATTTGCGGCAGGCCAGGCCGATGCCCTGCTGCTGTTCATAGCGGGCGAGCGGCAGATAGGCGTCGAAGATTTCATGGGCACGATCGGGATTTCCGGCGGCATGGGCCTCGACGACGCCGACCATCATCTCGGGATAGCAGAAGCCGGTCATCGCGCCATCGGCGCCGCGACCCATCTCCTCAGGCAGGAAAAGCCCGCCATTGCCGCAAAGGATCGAGATGCGCCGCATGGCGCCGCTGCCGCTGGCGGCGCGAAGCGCGGTGATCTTGGCAAGGCCCGGCCAATCCTCATGCTTGAGCATGACGCAATTGGGCACTTCCCTGACGATGCGCTCGATGACGCCAGCGGCGATCGTCACATTGGTGGTCAGCGGATAGTCCTGCAGCACGAAGGGCGTGTCACCCAACGCCTCGCCGACCGACTGATAAAAGGAGAAAGCCTGATCGTCGGTCCTGACGGTCCAGGGCGGCGCGACCATGACGCCGGCCGCACCCGCGCCCATGACGGTTTCCGCGAGCTCGCGCATCGGTGCGAGCCCTGGCGCCGAGACGCCGACGACGACGGGAAGGCGTCCATCCAGGCGCTTCAGCACACGCTCGACGACGATGCGTGATTCCTCGGCCGTCAGCTTCGGCGCTTCGCCGAGCTGGCCGAGGACCGTCAGACCGGTGACGCCGGCACCCTCGTAGAAATCGACCATGCTGTCGATACTGGCAAGATCCAGCGCGCCGTCGTCGGTGAAGGGTGTTACGGCGATTACATAGACACCCTTGGCATCTTCGGTCAGTCTAGCCATTCGTTCCTCTCCGATTCAGCGGTCGAATAAATCGCCCCGGCAATCTATGCGCTCCATCACGTGCCCAGCAACCCTTATCCACGTCCGTTGCCTGGCGCGGATGTCCGTCTTTGCGGTTCCAATTCCAATGATTTGCGGGCATGGTCTCGCGCGATGAGCACAGATTCGTCCGATCTCTTTGGCGCGCTTTTCGAGGCACCGCCCGCGAACCGCACGGTTCCGGTGCTGGTGCCGATGCCGGCGCCGAAACCCTATTCCTATTCGGTGCCGGAGGGCATGGCGGTCGAGCCCGGCTCGGTCGTGCAGGTGCCGCTCGGGCCGAGGCAGGTGATCGGCGTCGTCTGGGACGGCGGCGAAGATGGCGTCGATCCGAAGAAGCTCCGGCCGATCAGCCATGTCTTCGACTGCCCGCCGCTCTCCCGCGAGATGCGGGATTTCATCGATTGGGTTGCGACCTACACGCTTTCGCCGCCTGGGCTCGTCGCGCGCATGGCGCTCAGGGCGCCGAACGCCTTCGAGCCGGAACCGATGGTGGAAGGGCTGAAGCTCGTCGGCGGCGAGCCGGAGCGGATGACGCCGGCGCGCGCCCGGGTGCTCGATGCCGCCGCGGACGGCTTGTCGTGGACGCGCAGCGGCCTGGCGCATGCTGCGGGTGTCTCGACGAGCGTCGTCGATGGGCTGATCACGCTTGGGATCTTCGAGACGATATTCCTGCCGCCGCCGCCGGTGGTGGCGAAACCCGATCCCGATTTCGCCGCCGCGCGCCTGGAAGGGCCGCAGAGGCAAGCGGCCGAGGAGATCGTCGGCGACGTTTGCAAGGGCGAATTCGCGGTGTCGCTGATCGACGGAGTAACCGGCTCGGGCAAGACGGAGGTTTATTTCGAGGCGATCGCCGAGACGCTGAAGCGCGGCAAACAGGTGTTGATCCTGCTGCCGGAAATTGCGCTGACGGCAAGTTTCCTCGAACGCTTCCAGGACCGTTTCGGTGCAAAGCCCGCCGAATGGCACTCCGATCTGCCGCCGCGCATGCGCGAAAAGGTCTGGCGCCAGGCGGTAACAGGGGAAGTCAGGGTCGTGGCGGGCGCGCGCTCGGCACTCTTCCTGCCCTTTGAAGATCTCGGCCTCATCATCGTCGACGAAGAGCACGATCCTGCCTACAAGCAGGAAGACCGCGTTTTCTACAATGCCCGCGATATGGCAGTGGTGCGCGGTCGCATCGGCGACTTTCCCGTCATCCTGGTGTCGGCGACGCCTTCGGTCGAAAGTCAGGTCAACGGGCAGAGCGGGCGTTACAGCGCCGTCCATCTGCCGACGCGGTTCGGCGATGCCGCACTGCCGGACCTGCATCTCATCGATATGCGCAGGCATGCGCCGGAGCGCGGCGGCTTCCTGTCGCCCGTCTTGATCCGGGCAATCGGCAAGACGGTGGAGAGGCGCGAACAGGCGCTGCTCTTTCTGAACAGGCGCGGCTACGCACCGCTGACGCTCTGCCGGGTGTGCGGCCACCGTTTCCAGTGCCCACAATGTTCGAGCTGGCTGGTGGAGCATCGCTTCCGCAAACAGCTGCAATGCCATCAATGCGGCCATACCGAGCGCACGCCGGAGGCATGCCCGGAATGCGGCACGCTCGACCATCTGGTCGCCTGCGGCCCGGGGGTCGAGCGCATCGCCGAAGAGGTGGAGCGGCATTTCCCCGAGTCCCGCACGATCGTTCTCTCCTCCGATATCATGGGCGGCGTGAAGCGGCTGCGGCTGGAGCTGGAGGCGATCGCCAAGGGGGAGGCCGATATCGTCATCGGCACGCAGCTCGTCGCCAAGGGCCATAATTTTCCGCTGATGACGCTGGTCGGCATCGTCGATGCCGATCTCGGCCTTGCCAATGGCGATCCGCGCGCGGCCGAGCGTACATTCCAGCTGCTGTCGCAGGTGACCGGCAGGGCCGGGCGCACGGGCCTCAAGAGCCATGGGTTGCTGCAGACCTACCAGCCGCAGCATCCGGTGATGCAGGCGATCGTCTCAGGCGATTCTGGCGCCTTCTACGAGCGCGAGATCACCGAGCGCGAACGCGCCGCACTGCCGCCTTTCGGCAGGCTCGCCTCGGTCATCGTTTCGGCCGAAACCCGCCACGACGCCGAAAATCATGCGCGCGGCATGCGCAATGCGGCGCCGCAGGTTTCGGGCATTTCGGTGCTCGGCCCGGCGGAAGCGCCGCTGGCGCTGGTGCGGGGCCGCCACCGCTTCCGCCTTCTGGTGCACGGGCGGCGCAACTCCGACATGCAAGGCTTCCTGCGGGCGATGCTGTCGCAATCGCCGAAGGAGCGCGGATCTGTGCAGGTGCAGCTCGATATCGATCCGCAGAGTTTCCTTTAGCTTGCCGCGGATCGCCCGCCGGCGTTTTCTGGCGCCGCCGCCATTTCATCCTTTTCCGGCCCATGCCATAAAACAGCGATTCGCGAGTGATTTGGGGCTGAAGCATGGAGTTCTATTTTCCGACCGAGCTTGGCGAGCAGCTGGCGTTCTGCTCCGCGGCCTTCACCGCGCTGGCGGGCTTCGTCATGATGTTCGCGCCGGGCCACGCCTTGCGTCTTCTCGGCCTGCAGGCGCGCGAGGGGCGGCCGGAAGGCTATGGCGAGGCGCGCTCGATGGGCGGTTTTTATCTCGGTTTCGGGGTCTCGGCGATCATGCTCGCCCAGGACTGGACCTATATGGCGCTCGGCGCTTCCTTTGTGATGGCTGCCTTTGCCCGTATCATCTCGATCCTGTCCGATAAGGGGAGTAATATCGTCAACTATTTACTTCTGGTTGTGCAGATTGTTTTGGCCGCATTGCCTCTGCTTTATGTTTTCGGCTTCATCCAGGCGTGAATTTCGCCACCTGCGGACGGCCTCTACGGCCTGCCTCCAAGTCATTGCGCAATTTTGCGGACAGAAATTCATGTGAAAGGCGTATTCGGGCATTACGCGTGTTGCGAGTCCGAACATCCTATGTTAGACGGACCCCGAATTTCGGAAGAAGCAAGAGGCTTCTCTTGTGATTTCTGGGGGAAATCAAAACGAATTCAAAGTCATAGGCTCGGCGCCCGCCGAAAGCCGGATTTTGGATTGAAATCAGGGAAATTTGTGCCAGTGGCAGACACGTCCCAGCTTACTTCTGGTGTTGCAGAGCGCTATGCCTCGTCGCTTTTCGAGCTGGCGCTCGAAGAAGGCGCCGTAGACAGGGTAACCGCCGATCTCGACCGTTTTCAGGCGATGCTGGATGAGAGCGATGATCTGAAGCGCTTCATCCTGAGCCCGGTTTTCTCCGCCGAAGACCAGCTGAAGGCGATCGTCGCCGTCAGCGAAAAGGCCGGCATCTCCGGTTTCTTCGCCAATTTCCTGAAGGTCGTGGCGCGCAATCGCCGCCTGTTCGCCCTGCCGGGCATGATCAAGGCCTTCCGGCTGATTGCCGCCAACCATCGCGGCGAAATTTCTGCCGAGGTTACCTCGGCCCATGCTCTGACCGCAGAGCAGGAAAATGAATTGAAGGCGGCGCTGAAGGGCGTCACCGGCAAAGACGTGGCGATTGCCGTCACGGTTGATCCGTCAATTCTTGGTGGTCTGATCGTCAAGGTCGGGTCCCGTCAGATTGATACGTCTCTTCGTACCAAACTCTCTACCCTTAAGCTTGCATTGAAAGAGGTCGGCTGATGGATATCCGCGCCGCGGAAATTTCCGCAATTCTCAAAGACCAGATCAAAAATTTCGGCAAAGAGGCAGAAGTCTCGGAAGTCGGCCAGGTTCTCTCCGTCGGTGACGGTATCGCTCGCGTTTACGGTCTGGACAACGTCCAGGCCGGTGAAATGGTCGAGTTCCCCGGCGGCATCCGCGGCATGGCTCTGAACCTTGAATCCGACAACGTCGGTGTCGTTATTTTCGGCTCCGACCGCGACATCAAGGAAGGCGACACCGTCAAGCGTACGGGCGCCATCGTTGACGTTCCAGTGGGTCCGGAGCTGCTCGGCCGCGTCGTCGATGCGCTCGGCAACCCGATCGACGGCAAGGGTCCGATCAACGCGACCCGCCGTTCGCGTGTCGACGTCAAGGCTCCCGGCATCATTCCGCGCAAGTCGGTTCATGAGCCGATGTCGACCGGCCTCAAGGCCATCGACGCGCTGATCCCGGTCGGCCGCGGCCAGCGCGAGCTCGTCATCGGCGACCGCCAGACCGGCAAGACCGCCATTCTTCTCGATGCCTTCCTCAACCAGAAGGCCATTCACGACAATGGTCCGGAAGGCGAGAAGCTCTACTGCGTCTACGTCGCCGTCGGCCAGAAGCGCTCGACCGTCGCGCAGTTCGTCAAGGTGCTCGAAGAGCGCGGCGCGCTGAAGTACTCGATCATCGTCGCCGCCACCGCTTCCGATCCGGCTCCGATGCAGTTCCTCGCTCCGTTCGCCGGCTGCGCCATGGGCGAATACTTCCGCGACAACGGCATGCATGCGCTGATCGGCTACGACGACCTGTCGAAGCAGGCCGTATCCTACCGCCAGATGTCCCTGCTGCTGCGCCGCCCGCCGGGCCGCGAAGCCTATCCGGGCGACGTTTTCTACCTGCACTCTCGCCTGCTCGAGCGCGCTGCGAAGATGAACGATGACAAGGGCGCCGGTTCGCTGACCGCTCTGCCTGTCATCGAAACGCAGGGCAACGACGTGTCGGCCTTCATTCCGACCAACGTGATCTCGATCACCGACGGCCAGATCTTCCTTGAGACCGACCTGTTCTATCAGGGTATCCGTCCGGCCGTTAACGTCGGTCTGTCGGTTTCCCGCGTCGGTTCCTCGGCTCAGATCAAGGCCATGAAGCAGGTCGCCGGCTCGATCAAGGGCGAGCTCGCCCAGTACCGCGAAATGGCCGCCTTCGCCCAGTTCGGTTCGGACCTCGACGCTGCGACGCAGCGCCTGTTGAACCGCGGCGCACGCCTGACCGAACTCCTGAAGCAGCCGCAGTTCTCGCCGCTGAAGACGGAAGAGCAGGTCGCGGTTATCTTCGCCGGCGTCAACGGCTATCTCGACAAGCTTCCGGTCGCTTCGGTCGGCAAGTTCGAGCAGGGCTTCCTCTCTTATCTGCGTTCGGAAGGCTCCGCCATCCTCGACGCGATCCGCACGGAAAAGGCAATCAGCGACGATACCAGGGGCAAGCTCACCGCTGCTCTCGATAGCTTCGCAAAGTCTTTCTCGTAATCAGGCCCTAAGTTAGGACGGATCACGGATGCCTTCACTTAAGGATCTGAAAAACCGGATCGCCTCCGTCAAGGCGACGCAGAAGATCACCAAGGCGATGAAAATGGTCGCCGCGGCGAAGCTTCGGCGTGCGCAGGAGGCGGCCGAGGCCGCCCGGCCGTATTCGCAGCGCATGGGTGCGGTTCTGGCGAACATCGCCAAGGCCGTCACCGATGCGGATGGCGCGCCGGCGCTGATGACCGGCACCGGCAAGGACCAGGTCCATCTGCTGGTGGTCTGCACGGCGGAGCGCGGTCTTTGCGGCGGTTTCAACTCGCAGATTGCGCGCTTTGCGCGTGACCATGTCCGCAAGCTGCTGGCCGAAGGCAAGACGGTGAAGATCTTCACCGTCGGCAAGAAGGGCTACGACATCCTGCGCCGTGAATATGCGTCGCTGATCATCGAGCGCAAGGAACTGCGCGAAGTCAAGAAGATCGGTTTCGAGAATGCCGACCAGATCGGCAAGCGCATCATCGACATGTTCGCCGCCGGTGAGTTCGACGTCTGCACGCTGTTCTACTCCGAGTTCAAGTCGGTGATCAGCCAGGTTCCGACCGCGCAGCAGCTCATCCCGGCCAAGGCTCCCGAGGCCGTTGCCGAAGATGCGGAACATGCAGGCGCCGTCTACGAATACGAGCCGGATCCGGCGTCGATCCTCGACGATCTGATCCCGCGCAACATCTCCGTCCAGATCTTCCGTGCTCTCCTTGAGAACGTCGCGGGCGAGATGGGCGCCAAGATGAGCGCTATGGACAATGCGACGCGCAATGCCGGTGAGATGATCAACAAGCTGACGCTGAGCTACAACCGTCAGCGTCAGGCTCAGATCACCAAGGAACTGATTGAAATCATTTCGGGCGCGGAAGCGCTCTGAGTTAGGGAAAGAGGGTAAGAATATGGCTGAGGCAGCTACCCGCTCTGTCGGCAAAGTCACCCAGGTTATCGGCGCCGTCGTCGACGTTGCTTTCGAAGGCGAACTGCCGGCGATTTTGAACGCGCTTGAAACCGACAACAACGGCAACCGCCTGGTTCTCGAAGTCGCTCAGCATCTGGGCGAAAACGAAGTCCGCACCATCGCGATGGACTCGAGCGAAGGTCTCGTCCGCGGTCAGCGGGTCGTCGATACCGGCGCTCCGATCTCGGTTCCTGTCGGCGATGAAACGCTCGGCCGCATCATGAACGTCATCGGCGAGCCGGTCGACGAAGCAGGTCCGCTGACCACCGCTCACAGGCGCGCCATCCACCAGGACGCTCCGGCTTATGTCGAGCAGTCCACGGAAGCGCAGATCCTCGTCACCGGCATCAAGGTCGTCGACCTTCTTGCGCCTTACGCAAAGGGCGGCAAGATCGGCCTGTTCGGCGGCGCCGGCGTCGGCAAGACCGTTCTGATCATGGAACTGATCAACAATGTCGCCAAGGCGCACGGTGGTTACTCGGTCTTCGCAGGCGTGGGTGAACGTACCCGCGAAGGCAACGACCTCTACCACGAAATGATCGAATCGGGCGTCAACAAGCATGGCGGCGGCGAAGGCTCCAAGGCTGCGCTCGTTTACGGCCAGATGAACGAACCGCCGGGCGCCCGCGCTCGCGTCGCTCTGACCGGTCTGACCGTCGCAGAACACTTCCGCGACCAAGGCCAGGACGTTCTGTTCTTCGTCGACAACATCTTCCGCTTCACGCAGGCAGGTTCGGAAGTGTCGGCTCTGCTCGGCCGTATTCCTTCGGCCGTGGGCTATCAGCCGACGCTGGCAACCGACATGGGCCAGATGCAGGAGCGCATCACCACGACGACCACGGGTTCGATCACCTCGGTGCAGGCCATCTACGTTCCGGCCGACGACTTGACCGACCCGGCGCCGGCAACCTCGTTCGCCCACTTGGACGCAACGACCGTTCTGTCGCGCTCGATCGCCGAAAAGGGCATCTACCCGGCCGTCGACCCGCTCGACTCCACCTCGCGCATGCTCGACCCGATGGTCGTCGGCGAAGAGCACTATGAAGTCGCTCGTAAGGTGCAGTCGACGTTGCAGCGCTACAAGGCCCTGCAGGACATCATCGCCATCCTTGGCATGGACGAACTGTCCGAAGAGGACAAGATCGCCGTTGCCCGCGCCCGCAAGATCGAGCGCTTCCTGTCGCAGCCGTTCTTCGTCGCCGAAGTCTTCACCGGTTCGCCGGGCAAGCTCGTCGCCCTCGAAGACACGATCAAGGGCTTCAAGGGTCTCGTCAACGGCGAATATGACCACCTGCCGGAAGCCGCCTTCTACATGGTCGGCTCGATGGACGAAGCTGTCGAGAAGGCCAAGAAGCTCGCTGCTGCCTGATGAGCGATGCTCAGGACGAGATATTCTGCTGCGACTCCCTGAAAGGGGTCGTGGCGGAACTTCCGGAACCGGCAGCACCTACCGTCTACCGTGCCGATAACGGCGTGATCATGATGGTCGTGGGGTTGGTTCAGACCGAGGAGGGCCTCGGATATCTCGACCAGGCGATACTGCACTGCCCGTTCTGCGGGACCAAATTGCAAGATGCAAAAGCCATAGCCGAGAAGGTAAGTCACTGATGGCTGACAATTTCAACTTTGAGCTCGTTTCGCCGGAGCGTCTGCTGCTGTCGGAGATGGTGACGGAGGTCGTCATTCCCGCGAACGAGGGCGAAATGACCGTCATGGCGCACCATGCGCCGACGATGACGACGATCAAGCCGGGTGTTGTGAGCGTGCGTTCGGCTTCCGGCAAGAAGCAGGACTATGTCGTGTTCGGCGGCTTTGCCGATATTCTGCCGACCGGCTGTACGCTGCTCGCCGAATCTGCGGTACCAGTGGAAGAGCTCAACAAGGACGAACTGACCCGCCGCATCGAAGCTGCGAAGAAGGAACTCGAGGATGCCGAGCATCACGAGCACAAGTCGAAGCTCGAGCATTTCATCATGGAACTGACGCATCTGCGCGGCATCGTCCAGCAAGACTGATCGCCATCAACGGCATCGATCGAAGGCGGCCTCTACGGCCGCCTTTTTTGTTTCTGCTTTTTTCTCGGATATGGGAACGGCGTCATCGAACGGCTGAAATGAATGAACGGCCATGATGGCCGTTCTGCGGTGGCCGTGATGAGGTCCGTCTTAGAAACCGGTGCCGCCGCGCAGTTCGATGACCAGGGTCTTGAACAGGATCTTCATGTCGAGCAGCAGGCTGAAATGTTTGACGTAGAAGATATCGCAGGCGATGCGGGCGCGGGCTTGCAGCGGCCGCGCCGTCGGGCCGCGCCAGCCGCGTGTCTGCGCAAGACCGGTGATGCCGGGGCGCATGACGTGGCGGTGGTGGTAATCCGGCACGAGCTCCTCGTAGAGCCTGCCGGCCGCCCGCATATTGATGGCATGGCAGCGCGGGCCGACCAGCGACATGTCGCCTTGGAGGACGTTCAGAAGCTGCGGCAATTCATCGATATTGGTCTTGCGGAGGATCGCGCCGATGCCGGTGACCCTGACGTCGCCTTTGACGGTCTGCTGAATGCCGCTGGGATCGCAGGCTTCCGTGCGCATCGACCGGAACTTGAGGACCGTGATCTTCCGGCCGTTCAGCCCCCAACGGATCTGGCGGAAGAACACCGGGCCGCCGTCGTCGAGTTTGATGAAAAGCGCGATTGCCAGAAAAAGGGGCGCCAGCACGATCAGGGCGCTGGCCGATACGATGATGTCGATGAATCGTTTCACGACCAGTCGGAGCACCATCTCTCTTTTCGAATCGGGAAAGCTATCCGGCTGGCGAATATTGGAATTCGCTATAACCAGTGCCTTGATTTTGTCCTGATGCCGAGACGCATCGAAGCGCGCGTTCCTCTTCGAAGGAAAAGCATTCATTACAGAATGTCCACAAGATTATTCTAACACTGAACCGCAGCGAAACAAATACATGCTCAGCTATCGTTTGTCATCGGTATAAATAAGAAATTAGTAAGCATGAAGGCGCCAAAAATGGGAGTATTTCCCGTTAACCTTAATGCCTGTAGTTGAGGTGATGGGGAATTTATACTTTGAAAGGAGTAGCCCGATTGGGTTGGCCGCTCGCAAGCCGGCTGCCAAAATGGATCGCCGGCCTTTCCAGGAGATAGTAGCTGAGGGTCGCAACCAGGAAGAGGAGCACCACCGTCAGCCCGCAAGATTGAAGCCAGCCGGTCACGACGTTTTCGGTGGAAGCACCGAAGGAGCCGGGATCGAGCCTTTGGATCAATATCAGGATGATCTCCTGCCAGATGTAGATGCCGAAGGAGATCTTTGCCGTGTAGCGGACAGGAGCATTGTCGAGCAGCCTGCCCAGGACCAGTGAACGCGTCAATGATACCAAGGCGGTCGCGACCGCGAGCGGGAAGAGCGGAAAGCCGTATGGGATATCGAGCCAGCCGAAGGCTTCCGGCGTGCCGCCGGGCGATATGACCAGCCGGTAGGCGGCAACGACGAGGGCGAGAAGTGCAGTGGCATCGAACCAGGCGGAGCGCTTCAAGGGCAGCATGATCTCGATGCCGGCGGCAAGCGCGCCGATCGCGAAGACGGCGAAAAAGCCGATCGGATTATATTTGGGCATCCATTCCTTCGCTCCGCCCTGCAGGCCGTACTGCCAGCCGCGCCCGATGTCGTCGAGCGCAAAGAAGGTCAGGATCAGCACATGGGCAACAAGCACGCCGCCGATGATGCAAAGCCAGGCGGAGCGGGTGAGCAAGGGGTGCTTTCTCAAGGTCGGGGAACGAAACAGCAGGAAGAAGCAGGCGGGCAGCAGCACATAGCTGGTAACCTCGAAGGGAATGGACCAGAGCGGCCCATCGGCTTCGACGGGAAAAAGGGTTCGCCAATGCCACTGGCTCATGAACAGCATGCCGGAGACGTAGCGGAGCGCAAGCTCCGGCGTCAGCGGCAGGGCAAGCAGCGTCAGGCTGAGGGCGAAGCTGACGGTGGCGGCGACCCAGAAGCCGGGGGCAATACGCGCCGCCCTGCGGATCGCATATTCCCGCAGGTTCGGCATATCGCCGCCCGCGTCGAGCGCGCGCCAGAAGGGACGAGCCAGAAGAAAGCCGCTCAGCACGAAGAAAATGGCAACGCCGAAATTGCCGAAGCGGGCGATATGTGCGGCCGGCGCAAGCTCGTCGGGAATCCTGCGCATATCCAGCCGCAGCACGAGATGGTGGGCAAGCACCAGCAGACAGGCCGTCGCGCGCAGAAAGTCCGCCCCGGCCAGTCTTTCCTCTTGTCTCATCGCGCCCCTCGCCTTGCCCGGCGATTGTGACGTGGAAAGCCGCGCCGGGCAAGGCTGGGATTGGGTTCAGCCAAGGAGTTCGTTGGTATAATAGGCGGAAAAGTCCGGCTTCTCCTTGAGTGCGGCGCCGTTCGCATCGACCAGGATGCCGTTCTCGAGGAGGAAACTGCCGATGGCCTCGGCCTTTGCCGGGTCGAGGTTGCCGATCACGCCGGCCTCCGATTTCAGGAAGTGCCCCTCGATCAAGGCCTTCTGAGAGGCCTTTACCAGTTCCGTATTCATCAGCGCGCCATTGCTGCCGGAGATCAACAGGTCGCAGGCTTCGTCGGGATGGTCGATGGAATAGGCGTAACCCTGGCGCGTCGCCTGGATGAAGGCGCGGGCATGCTCCCGGCTTGCCGCGAGATAGGCGTCGCTAGAGACGATCACCGTCGTCTGTTCGTCGGGAATGCCATAATCGGAATAGTGGAAGCGGCTGATGTTCCGGTTTTCCAATTGGGCGGCGATGCCTTCCCAGGTGTAGATCTCCAGCGTGAAATCGATCGAGCCATTGTCCAGCGCCTCGTAGGCAGAGGTGCCGAGGGTGACGGTCTTGACGTCGCCCTTGCCGCCGTCGTTGCGGATCATCGCGGAGACCAGCGCGCTCTCCCAGGTGCCGCCGAAGCCGCCGTAGGTCTTGCCGTCGAGATCCTTGGGGCTCTTGATGTCGTCGCGTCCGCCCTTGAAGATCAGGCGGGCGGTTTCGGTCTGGACGACGCCGTAGACCATCTTCACGTCGCCGCCGCCGGCGCGCTGCGTGATGGCTTCGATCTCGCTGCTGATGCCGAAATCGGCGACGCCGTTGGACACCAGCGTTCCGGCGCTGGTGTCGGTGAAGGGAAGAATTTCGACATCGAGGCCGGCGGCGGTATAAAAGCCTTTCGCCTTGGCGACATAGATGCCGATATGGTTGGTGTTGGGCGTCCAGTCGAGCGCGATGCGAACCTTTGCCGGCGCCGATTGGGCGAAGGCGACGCGGCCGGCGAGGCTTGTTGCGATGGCGGCGAGGATCGTCTGGCGACGGGTGAGAAGCGGCATGGTGACCTCCTCAGGTCTGTGGAGCGTGAGGCCGAAAAACGTGCGGTTTTTGGACGACATCATGCTCTAACTCTTTAAATTAGAATAGGATTCAGATTTTAGGCCGCCTGGCCTGAAATCATCCTGTTCCAGCGGATGAAGCAGGGTTTGCAGGATTTCAGTCTCGATCGCCTGGGCCGCCGGCGAGCCGAGATCGGCGATGCTTCTCGGGCGGGGCAGGGGAACGCGGAATTCGCGGATGACGTGGGCCGGGCGGGCGGAGAGCACGTAAATGCGGTCGGAAAGAAATACTGCCTCGCGCACATCATGGGTGATCAGCAGCGCCGTCCAGCGGTGCTCGGTCCACATGCCCTGAAGCCACTCCTGGATCTGCGTGCGCGTTAGGGCGTCGAGTGCGCCGAAGGGCTCATCGAGCAGCAGCATGTCCTGGGTCTGGATGACGGTGCGCAGCAGTGCCGCGCGTTGCCGCATGCCGCCGGAAAGCGCGGAGGGATAGTGGTGCTCGAAGCCGGCAAGGCCGAACCGCTCGAACAGCGGCGCGACAGCGGCGCGGGCGGCGCGGCGGCTCATGCCCTTTACCTCCAGGCCGAGCGCGGCATTGTCAATGATCCGGCGCCAGGGCATCAGCGCATCGCGCTGCGGCATGAAGGCGAAGGAATGCAGGGCCTGTTCCAGCGGTACGCCATTGAAAAGCATGGTGCCGGAATCGGGCTGAAGCGCCTGTGTCAGCAATCTCAGCACCGTCGATTTTCCGGAACCGGATGGGCCGACGATCGACACGAACTCACCGTTTGCGACGCTCAGGGAAATATCGCCCAGGACCTTCATGCCGTCGAAGGTCTTCGAGATGTTGCGCAGTTCAAGCATGTCGGTCATCGGCGCCGCTCCCGGGGTGGCTGCCAGGGCATGGCGAGACGCTGGATCATCAGCGTCAGCCCGAAGAGGCAGAGCGTCAGAACGGCGCTGACGATCACGGCTGCGAGCACCAAATCGGGGCGGAAGTTGTTCTTGGCATTGAGGATATAGATGCCAAGGCCGCTCGCGGCGCCGGCATATTCGGCAAAGATCGCGCCGACGACGGCATAGGTGATCGAAATCCTGAGGCCGGCGAAGAAATAGGGCAGGGCGGAGGGGAGCCGGGCGAGTCGGAAAATGCGCCAGCGGCTCGCCTTCATCGAGTTCAGGAGTTCGGCGATGTCGCGGTCGGTCGATTCATAGCCCTGCAGCAGGGCGACCAGCAGGGGGAAGAAGGTTACCAGCGCCACCAGCAGAATCTTCGGCAGCAGGCCGAAGCCGAACCAGAGCACGACGAGGGGTGCGATCGCCACCAGCGGCAGGGTCTGGCTGGCGATGAAGATCGGCAGCAATGCACGGCGCATGAAGGGCACAAAATCCATGAGGATCGAGGAGACGAAGGCGAAGGCCAGCGACAGCGCAAAACCGCCGAGCGTCGCGCTGAGCGTCGGCCAGGTATTGGCGGCCAGCGCTTGCCGGTTCAGCCAACCCTGGATGAGAATGCGGGAGGGGGCCGGCAGGATGGAAGGCTTGATACCGGAAAGATCGACATAGAGTTCCCAGGCCGCCAGGAAGGCGCAGCCGGCGAGCAAGGCGGGCATGCCCCGGTAGAGAGCGGCGCGGAGCGCTGGAAGGCGCCAATCCGATGGTTGCGGCGATGTCGTCACGTTCGATTTCAGGCTTTCGTCGGGCTGTTGGCGGAAATCGTGATGTCGAGGGTCACATGTCCCTCGGGATCGCCGAAGCGATGAAAAGCCTCGCGAATGGTCGCGAAGATAGCGCCGGCATCGCCGCTCAGCCTGGTGCAGAAATTCTTCGAGCGATCGAAGGTTCCGGAGCGCTTCAGGAAGTCGATGCAGCCATAGATCTCATCCATATGGGTTCCGCTTCCCATGACGTAGAGCGAGAATTGGGCGGCGGTCGGCTGACCGGTTTCATCGGCGGCTTCGACGGCGGCCAGTGCAGCGTCTATGCGCCCGGCAAGCGGTTCCGCCTGTTCGGAGGAAGAATTGATGCCGCAGATGGCGTCGTCGGGCTCGCCCGGGCAGCCGCGTGAGACCGCGGCGGAGAGCACGCAATGCTCGCCGGTTTTTGCGGCGGCGACGAACAGATCGCGCATGGCGGAAAAGAGGATGTCGGGCGGGCCGACCAGCAGCGTGGAGATATCGTCGGTCTCGATGCGCAGCCGGTCACGATAGGGATCGAGCGCCTTGACGGCATCAAGGATGATGCCGACGAAATTGCCGGACATCGGATAGAGCGACACTTGTGCGCCGGAAAACATTTGGACCTCGCTCCGCTGGCATTACCCAGATCAGCTTTGAAGGGTCCAGAAGCTTGCGCCTCACATCTCAGCCCCGGCAATACGGAGCTCCCCTGTAATCGGCGCGGAAATTATCACCGGGGGTCTCCTCCCGCAACCGCAAAGTTCGCAACCCGTCCGTGTGGTGGGGATGAGCCGAATGTAAAGGAAAAACACCCGGACGGAGGTCCTGTCCGGGTGTTTCTCGAGGTTCCGTACCTGCCGGGAACGGAACCGAAGCCTGATATTTCGAGGGGCGAGGCAGGCATGCCTCCTTTCGGCGGCCGGGCTTTACGGCTGCAGGAGCAAGATTTATAAAACCTCAACCAATATTGAGGTCAACAGGCGATGGATAGATTTTCTCCGGCCGCGCTCGGCAGGCTGCTCACGGTCGGCGAAGTGGCGGAGCGCAGCGGCCTTGCCGTCTCGGCGCTGCACTTCTACGAGACCAAAGGGCTGATCTCGAGCATTCGCACCCGCGGCAATCAGCGGCGCTACGGCCGCGATGTGCTGCGACGCCTCGGCATCATCAAGGTGGCCCAGCGCGTCGGCATTCCGCTTTCGGAAATCCAGGCGGCGTTCGAATCGCTGCCGCAGGGGCGCACGCCGACAGCCGCCGATTGGCAGACGCTGTCGGGGCTGTGGAAGGACGATCTCGACGAGCGAATCAGGCAATTGAGCCTGCTGCGCGACAGGCTGGCCGGCTGCATCGGCTGCGGCTGTCTGTCGATCGAAAGCTGTCCGCTGCGCAATCCCGGTGACCGGCTCGGCAGGGAAGGACCGGGTGCTCGGCTTCTGGAGGACGAGAGCTAGTTTGCCCGGGGAAGTCTCCCCAGTAAGATTTCTCCCGTGAAGATCGATGCGCGCCTTTCTTTCGGTCTGCGCACTCATATGTTAACAGCGAATGGCGCAACCGGCGGCCATGTCCGCGAGGAGGACGGCTTCGTGTTTCATCCCAGACTGTTTGAAAATCGCAATGTCGTCGTGACCGGCGCCGGTCGCGGCATTGGCCTCGAAGTGGCCCGCCAGTTTCTGGATTGCGGCGCGAAGGTGATCGTCCATACCGGGCGCAAGCCCGGACGGGATCTGCCGGATTTCCTGCTGACGGCCGAATCCGAAAGGCGGGCGCTGTTGCTGAATGCCGATTTCTCGGCTGTCGGCGGCGCGGCGCAGTTTGCCGAAGACGCTCTCGCCTTCTTCGACAAGGTGCATGTGCTCGTCAACAATGCCGGCACCATGCTCGGCCGTTTTCCGGCCGGCACGCTCACCGATGCGGATTATGAGGCGGTCGTGCGACTGAACCAGACATCGGTGGTGGCGCTGACGCGGGCGTTGCTGCCGGCGTTGAAGGCGGCTCAGGGGGCTGCCATCGTCAACACGGTTTCGATTTCGGCGCTGACCGGCGGCAGCCCCGGTTCCTCGATCTATTCGGCTTCGAAAGCTTTCGTGGCGACCTATTCCAAGGCGCTCGCCCGCGAGCTCGCGCCCGACGGAATCCGCGTCAACTGCGTCTCGCCGGGAACGATCGAAACCGATTTCCACGAGCGCTATTCCTCCCGCGAGAAGCTGGAGCAGACCAGAAAATCCATCCCCCTGCAGCGGCTCGGAACGGCGGAGGATTGTGCGCCGGCCTATCTCTTCCTGGCGGCTCCTTCGTTGTCCGGATACATCACCGGCCAGGTGATCGAAATCAACGGCGGTCAGCTTATCTGCTGATTTGTTTGGACCTTTTTTGGCATTTCATCACTTTTGGCCAATTCGCTTCTGCGAATATGCTACTGTACTGATCTACCTCATTGCCTCCTTCCGAGATCTCGAATGCCATTGCCAAAACCGGAGCCGGGGATGACCGGCCAGGAGTTGCATAAGCTCGCTGGAAAAGCCCATGAAGCGAGTGATCTTCTGAAAGCGCTGGCGCACCAGACGCGACTTCTGATCCTCTGTATCTTGTCGACCGAGGAGCGAACGGTAGGCCAGATCGAAAGTATCCTCGGCATCCAGCAGGCAATGGTTTCGCAGCAGCTCGCGCGCTTGAGGCTCGAAGGCCTGGTCAATACGCGCCGCGAGGGCCGGCTGGTCTATTACAGCATCGGCAATGTCAGCGTGCTTGCCTTCCTCGAATCGCTGTTCGATCTCTTTCCAGCTGCGGAAAACAGTTAGCCCCCGCCCTTGCGCAGTACGGCTGCTATGTCGAAGATAAGGGGATGATCGACAAGCTGGAATTCTTTATCGCCCTTGCCAATGAAAAGCATTTCGGCCGCGCCGCGGAAGAGTGCGGGATCTCGCAGCCGACGCTTTCGGCCGCGATCCGGCAGCTCGAAGATCAACTCGGCGTCATGCTGGTGCAGCGCGGCTCCAGGTTCCAGGGGCTGACGCCGGAGGGGCAGCGCGTGCTCGAATGGGCCCGGCGCATCGTCGGCGACACCCGCACCATGCGCGAGGAGATGCGCGCCGCGCGCCGCGGTCTTTCCGGCCACATCCGCCTTGCCGCCATTCCGACGGCGCTGGCCATGCTCTCGCGCATCACCACGCCGTTTCAGGAGCGCCATCCCGGCGTGACCTTCTCGATCGTCTCGCGCAATTCGCTGCAAGTGCTGAGCATGCTCGAAAATCTCGAAATCGATGCCGGCATCACCTATCTCGAAAACGAGCCGCTCGGCCGCGTTACTAGCGTTCCCCTCTATGCCGAACGCTACAATCTGATCACGGCCGCCGGCAGCCCGCTGTCCGACCGCGACAGCGTCACCTGGCGGGAGGTCGGCGATCTTCGGCTTTGTCTATTGACCGCCGACATGCAGAACCGCCGCATCATCAACCGGCACTTGATCGAGGCCGGCGCCACAGTACACCCGACACTCGAATCCAATTCGATGATCGTGCTGTTCTCGCATGTCCGGACCGGCCGCTGGGCGAGCATCATGCCGCGCAATGTGGCGAAATCCTTCGGATTTCCCGTCGAAATCCGCATGATCCCGATCGTCGAGCCGGAGGCGCATCATCTGGTCGGCCTTGTGGCGCCTTATCGCGAGCCGTTCACGCCACTGGTGTCGGCACTGCTGCACGAAGCCAGAGTTTTGGTCCAAGAGGAAGAACTTCAATAGGAAAAAGCTATCAAGCAACGAGATAGCTTTATTGATTGCCGGCTGCTTCCTTGAGATGCTGCTTGCGAAAATGACACTCAGGCTGGGGGAGGCCGTCATTTTGCAACGAGCAAGCCGTGGGAGGGCTGCCTTATGACCATTCATATCGCCGAAGGCGATATTGCAGCGCGTACCCGTTCCATCGTCGCCAATCTTCGCTTCCTCGAAGGGCCGCTGCTCCCCATTCTGCACGAAGTTCAGGAAGAGTTCGGCTATGTGCCGCAGGAAGCCCTGCCGGTCATTGCAGAGGAACTGAACCTCTCGCGCGCCGAAGTGCATGGGGTCGTGACCTTCTACCACGATTATCGCAATCACCCCGCCGGACGGCATGTGCTGAAGCTCTGTCGTGCCGAGGCCTGCCAGTCTATGGGCGGCGATGCGGTGGCCGAGCGCGTGAAAAGGCTGCTCGGCATCGATTTCCACCAGACGACGCTTGATGGCAGCGTGACGCTGGAGCCGGTCTACTGCCTCGGGCTCTGCGCCTGCGCGCCATCAGCCATGCTCGATGGCGAGGTCTATGGCCGTGTCGATGATCAGATGGCGGCGGAACTCGTCGCGGAGGCACGTCGATGACAGTGAAGATTTATGTTCCGCGCGATGCCGCTGCGCTGGCGCTCGGGGCCGAAAAGGTGGCAAAGGCGATTGCCCAGGAGATCGCCGCCCGCGGCCTCGACGCAGAGATCGTGCGCAACGGCTCGCGCGGAATGTTCTGGCTTGAGCCGCTGGTCGAGGTCGAAGTCGCCGGCAAACGCATCGGCTATGGGCCGGTCAAGGCAAGGGACGTGCCTGTTCTCCTCGATGCCGGGATGATGAGCGCCGGCGATCACCCGCTCTGTCTCGGGGAGGTTGAAGACCTCCCGTTCCTGAAGGAACAGACCCGCCTGACCTTCGCCCGCTGCGGCATCACCGATCCGCTGTCGCTCGCCGATTACGAGGCGCATGGCGGCCTTGCCGGCCTTCGCCGCGCCGTTTCGATGACGCCTGCCGAGATCGTCAAGGAGGTCACCGATTCCGGCCTGCGCGGACGCGGCGGCGCGGGTTTCCCCACAGGCATCAAGTGGAAGACCGTTCTCGATGCCGCCGGCGACCGCAAATATATCGTCTGCAATGCCGATGAGGGCGACAGCGGCACCTTTGCCGACCGGATGATCATGGAGGGCGATCCCTTTGTGCTGATCGAGGGCATGGCGATCGCTGGACTTGCGACCGGGGCGACCAAGGGCTTCGTTTACACGCGTTCGGAATATCCGCATGCGATTGCGGCAATGACCGAGGCTGTCGGCATCGCCCGGCAGGCCGGCATTCTCGGCCTTTCGGTGCTCGGCTCGGGCCGCGCCTTCGACATCGAGGTGCGCACCGGCGCGGGAGCCTATGTCTGCGGCGAGGAAACGGCTCTGCTGAACAGCCTCGAAGGCAAGCGCGGCATCGTGCGCGCCAAGCCGCCGCTGCCCGCGCATAAGGGCCTGTTCGACTGTCCGACCGTCATCAACAATGTGATCTCGCTGGCCTCGGTGCCCGTCATCATGGAAAAGGGCGCTGCCTTCTACCGCGATTTCGGCATGGGCCGCTCTCGCGGCACAATCCCGCTGCAGATCGCGGGCAATGTCAGGTATGGCGGGCTCTATGAGACCGCTTTCGGTCTTTCGCTCGGCGATATCGTCGACAGGATCGGCGGCGGTACGGCCACGGGGCTGCCGGTCAAGGCCGTGCAGGTCGGCGGTCCGCTCGGCGCTTATTTCCCGCGGGCGCTGTTCGACACGCCTTTCGACTACGAAGCCTTCGCCGCCAGGGAAGGGCTGATCGGCCATGCCGGCATCGTGGTCTTCGACGATACGGCCGACATGCTGAAGCAGGCGCGTTTCGCCATGGAATTCTGCGCCGTCGAAAGCTGCGGCAAGTGCACGCCCTGCCGCATCGGCTCGACGCGCGGTGTCGAGACGGCCGACAAGATCGCCCAAGGCATCGAGCCGGAGAAAAACCGGGTGCTGCTTGCCGATCTCTGCAACACGATGAAATTCGGCTCGCTCTGCGCGCTCGGCGGTTTCACGCCTTATCCCGTCATGAGCGCCATGACGCATTTCCCGGAAGATTTTTCGCCGGGGCCGATCGTGGAGGCTGCGGAATGATGACTTTCTACCCGTCAACTTCCTCCGAATCGCTCATCTCCACGTCCATACAGGAGGCCGACCATGTCTCTCATCCATGAAATCGACTACGGCACTCCCGCTTCCAAATCCGAGGCGATGGTGACGCTGACCATCGACGGGCAGCAGATCAGCGTGCCGGAGGGCTCCTCCATCATGCGCGCCTCGATGGAGGCCGGCATCCAGGTGCCGAAGCTCTGCGCCACCGATATGGTCGATGCGTTCGGCTCCTGCCGGCTTTGTCTCGTCGAGATCGAGGGCCGGGCCGGAACGCCGGCCTCCTGCACGACGCCGGTGGCCGCGAATATGGTGGTGCACACGCAGACGGGGCGGCTGAAGGATATCCGCCGCGGCGTGATGGAGCTCTACATTTCAGATCACCCGCTCGACTGTCTCACCTGCGCCGCCAATGGCGATTGTCAATTGCAGGACATGGCGGGCGCTGTCGGCCTGCGCGACGTGCGCTACGGCTATGAGGGCGACAACCACGTCAAGGCGCGTAACAACGGCGACATCAATCTGAAATGGATGCCGAAGGACGAGTCCAATCCCTATTTCACCTATGATCCCTCCAAATGCATCGTCTGTTCGCTTTGCGTGCGCGCCTGCGAGGAAGTGCAGGGCACGTTTGCGCTGACGATCGAGGGGCGTGGTTTCGGCTCCCGCGTGTCATCCGGCATGCATGAGAATTTCATCGATTCCGAATGCGTCTCTTGCGGTGCCTGCGTGCAGGCCTGTCCGACAGCGACACTGACGGAGAAGTCGGTGATCCAGATCGGCCAGCCCGAACATTCCGCCGTCACCACCTGCGCCTATTGCGGCGTGGGCTGCTCCTTCAAGGCGGAAATGCGTGGCGAGGAGCTGGTGCGCATGGTGCCGTGGAAGGATGGCCAGGCCAATCGCGGACACTCCTGCGTCAAGGGCCGCTTCGCCTACGGTTATTCCACCCATAAGGACCGTATCCTCAATCCGATGATCCGCGAAAAGGTCAGCGACCCCTGGCGGGAGGTGAGCTGGGACGAGGCCTTCGCGCATGTAGCTTCGGAGTTCCGGCGCATTCAGTATCAGTATGGCCGCGAGTCGATCGGCGGCATCACCTCCTCGCGCTGCACCAACGAGGAAACCTATCTGGTGCAGAAGCTGGTCCGCGCCGGCTTCGGCAACAACAATGTCGACACCTGCGCCCGCGTCTGCCATTCGCCGACCGGCTACGGTCTCGGCCAGGCCTTCGGCACCTCGGCCGGCACGCAGAACTTCGACAGCGTCGAGTATTCCGATGTCGTCGTCATCATCGGCGCCAATCCGACGGACGGGCATCCGGTGTTCGCCTCGCGGCTGAAGAAGCGGCTGCGTCAGGGCGCCAAGCTGATCGTCATCGATCCGCGCCGCACCGATATCGTCCGTTCGCCGCATGTCGAGGCGTCCTACCATCTGCCGCTGAAGCCGGGCACCAATGTCGCCGTCATGACGGCGCTGGCGCATGTGATCGTGACCGAAGGTCTCTATGACGAGAAATTCATCCGCGAGCGCTGCGACTGGTCGGAGTTCGAGGATTGGGCCGCCTTCGTCGCCGAGCCGCAGCACAGCCCCGAAGAGACCGAGATCTTCACCGGCGTGCCGGCGGCGGATCTGCGCGGTGCGGCGCGGCTCTATGCCAAGGGCGGCAACGGCGCGATCTATTACGGCCTCGGCGTCACAGAACACAGCCAGGGCTCGACCACCGTCATCGCCATCGCCAACCTTGCCATGGCGACCGGCAATATCGGCCGTCCCGGCGTCGGCGTGAACCCGCTGCGCGGCCAGAACAACGTGCAGGGCTCTTGCGACATGGGCTCCTTCCCGCACGAGCTGCCGGGCTACCGGCACATTTCCGACGATGCGACGCGCGACATCTTCGAGAAACTCTGGGGCGTGAAGATCAACAACGAGCCGGGCCTGCGTATTCCGAACATGCTGGATGCGGCGGTCGACGGCTCCTTCAAGGGCATCTACATCCAGGGCGAGGACATTCTCCAGTCCGATCCCGATACCAAGCATGTCGCGGCCGGGCTTGCGGCGATGGAATGCGTCGTCGTGCAGGATCTCTTCCTCAACGAGACCGCCAATTACGCCCATGTCTTCCTGCCGGGCTCGACCTTCCTCGAAAAGGACGGCACCTTCACCAATGCCGAGCGCCGCATCAACCGCGTGCGCAAGGTCATGTCGCCGCGCAACGGCTATGGCGACTGGGAAGTGACGCAGAAGCTTGCCCAGGCGATGGGGCTCGACTGGAACTATACCCATCCGTCCGAGATCATGGACGAGATCGCCGCGACGACGCCGAGTTTCGCGCTTGTAACCTACGACTATCTCGAAAAGATGGGTTCGGTGCAGTGGCCCTGCAACGAAAAGAACCCGCTCGGCTCGCCGATCATGCATGTCGACGGTTTCGTCCGCGGCAAGGGCAAGTTCATCCGCACCGAATATGTGGCGACCGACGAACGCACCGGTCCGCGCTTTCCGCTGCTGCTCACCACCGGCCGCATCCTCAGCCAGTACAATGTCGGGGCGCAGACCCGCCGGACCGAGAATGTCGCCTGGCATGCGGAAGATCGGCTGGAAATCCATGCGCACGATGCCGAGCAGCGCGGCATTCGCGACGGCGACTGGGTGAAGCTCGTCAGCCGCTCCGGCGACACGACGCTGAGGGCCCTGATCACCGATCGCGTGGCGCCGGGTGTCGTCTACACCACCTTCCATCACCCCACGACGCAGGCGAACGTCATCACCACCGACTTCTCCGACTGGGCGACGAACTGCCCTGAGTACAAGGTGACGGCGGTGCAGGTCTCGCCCTCCAACGGGCCGACCGACTGGCAGCTGGAATATGACGAGCAGGCGCGGCAATCGCGCCGCATCGCCGGCAAGCTCGAGGCGGCGGAGTGACGATGGGGGTGCGGGCTGGCGTTAGCGGTAAGACTGAAGGGCGGATGAGGGGGCGTATGCCATGAGCTTTCCGACCACCGCCCGCGTTCCCGAAACCGCCCGCCGCAACGGGATCATGCACACCGGCTCGCGCATCGTGCCGGAAGAAGTGCCGGTCGCCTTTTCCTATGGCGGCAGCACGCATGCGGTGATGATGGCGACGCCTGATGATCTCGAGGATTTCGCCGTCGGCTTCAGCCTGACCGAAGGGATCATCACCAAGCGGGCAGAGATATCGGCCATCGAGATCGTCGAAGGCGAGCAGGGCATCGACGTGCAGGTGAGCCTTGTCGACGACGTCGCCGATCGGCTGCAGGCGCGGCGCCGCAGCATGGCGGGACCGGTCGGCTGCGGGCTCTGCGGCATCGAATCGATCGAGCAGGCGGTGCGGCAGGTGCCCGATGTCTCGGCATCGCCGTTGTCGCTGTCGCATGCCGATATCGTGTGCGCCGTTTCGCTTCTGAACGAGGCGCAGCCGCTGCATCGGGAGACGCGGGCGGTGCACGGCGCCGGCTTCTATCTTCCGGCCAGAGGATTGCTTGCGGTGCGCGAAGATGTCGGACGGCACAATGCGCTGGACAAGCTCTGCGGGGCCGTCATCCGCGCCGGCGAAAACGGCGGGGGCGGCGCCGTTGCCGTGACCAGCCGGCTTTCGGTCGAGATGGTCCAGAAGGCGGCGATTCTCGGCAGTCCCGTGCTCATCGCTATTTCAGCGCCGACCGCTCTTGCCATCCGCACGGCCGAAGAGGCCGGCATGACGCTCGTCGCGTTGGTGCGCGGCGAGGATTTCGAGATTTTCACACACCCGCACCGCATCTCGCCCGGAAGCATCGCCGATGTCGCATGATACCAAGACCAAGCTCGTCTACATGGCGAACCAGATCGCAACCTTCTTCAAGAGCCAGCCGGCAGACGAGGCCGTGCAGGGGGTGGCTACCCATATCAACAAATTCTGGGAGCCGCGCATGCGGCGGCAATTGTTCGAAATTCTCGAAAAAGAGGAAAACGGTCTGGATGCCCTCGTGCTGCAGGCCGCTCCGATGATCCGCAAACCGGAGGCGGAAGCACAGCAGATCCGGTAGTCCAAAGTGGCGTGTGCAGAGGGAGGCACACTCCCTGCATGCGCCATCGTATACTGAAATTTAAATCGATTTAAATGTAACCTACCCAGAAATTCAAAGTGTTACAGCGTCCTTTGCGCTCCTGAAAAGACGGCAGCGCTCCAATCACAGCAAGGTCTGAAACAAGGAGGAGTTGTTCATGACTGCAGCGGAAACACGTACCGACGGAGCGGTGGCGGGCTCAGGCCTGCTCGATCGCGAAAGAATTGTCGCAAGGCCCGGTTTCAACAGGTGGCTGGTGCCGCCGGCAGCGCTTGCCATCCATCTCTGCATCGGCATGGCCTATGGTTTCAGCGTGTTCTGGCTGCCGCTTTCCAAGTCGCTCGGCATTACGGCCCCGACGGCCTGCCCCGACCTGACGCTCGCTTCGGCGCTCTTCACCACGACCTGCGACTGGCGCGTTGCCGATCTCGGCTGGATCTATACGCTGTTCTTCGTTCTGCTCGGTTCGTCGGCCGCCATCTGGGGCGGCTGGCTGGAGCGGGCCGGCCCGCGCAAGGCGGGTGTCGTTTCCGCCTGCTGCTGGTGCGGCGGCATCGTGCTTGCTGCTATCGGCGTCATCACCCATCAACTCTGGCTGATGTGGCTCGGCGCCGGGGTGATTGGCGGCATTGGTCTCGGCCTCGGTTATATCTCGCCGGTCTCGACGCTGATCAAGTGGTTTCCGGACCGTCGAGGCATGGCGACCGGCATGGCGATCATGGGCCTTCGGCGGCGGCGCGATGATCGGTGCTCCGCTTGCCAACTTGCTGATGAATGCTTTCAAGACCGATACGTCGGTGGGCGTCTGGCAGACCTTCATCGTCATGGCGGCGATCTATTTCGTGTTCATGATGGGCGGCGCCTTCGGCTACCGCATTCCGCCGGCCGGCTGGCGTCCCGATGGCTGGACCCCGCCTGTTGCCAAGAGCACGATGATCACCACCCGGCATGTGCACTTGCGTGACGCCCACAAGACCAAGCAGTTCTGGCTGATCTGGGCCGTGCTTTGCCTCAACGTTTCGGCCGGTATCGGCGTCATCGGCATGGGCCTCGCCGATGTTGCAGGAGATCTTCGCCGGCTCGCTGATCGGCCTGCCTGATGTCGGCTTTGCCCAGCTCGACGCCGGACAGAAGGCGTCGATCGCGACGATCGCCGCCGGTTTTGCTGGCCTGCTGTCGCTCTTCAATATCGGCGGACGGTTCTTCTGGGCGTCGCTCTCCGACAAGATCGGCCGCAAGAATACTTACTACAGCTTCTTCATCATCGGCATCGCGCTCTATGCGCTGGCGCCGACCTTCGCCGGCATGGGCAACAAGGCGCTGTTCGTTCTTTCCTTCGGCATCATCCTGTCGATGTATGGCGGCGGCTTTGCGACCATCCCGGCCTATCTTGCCGATATCTTCGGCACGCAGTTCGTCGGCGCCATCCACGGCCGGCTGCTGACGGCCTGGGCAACGGCCGGCATCGTCGGCCCTGTCGTGGTGAACTATATCCGCGAGGCGCAGATCGCCGCCGGCGTTGCACCTGGTCCAGCCCTTTATACCGGAACCATGTATATCCTCGCCGGCATGCTGGCGCTCGGCCTCGTCGCCAACGCGCTTGTCAGGCCGCTTCCGGACAAGTGGTTCATGAGGGATGACGAGGTTGCGGCGCTGCAGGCGAAGTCGGCCGCCGTCAATGCCGGTCCGACCGGCTCCTTCGGCATCGGTACCGGCGGGCTGGATGGTAAGGCCATGCTTGCCTGGGCCGTGGTCGGCATTCCGCTGCTCTGGGGCGTCTGGGTAACGCTGAAGGCGACTTTCGCCCTCTTTGGGTAACTGGTGAAAAGCGCGCCGCCTAGTTCCAGGCGGCGCGCTCTAAAGCGCATCGCGATCTTTCAGATTCGCTCTTGCGCTTTAGGTTTTTGTTTTGCGCATGTCGTTACCGCAAAACCGCTGCACACTTTTGCGCGACATGCGTTAAATCAGAATTCTTCCCAACTTTGGGCAGTTGGCGCGGCAGCGCCGTGGGCCTTGGCGACGCGCGCGACGAGATGCAGCGCCGGCGATCCCATCTGTCGCGTTTCGGGCCTGCTGACAGGCTGGGTCTGGCTCGGGAGGCGGAATTTCGACAAGAGGACACGCAGCGTTTCGGCCTCCCTCGCAAGGCTGTGGCTGGCGGCCGTGCTCTCCTCGACCATCGCGGCATTCTGCTGCGTTGCCTGGTCCATGGTGTTGACCGCCTGATTTATTTCCTTGAGACCGACGGCCTGTTCCTTCGACGCTCTGACGATTGCCTCGACATTGCCGTCGATATCGCCGACTTGGGCGACGATCTCTTCGAGCGCCTGGCCGGTCTCGCCGACGAGGCCGACGCCGTTCCTGACGAGTTCACTCGACGTGTTGATCAGCGCCTTGATCTCCTTGGCGGCCTTGGCGGAGCGTTGCGCGAGTTCCCGGACCTCCTGGGCCACGACCGCGAACCCCTTGCCGGCTTCGCCGGCGCGCGCAGCCTCGACGCCCGCATTCAGCGCCAGAAGATTGGTCTGGAAGGCGATATCGTCGATCACGCCGATGATGTTGTTGATCTCGCGCGAGGACTGCTCGATCTGGTCCATGGCCGCGACGGCATTGCGGACCACCACGCCGGATTGCTCGGCGCCTTGCTTGGTCTTGGCGACCAACCGGCCGGCTTCGTCGGCGCGGCGGCTGGAATCGTTGACGGTGGTGGTGATCTCCTCCAGCGCGGCAGCCGTCTCCTCGATCGATGCGGCCTGCTGTTCCGTCCGCTTGGAGAAGGTATCGGCCGACGCGCCGATTTCGCGCGAGCCGGCGGCGATCGCGCCGGCGTTTTCGCCGATCGTCTTCATGGTTTCGGCAAGGTCGCCGATGGCGGTATTGAAATCGTGGCGCAGCTGTTCCATCGAGGGAACGAAAGGCGTATCCACCGTCCGCGTCAGGTTGCCTTCGGAGAGGTCGCGCAGCGCGGTGCCGAGCTGAGCAATGGCACTCATGCGTTCGGTGACGTCGGTTGCGAATTTTACGACTTTGTTGACCTTGCCGTCGGCATCGAGGATCGGGTTATAGGCTGCCTGTATCCAGATCTGCCGGCCGCCCTTGCCGAACCGGACGAATTCATTGGCGATGAATTCGCCCCGCGCCAGCCGCTTCCAGAAATTGGCATAGTCTTCTGTCCTGGCGTAGGCAGGATCGCAGAACATGCTGTGGTGCTTGCCGGCGACCTCGGCGAGCGAATATCCCAGCGCATTGCAGAAATTCTCGTTGGCGGTCAGGATTTCGCCCGTGGGCGTGAATTCGATTACCGCCTGCGAGCGTGAGATCGCTTCCAGCTTGCCGGCATCATCGACGGCCTTCCGTTTCGCCGCTGTGATATCGGCTGCAAACTTTACGACCTTGAACGGTCTGCCGCCCCTGAAAACCGGGTTGTAGGACGCCTGAATCCATATTTCTCTGTTGCCCTTGGCGAAACGCTTGTAGGCGCCGGCATCATATTCGCCGCGTCCGAGCCGTGCCCAGAATTCGCGGTAATCGGCAGTCGCCGTATAGGCCGGTTCGCAGAACATGCTGTGATGCTTGCCGAGGATTTCGTTCAGGTTATAGCCAAGCGCACGGCAGAAATTCTCGTTCGCCGCCAGGATATTACCCTTGAGATCGAATTCGATGATTGCCTGCGATTTGGAGATGGCATCGAGAATGTATTTTGAATCGGAGGATAGCCCAAACATATCCGTCTCTCTGAAGTCCACAGCTGTCGCTGTTTCGGCCTGATAGAAGCGAAGCGGGGCATTCCGAGGACCGGAGACATGTCATCCGTAGGCTTCGTCACCCATAGTGGTGGCGCGTGGTTAATATTGCGTATAAAAGCGATCGCTAATTTTAAAGTATCGCACACTAACGGCAAGCATAGACTGCGCTGTGACCGATAACAAAAACCGCCCGGAGAGGCGGTTTTTCATTGCCGAATTGTTTTGGAAGATCAGGCGGCCAGTTCGTCCGTCTCGTTTTCCTTGAACATCTTGGCGAGGTTCAGGAAGCAGATCATGCCATTTTCCGAAGCGATGATGCCTTCGCAATAGGCGCGGTCGAAGGAGGCGGTTACCTCAGGCACCGGCTGGACCTGGCTGGAGGAGATGGTGAGAATGTCCGAGACGCGGTCGACCAGCATGCCGATGACCATGCTGTGGACTTCGGCGACGACGATGGCGCTCCGCTCATTGGCGACCGTGCTCTTCATGCCCAGCTTATAGGCGAGATCGATGATCGGGATGACCGAGCCGCGCAGGTTCATGACACCGATGACGTCGGCCGGCGAATGCGGGATCGGCGTCGACGGCGCCCAGCCGCGGATTTCGCGGATGGTCGTGGTCTTGACGCAGAATTCCTGGTCATGCAGGCGGAAGGCGATGATTTCGAGCGTGTCGCCGCTGAAGCTAGTGGAATTGATCGTGGCCATTAGAATTCTTCCCAACTGTCGTAAGCCAAAGCAGAAGCGGGTGCGCCACCATTGGCGCTGACAAGCCTTGCCTTCACACCACGCGATGGCTTGGCGCTTGGCGAAGCATCGTTACGGTTACGACGACATTAGCGAAAGAGTGTTGCCCAAATCTAAATCGGCAGACGCGTTTATGAACGTTTTCGGCCTGGATTTACTTCAGCTGATCGTCTTTTCGATCTGCGAGACCGCCCAATCCACCTGTTCCCGCGTGATGATCAATGGCGGAGCGAGGCGAATCGTATGGTCATGGGTGTCCTTGGCGAGAAGGCCGCGTTCCTTCAGCGCATGGCAATATTGCCGCGCGCCGCCGGCTTCGGGCTCGAGTTCGATCGCCATCATCAGGCCGCGGCCGCGCACGTCCCTGACGATGTTCGAGCGGATCGAGCGGAGGCCTTCGAGAAAATAGTCGCCCATGGCAGCGGCGTTCTCGATCATGCCCTCCTCCACGAGCACCTTGAGCGCCGTGCGCGCCACCGCACAGGCGAGCGGATTGCCGCCGAAGGTCGAGCCGTGCTGGCCGGGCTTCAGCACGCCCAGCACCTCGGAATTCGAAAGCACGGCCGATACCGGGTAGAAGCCGCCGGACAGCGCCTTGCCGATCAGCGTCACATCGGCCTCGATGCCTTCGTGCTCCTCGGCCAGCAGCTTGCCGGTGCGGCCGAGACCGGTCTGGATCTCGTCGAGGATCAGGGTGACGTTGTTATCAGTGCAGAGCTCGCGGATGCGGGTGAAATAACCGGCCGGCGGGATGATGACGCCGGCTTCGCCCTGGATCGGCTCGATCAGGGCGGCAACCGTATTGCCATTGATCGCGGCCTCGAAGGCCTCGGCATCGCCGAAGGGAATGGTGCGAAAGCCGGGCGTGTAGGGGCCGAAGCCGGTGCGGGCGTCGGGATCGGTGGAGAAACTGATGATGCTCAGCGTCCGGCCGTGGAAATTGTCGGCGCAGACGATGATCTCCGCCTTGCCCTCGGGCACGCCCTTGACCTCGTGCCCCCATTTGCGCACAGCCTTGATGGCGGTTTCGACCGCCTCGGCGCCGGAATTCATCGGCAGGATCTTATGGGAGCCAGTGAGCGCCGCAAGCTCTTCGTAGAGATAGGCGAGCTGGTCGTTGCGGAAGGCGCGGGAGGTCAGCGTCAATCTTCCCGCCTGCTCGACCATGGCGGCCAGGATCTTCGGGTGACAGTGGCCTTGGTTGACGGCGGAATAGGCCGAGAGGCAATCGAGATAGCGATTGCCTTCGGTATCCCAGACATGAACGCCTTCGCCGCGCGTCAGCACCACGTCGAGCGGCTTGTAATTGTTGGCGCCGAGCCGCTGTTCCGTGGCGATCAGTTTTTCCGACGTGTTCATGGCTTTCTCCCCTCTATGCTGCGCGTGTCGGGCGGTCGAAGATGCGGCGGCCGAAGAGGCTTGCCGTCAGCTCCACGAGGATGCGGGCGCTCTTGCCGCGATCGTCGAGAAACGGATTGAGTTCGACAAGATCCAGCGACGAAACGAGGCCGCTGTCCGAAAGCATTTCCATGACGAGATGGGCCTCGCGGAAGGTCGCGCCGCCGGGCACCGTCGTGCCGACGCCGGGGGCGATATCGGGATCGAGGAAATCGAGATCGAGGCTGACATGCAGCAGGCCGTTCGCCTTGGCGACGACGTCGAGAATATGCCGCATGATGGCGCCGATGCCCTGCTCGTCGATCGCCCGCATATCGAAGACGTTGACGCCGTGTTCATGGATTTCCTCGCGCTCGCGCGCATCGACCGAACGGATACCGACCTGGAAGACATGCTTCGGGTCGACGAAGGGACGGTCCTTCGGCAGGATTTCGGCGAACTCCGCCTCGCCGCAGAAGAAGGCGACGGGCATGCCGTGAATATTGCCGGAGGGCGAGGTGGCGGGAGAGTTGAAATCGGCGTGCGCATCGAGCCAAAGCACGAAGAGCGGCCGGCCTTTGCTGGCGGCATAGCGGGCCATGCCGGAGACGCTGCCCATGGAAAGGCTGTGGTCTCCGCCGAGAATCAGCGGAAAGCGGCCGGCGGCGGCAACCTCATAGACGCTGCTTTCGAGCGCGCGGGTGAAAGCGCCGACGATCCTCAGATTATGGGCTTTGGGATGATTCGGCAGATCCATCGCCGGCACGATGCTGAGATCGCCGTTGTCCGCGACATCGTGGCCGAGATCGATCAGCGTCTGGTCGACGCCGGCAATGCGGAGCGCCGCAGGGCCCATGGCGGCGCCCCGGCGGCCGGAGCCTTCTTCCAGCGGTGCGCCGATGAGGGTGACAGATCTCGATTGGACATTCATTCGGGGGCTCCGGATTGAGGCCTGTTTTGGCCGATAGTGGGATAATGGGTTGCCGGCAAAAAGATGGAAAAGTGTCAGAAATGAATTATGATTGCGCAGATTGATAAAGCTATTTTGACAAAGTGATCAGCGTGGATGATCTCGATACCGAACTTCTGAGCGCCCTTCGCCACAATGCCCGAATTTCCGTTTCATCGCTTGCGGCGATTACGGGCGCATCGCGGGCGACGGTGGCCGCCCGCATCGACCGGCTGGTGGCCAGTGGCACCATTGTCGGTTTCACTATCCGCACCAGCCACGAGACCCGGTCCGCCGGCGTGCGCGCCATCGTGATGATCGAGGTGCTCGGCAAACTCGCCGACAGGGTCGCCGATCAGCTCAGGGGCTTGCCGCAGGTCCGCGCCCTTCACAGCACCAACGGCAAATGGGATTTCGTCGCCGAACTCGAGGATCGCGACCTTGCTTCCTTCGACGAGACGCTGCGCCGCATCCGGCTGATCAACGGCATCAACTCGACCGAGACCAATATTCTTCTGAAGACGAGCAAGACCGGTTTCTAAGCAGTCCCAGCCGGCTCAGTATTCTCGTTCATAGACGATACCGGCTTCGCCGTCGCCGTTGCCGCCGGCTGCGCCGCGCAGTTTGACGCCGCGGCCGACATCGAGGTTGATGATGGCCTTGGCGCCGGCCGCGCCACCCTGCTGCAGTTCGAAATAGGTGCGGTCGTTGAGATAGCGGCCGACACTGACGCTCGTCTGGCCCTTCTCGTCGGTGCTGATGTCGAGGTCGTCGACGCCGAGCTGGTTGCGCAGGCCTTCGAACAGCGAGGTGGAGCGGTTGCCGGCCAGTTGGCTGACGGCGTCGGCGAGCTGGGCGATCTGCACCGGCGAGAGTTTCGACATCGACTGGCCGAATATCAGCTGCGCCAGCACCTCGTCCTGCGGCAGCTGCGGCGAGGAGGAGAAGGTGATCGAGGGATCGGTGGCAAGGCCGGCGACATCAACGGTCAGAGTCGTCGTACCGGAGGTGGAGGTCGCTTCCATGTCGAGCGCCGGCGTCAGGTCGCCGGCAAAGGTGATCCTGCTCTTGTCGGAGAAATCCAGGCGGCGGTTGAGGATGGTCAGCCGGCCGCGGCGCATGGTGAAGCCGCCGGTCACGATCGGTGCTGCCGCCGTTCCACGGATCGTCACGCTGCCGCCGACTTCGGCATCGATGCCGCGGCCGCGCACGAAGATGTGCGAGGGCGCGTCGATTTGGAGATCGAGGGTGAGAACCGAGGATTTCTCTCCCGGCTTCCGCTCGCCCTCGTCGCGCAGCTGCGCAAGCACCGCACGCGGCGCATTCTTGTGGCGGATGTCGATTTCCCGCAGCGAGGTCGGCAACTTTTCCGGAATGGTGATCGAGGTCTTTTCCAGCTGGAGCTTGCCGTTCAGCGTCGCGCTCATGACCGGTCCGCGCAGCCCGAGGTTGCCGCTGACGGTCGAGACGACGAGCGTTCCATCGACATAGACCGCCTTGTCGAGCTTGATCGAAATATCGGCGGGGAATCCGCCGGCCGGTTGGATGCCGATGGTGCCGCTTGCCGAAATCGTGCCGCCGCCGCCGAGATTGCCACTGAGGCGGGAGATGACGGCCTGGTTGCCATTGAAGGTCACGGTTGCCGCGAGATTGTTGACGGCGAGATTACGTCGGACATCGACGAGTTTTGCGCCTGACGTCGCGACCGTGCCGTTGATGACGGGTGTCGCGGCCGTTCCGCCGATCCGGAGATCGACGGTGGCGACGCCGTCGGCGACGAAGCCCTGCTCGGCCAGCGGCGTGCCGAGTACGGCGAAGGGAAGATTGCCGTTGAAGCGCATGTCGAGGGCGCGATTGCCAGATATCATCACGCTGCCGCCGCCTTTCAGCGACATGCCGGCGTCACCGGCGAGGCTGGTGTCGACCGTCAGCTTGTTGTCGGCAAGCTTGCCTGATGCGCCGATGGTGAAGGGCGAGAGGCCGGCGCCTTTCGTCTGGCTCGTCGCGGCGTTCTTCCAATCGACCTTGAAGTCGACGGAGGGCGCCGATAGCGCCCCGGCCGCCTTTGCGGTTGCCGAGACAGTGCCTTCGGCGGCAAGACCGGGAACGAAGCCATTGGCGATGCCGGCCGGAACATTCTCGGCATTGGCCGTGACGTCGACCGAGCGGATCGACGTGCCTGCGATGGCGAGGTTGCCGGCTGCCTTCACGGCAATGCCGCCGCTGCCGCTGAGATTGGCATCGAAATCCAGCCTGTCGCCAGCGTATTTTCCCGTCGCCGCCAGGGCAAGGCGGGAAAGGCCGGCAGCCTTGGTGTGGCTGGTCGCGGCATCCTTCCAGTCGAGCTTGAAATCGACGATCGGATCGGTCGGGGTTCCCGACGTGATCGCGCTTGCCGAAATCATGCCCTCGGCGCCGAGACCGGGGACGAAGGCATTCGCGATATTTGCCGGCAGGGCAGGGATATCCGCATTGATCGAAAGATCGCGAATGGCGGTCCCCGCGATCGTTACGCCGCCCTTCGCCTTGGCCAGCACGCCGTCCCTGCCGGTGAGGTTGGCATCGAAATCGACCCTGTCGTTGACGAATTTGCCGGATGCCGCAGCACTAAGGCCGGAAAGGCCGCTGCTCTTGGTCTGTGCGGTTGCGGCATTCTTCCAGTCCAGCTTGAAATCGACCGCCGGCTTCGGCAGCGCTCCGGAAGCGGATGCCGTTCCCGATACGGTGCCTTCTGCGGCGAGACCCGGCACGAAACCATTGGCAAGGCCCGCGGGCAGATTGGCGAGATCGGCCTTGACGTCGAGATTGCGAACCGATGTTCCCTCTATCGCGACATTGCCGGCGGCCTTCAGGGAGAGGCCACTCTCGCCGCCGAGATTGGCGTCGAAATCGAGCCGGTTATCGGCGAAACGGCCGGATGCGGCCAGTGCGAGGCCGGAGAGACGGGCGCTCCTGGTGTGGCTGGTCGCAGCGTCTTTCCAGCCGAGCTTGAAGTCGGCCTTCGGTGCGGCAGGCGTGCCGGCGGCCGACATAGTGCCTGAAATTGTGCCGCCGGCGGCAAGATCCGGAACGAAGGCGTTTGCGAGGCTGGCGGGAATATTGGCGATCTCGGCATCGACCTTCATGTTGTCGACCGCCGTGCCGGCAAGAGCGACATTGCCCACGGCCTTCAGCGAGAGGTCCTTCTCGCCGCTCGCCGCCGCGTTGAAATCAAGTTTGTTGTCGGCGAATTTTCCCGACGCAGTCACGCCGAGGCCGGCAAGGCCGGCGCGTCTGGTGTGGCTGACCGCAGCGTTCTTCCAATTGATGTCGAAATTCGCGGCCGGCGCCGAAAGAGAGCCTGCGGCCGAGAGTTTGCCCGAGATCAGGCCTTCTGCGGCGAGATCGGGAACGAAGCTGTTTGCGATGCTGGCCGGGACATTGTCCAGCGCCGCATCGACCCTGACGTCGCCGACCGTCGTGCCGGTGATGCCGATATTGCCGTTCGCCTTCAGCGACAGCCTGTCGGCGCCTGTGACCGCCGTGTCGAAATCGAGCTTGCTGTTTGCGAATCGCCCCGATGCCTTTACGGCGAGATCGGCAAGGCCGGCGCGCTTGGTATGGCTGGTCGCAGCACCCTTCCAATCGAGATCGAAATCGGCAGTGGGAGCGATTGCCGAGCCGGAGGCGGCCAGCTTTCCGGTTATCGTGCCTTCTGCGGCGAGGTCGGGAACGAAGCCATTGGCGATGCGGGCCGGCAGGTTGACGATATCGGCGTTTACATCGAGGACCGGGGCCGCCGGATCGGCGAGTCCAACATTGCCGGCGGCCTTGAGCGAAAGACCGTCAGCACCGCCGACCGTCGTATCGAAATCAAGCCTCTTGTCGGCGAATTTGCCGCCGGCTGTGATGCCGAGCGGCGCAAGGCCAGCCCCTTTGGTCTGACCCGTCGTTGCGTCCTTCCAGTCAAGCTTGAAGTCGGCCACGGGCGCGGCAGGCGTTCCCGTTACGGCAATCGTGCCGGAAATCGTGCCGCCGGCCGAAAGGTTCGGCACGAAACCGTTGGCGAGCGCGGCAGGCAGCTCTCTGATATCGGCGTCGAGTTTCAGCGTTTCGCCGGCGGAGCCAGTGACCGAGACGGAGCCGGCTCCCGTTTTCAACGTCAGCCCGTTCAGATTGGCGGTGCTGCCGGTGACCGTGACGCGCGTCGGTGCGGCAAGCTCGATCGGGATGTTGCGCGGGCTTGCCGAGAAGCGATCGAGGTCCAGGCCGATATTGTCGCCTGAAGTCTCGATATTGCCGTCCGCCATTACAGGATTGCCGTCATAGGCGGCATCGAGGTCGAAGTCGGTACGGTCCTGCTGCTTGGTAAAGCCGAGCGAGAGGCCGGCAAGCCTGTTCGTTCCGGCGCTCAGTTCTTCGGCTTTCACCGTGCCGTTTGCCGCAAAGGCGCCGAGGTCGCTGATCGTGACGTCGATATCCGGCTTAACGATTGCAATCGTATCGCGACGGATCGCGTTGCCTGACGCAAGCAGCTTGAGCCCGATCCTGCCGCTATCGCTGCTGACGTCGATGGAACCTTTGAGATCGCCTGCGGCCTTCTGACCGCCGAGCGCGGCGAGCAGGCCGATATTGGGGAAATCGAAGGTCAATGCGCCGGTCGGCTCCAGGGAAGGCGACACTTCGAAATTGCCGGTCAGTCGGTTGCCGCCGATATCGGCGGTCAGTGCCGGAATTCTGGTCTTGCCGTTCTCTGAGAGAATGTCGCCGTTGATGCCGATCGGCTGGCCGTCGATCGCCCCGGTGGCGGCGATCTTGCCCTGCGGCGCCTTGGGATCGGCGATGCCCGAAAGGTCGACATTGAGGTTGGTAAGGGCGCGGCCGGCCATCTCCAGGCGGGGGGCCTTGAGATTGGCCGTCACCGAGATGGCGGGCAGCTCGCCGCCCATTCTCAACGCATAGCCTGCGCTGCCGCTGGCGCCCGCCATCAGTCTGCCGATGTCCGGCAGCCGGCCGGAAAGATCGGCGTTCAACGCCGAGCCGTCGAGCGCCACATTGCCGGCGGCTTCGAGCGTCGTCGAGGAGAGGGCGATATTGCTGAAGGCGAATTTTGACGGGATGGTGCCGGCCAGCTGGCTTTCGAGCGAAATCGGCCCATCGAATTTGCCCGTCAGCGCAACCGGCAAAGCTGCCGGTTCGATGGTCAGCTTGACGTTGCCGGTCAGCGCCTGATCCGCCTGCCGGTAGGAACCGTTGAGGGTGCCGTTGATGTTGGCGCTTTCGACGGTGGTGCCGTTGAAGCCGATGCCGTCGCGCGAGATCTGCAGCGGCGCGGCGATCGTCACCGGCCCTTGAACCGCGCGATTGAGGTTCGGGTCGGTGAAGGTCGCGTCGCCGGCAACGAGGCGCAATTGAACGCTGCCGGAACGGGCGGCGAGATTGAAGGCGTCGCTCTTGGCCGTCAGCTTGACATTACCGATATCGGCCTGCGGAAGCCTGGCGGAATCGAGGGAGCCGCTGACGTTCAGCCGGGCCGCCTGCGCGTCGCCTGTCAGCGCCAGGTTGAGGCCCGATATCAGGAAGCGCGCTTCACCCTCGGCGAGAGGCCAGCGAAAATCGACTGGACCGGATGTGCCGAGCAGATTGGCGTTCAGGCTGTTGTTGCCGGACGGATCGAGCGTGCCCGATGCGGCAATCACGACGCTGCCGGTCGCAAGGTTGCCGGTCTGGATATCGATCTTGCCGCGGTTATCGAAGGTGGCGGCAAGATCGATATTGGTCTGGCCGGCAAAAAGCGGCCGGAACGCCGCCGGCAGAAGCGAGCTCAGATCGCCGCCGCCCTTGAGGTCGAGATGGTGGAGCCCGTCCGCAGCGATGGCATGCCGGCCCTCGACTGCGGCGCGCTGCTGTCCGTCGAGCGCGGCCTGCAATTTGCCCGTCCAATCGGAGATCGGTCCTTGGCCGTCGAGAGTGATGTTGACCGCCGGATCGCCCGGCAGGCCGAGAAAGCCGGCCACCAGCCCTCCCTTCGGCTCGGAAAGATTGGCTTTCAACTGCAGCCTGTTTTCGGCCGGCGCATAGGCAATGTCGGCAGTAAGCCGGGCATCCGGGACGGCGTGGCGGCTGACGTTGATGGCGCCCTCGCCACCGTTGCCGTCCGCCGACAGGTTTCCTTCGGCGGCAAGGGCGAAGGCGCGGCCGGCAAAGGGTTCGGCAAGTTTGATATCGGGCAGGGTCACGCGGTCTATATCGACCTTGATCGGCAGGCTGAAGCCGCCGGGATTTTCGGCCGCGGGCCGCGAGGGCAGGGTACGTACCGGCTTGCGCAGCACGTTGACCGAATCGATCTCGAAGCGTTTGGCGTGGAAGGTGCCGGTCAGCAGCGCCAGCGGATTCCAGTCGATCGCGATGCCGTGAATTTCGGCGAAGACGCCCTTGGTGTCGGAAAGGGAGATGTCGGCGGCCCGAAGCCCGCCAGTCAGGAGGCCTTCCGGTTCGCGAACTTCGATCGTCATGTCGCGGTTGGAAAGGGTGGAGGCGATCCTTTCGGTGACGATGCGGGCGCCGAAACTCGTAAAGCCGAAGATCGCAAGCGCTGCGACGGCGAGAATCAAAATGGCGCCCACGGCATAGCCGGTGAGCCGAATGATCCAGTTGACGATTTTTGCCAGCGTTTGCATCGGCGCGGACACTACCCCGTTTTCATGACGGCCCACAGGTTGGAAAACAAAGCGGTAACGGCAATCCTAGAAGGATTGGCCTATGCCGGCGTAAATTCCGTAATCTGTGCCATCTTCGTACTTGTTCAGCGGCATGGCAAAATCAAGCCGCAGCGGGCCGAAAGGCGTTGCATATCGTATTCCCGCGCCGGCGCCGGCGCGGATGTCGGAAAAACCGGGGAAGGTGCTGTCCGATACCGTACCGACATCGACGAAGGGCACGATGCCGATCGTATCGGTGATCTTGATGCGGGCTTCCAGCGAAGCGGTCACATAGGAGCGGCCGCCGGTGGCCTCGCCCACATCATTATAGGGCGAGATTTCCTGATAGCCGTAGCCGCGCACCGAGCCGCCGCCGCCGGCAAAAAAGCGCTGCGTGGCGGGAATATCCTCGATCCCGCCGCCGCCGATCAGCACACCGGCGGCAACCTTGCCGGCGAGCACCAGACGGTCTTCGGCGCCGAACGGCAGATAGCCGGAGATCGAGCCCTCGAAGGCCGCATAGGGCGTGGCGTTGAAGATCTCGTAGCCGGGCTTTGCCGAGAGCGTGGCGCGATAGCCCTGCGTCGGGTTGAACTTGTCGTCGCGCGCGTCGCGATCATACTGGATCGGCAGGGTAATGGTGAGATAGTCGTTGGTACCGAAGGCGTCGTCGTCACGCTCCCAGCTGACCTCGCCGCTTGCCGAGATCGTGTCCTGATCGGTCAGTTCGTAGGAAAGGCCGAGCGAAGCGGTGACCAGCGTCGCATTATAGGCGTCCGGATTCTCGGTCTTGGCGACGATGCCGGCTTTCAGCGTGGCGGCCGGAAAGAAGGCGCCGGGCTTGGTGAAGAGGATGCCGGCGGAATAATCGAGGCTGCCGACATCCGTCGTCTCTCCGAGCCGCGAGACCGATCCCTCGATCCTCAGCGTTTCGGCTTCGCCGAAGAGATTGCGATGGCCCCAATAACCCTGGACGCCGAAGCCGTCGATGGTGGAATATTGCGCGCCGACGCCGAAATAGCGCCTCTTGCCTTCCGAAACCTCGATCGTCATCGGCAGCGTGCCATCCGGCGCCAGCGCGTCGCCTTCATGAATGGTGACGCTCGAAAAGACGCCGAGGGCGCGCAGGCGTTCGCCGGCCTTCTTCAGCGCTTCCGGGGAGTAGGCCTCGCCCTTGTTCAGCCGGGAATATCGCTGGATGAAGCCTGGTTTGACGGTCTTTTCGCCGGTGACGCCGACATCGCCGATCGGAGCGATGGGCCCGCCTTCGGCGGCAAGCACGATATCGACGGTGTCGCTCTTGTGATCGGCGACGACCCTGCGTTCCGTCAATTTGGCGAAGGGCCGGCCTTCGCTCTTCAATTGTTCGACGATCTTGTCGCCGGCCTTGATGATGGCGAGCGAGCCGGCTTGAGCGCCCGGGGCGAGATCGTAATCGGCCGGATTGCGGCTTGCGGCGTCGCCGCCGAACTGAACCTCCTTGACCCTGAAGACGGGCCCGGGAGTGATATCGACGGTCACGGGGATCGGTCCGGAGCGGTTGAAGGTCGGGTTGGGCGGCAAATCGTCGATGTTCTTGCCGTCGATGGTGATTGTCACCACGCCGCCATAGCGGGCCTTTTCGTATAAGGCGGCAATCAGCCGTTCACGGTCGTCGCGCGCCTTGACGACGACACCGAGATCGCCGGACACCGGCTGCTTCTGGTCGCTGACGAGGCGGGAACTGTTTTGCAAGGCTTCCCTGAGGTCGGGATCGGCGGTATCGGCCTTGAGATCGACCTGGTAGCGCACAGGATCGGGCACCTGCTCGCCTTCGTCTTCCTCTTTGCCGAAGATGGTAATGCCGAAAAGCTTGAAGGCGTAAGCATCGCCGATCAGGACCGGTGAGAATGCAACTGCCGCTGCAACCACCATCATGGTGCCTGTTCGCCGATACGCAATACCTGTTTTCGGGCCTGTCCCTCTTATCCGCATCCGCTGCTTTTGGTTACGCCTACAATGAAGCTTCGTTGCCCAGCCGTGAACAGCTTAGCGGCAAAATCGCGCGGGGTGTACCATTTTAAATTGCTGGCGCGCTAATTTAGCACAAAAAATCCCGGATGTGTGTCCGGGATTTCCTGATTTGGCCGGTGTGCAAGCGCTCTCAGCGCGGGCAGGCGTCGATGTAGCGGCGGCCGTAGCGGTCGCGATAGTAGCACTGGCCCGGCTGTTCGGCGACGCTGCCGATGAGGGCGCCGGACACGCCGCCGATAGCGGCGCCGACGGCCGCGCCACGAACGTCACCGGTGACCGCACCGCCAATGACGGCACCGGATGCAGCGCCGATGCCGGCACCCTGCTGGGTCGGCGTGCAGCTTGCGATCGACAGGCCGATCAATGCGAGTATGACAGCTTTCTTCATTACTTTTCTCCTGGGTTGTCGCCCAATGGGCATAGGCCGTCCCTAGTCTTTTTTGCCACGCTAGTGCGAAAACTATGTCGGAAGAAAGGGTTGTCCACTCTTGTGCCGATTTTTTTGCAATGGGGACGTTGTCGTCGCCGGGTAGTTTTCGCGAATTTCGATGGGGTTATGCCGCATCGATTCATTCATCCCAGCTTGCGTATTTTTTTATCTGGAATCATTCAAAAAACTGGGCCTTTTGCCGCAGTTGATGTTAAAGCAAAGGGTAAGCATTGACGCGCGGACGTCCGGTCGGCAAGAACGGCCGCGCGATACTGGAGCATATGATGGATTTCGAAGCGTTTTTCAAAAACGAGCTGGACGGGCTTCATGCCGAGGGCCGTTACCGCGTTTTTGCCGATCTCGAGCGTCACCGCGGCAACTTCCCGCGCGCGACGCGCCATACGGCCGATGGCGAAAAGGAAGTCACGGTCTGGTGCTCCAACGACTATCTCGGCATGGGCCAGAACCCCAAGGTGATCGAGGCGATGAAGAACGCCATCGACCACTGTGGCGCGGGTGCGGGAGGCACCCGGAATATTTCTGGCACCAACCACCATCACGTCATGCTCGAGCGTGAGCTTGCCGATCTCCACGGCAAGGAATCGGCACTGATCTTCACCTCCGGCTATGTCTCCAACTGGGCGGCGCTTGGCACGCTCGGCGCCAGGATCCCGGGGCTCATCATCTTTTCCGACGCGCTGAACCATGCCTCGATGATTGAGGGCATCCGCTACGCGAAATGCGACAAGGTGATCTGGAAGCACAACGACATCGCCGATCTCGAGGCCAAGCTTAAGGCCGCCGATCCGAAGGCGCCGAAGCTGATCGCCTTCGAGAGCGTCTATTCGATGGATGGCGATATCGCCCCGATCAAAGAAATCTGCGATCTCGCCGACAAATACGGCGCGATGACCTATCTCGACGAAGTGCATGCGGTCGGCATGTACGGCCCGCGCGGCGGCGGCATTGCCGAGCGCGAGGGGCTGATGGACCGGCTGACCGTCATTGAGGGCACGCTCGGCAAGGCCTTCGGTGTCATGGGCGGCTATATCGCTGCTTCGGCGGCTCTTTGCGATTTCATCCGCTCCTTTGCCTCCGGCTTCATCTTCACCACCGCGTTGCCGCCGGCGCTCGCCGCCGGGGCGGTCGCTTCGATCCAGCACCTGAAGGTCAGCCAGTTCGAGCGTGCCCGCCATCAGGACCGGGTGCGCAAGCTGCGCTCGCTGCTCGATCAACGCGGCATTCCGCACATGCAAAATCCCAGCCATATCGTGCCGGTGCTGGTCGGCGATGCGGCCAAGTGCAAGTGGATCTCCGACCTGCTGCTCGACAATTGCGGTGTCTACGTCCAGCCGATCAACTATCCCACGGTGCCGAAGAAGACCGAGCGGCTGCGCATCACCCCGACGCCGCTGCACTCCGATGCCGATATCGCCCATCTCGTCGAGGCGCTGCATTCGCTCTGGTCGCGCTGTGCGCTGGCAAGGCACGTCGCCTGATTCTCTCGACATCGTCCGGTTCGAATCGCGGCCAGAATCTCGATCGGGTTCTGGCCGCGATTGTTTGGCAGCCGTAAGAGCTCGTCGTAAGCCTTTCTCCAACTGAACAACGTCATCCGACGCTGGCATGTGGGAACATGCCTACCGCATCGACAGGTTCCGTACGCGTGTTTTTTCACCGCGCAGCACCCTTCGATCAGATCTTCCGATTTGAATGAGAAAACCTTTTCTCACTTGACAGTGAAGTTGGTAAAAGCTTTTCTCAGTCCAACTTGAGAAGGAGGACGTGCCTGAACATATCGGGAGGAAAGAGAGGCAGGATCACCATCCATGAAGTGGCGTCCGCTGCCGGGGTGAGCATCTCGACGGCGTCGAAGGCGCTCAACGATACTGGCCGAATGGGCGCGGAAACGCGCGAGCGGGTGAAGCGGATTGCCGGCGAGATCGGATATCGGCCGAATGCGCTGGCGAGAGGCCTTCTCAGCAAGCGCAGTTTCACCATCGGACTGCTGACGAACGATACCTATGGCCGTTTCACGCTGCCTGTCATGGCGGGCATTTCCGACGCTCTCGTCGATCATGGGGTTTCGGTTTTCCTCTGCGCTATCGAAGACGATCCGGCGCTCGCCCAGACCCATGTCGATGCGATGCTGGATAAACAGGTCGATGGCATCATCGCGACAGGAAAGCGCCTGGACAGGCGTCTGCCGGTCGACCTGTCGAATTTGCATGTGCCTGTCGTCTATGCCTTCACGGAGGGGACGCAGAACAGCGTTACGTTTCGTTCGGACGACGAACAGGGTGCGAGACTGGCCGTCGAGTGGCTGGCGAAGATCGGGCGGCGGCGGATCGCGCATGTCACCGGACCGGAGGACTTCTTTTCGGTGCGGGAACGAGCCGGCGCCTATCATCAGGTGGCGGGCCACCGCGAGCCGGTGCTCTATGGCGTCTGGTCGGAAAGCTGGGGCCATGACGCGGTGGAACAGCTTTGGAAGCGGCCGGGAGAAAAGCCGGATGCGCTCTTCTGCGGCAACGACCAGATCGCCCGCGGTGCGGTGGATGCGCTGCGCGAGCGCGGCATCAAGGTGCCGCAGGACGTTTCGGTGATCGGCTTCGACAATTGGGAGATTGTCGCAGCCCAGACGCGGCCGCCGCTGACGACGGTGGACATGGAGCTGAAGGAGCTCGGGCGGCAGGCCGGATTGACGGTGCTGGCGCTTGCGGAAGGACGGCCTGTCGAGCCCGGCGTGCGGAAATTGCCCTGCCGGCTCGTCGTCCGGCAGTCATGCGGGGGATAAGGCCCCGGAATGGGAATGAGCAAAGGCGCGAGGAGATGCGCCATATTGGGAGGAGTGTCATGATCAAGCGTCTATTGGCGGCGACCGGCATCGCTACCTTGTGCCTCGTGTCGGCCGCATCGGCCGCCGAAAATGTCGAAATGTGGGTTCGCTCGGGGATCGGCGATGCCTTCAAGAAGGTCGTCGAGGCCTATAATTCCAGCCATGAGAACAAGGTCGTGATGACCGAAGTGCCGTTCTCCGAGCTCGTGCAGAAATATGCGACCGCGATTGCCGGCGGGCAGGCGCCCGACGCGCTGTCGATGGACCTCATCTACAATCCCGCCTTTGCCGCGGCCGGCCAGCTGGAAGACCTGACCGACTGGGCAAAGTCGCTCCCCTATTTCAATTCGCTGTCGCCCTCGCATGTCCGCCTCGGCACCTATCAGGACAAGATCTACGGCCTGCCGCTCTCGGTCGAGACATCGGTCTTCGCCTGGAACAAGGATCTCTACAAGAAAGCCGGTCTCGACCCGGAAAAGGCGCCGGCGACCTGGGAGGAGATCACCGCCAATGCGGAGAAGATCCGGGCCTTGGGTGACGACACCTACGGCTTCTATTTCTCCGGCGGCGGCTGCGGCGGCTGCATGATCTTCACCTTCACGCCGCTCACCTGGGGCGCAGGTGCCGACATCCTGTCGGCCGACAGCAAGACGGCGACGCTCGATACACCGCAGATGCGCAAGGCCGTCGACATCTACCGCAACATGGTCAAGAAGGACCTGGTGCCGGCGGGCGCGGCCAGCGATAACGGCACGAACTTCCTGACCTTCACCAACGGCAAAATCGGCCAGCAAAGCCTCGGCGCCTTTGCCATCGGAACGCTGGTGACCCAGCATCCCGAGATCAATTTCGGCGTGACCCTCATTCCGGGCGTCGACGGGAAGCCTTCGTCCTTTGCCGGCGGCGACAATTTCGTCATCACCAAGGGCACGAAGAAGATCGACGCGGTGAAGGAGTTCCTCGAATATATCTATTCGGAGGACGGCCAGAAGGTCATGGCAAAATACGGCAGCCTGCCGACGCGCGGCGATATCGCCGACAAGGTGCTCGAAGGTCTCGATCCGCGCATGCAGGTCGGCCTCAAGGCGATCGGCGTCGCCAAGACGCCCTATACGCTGCAGTTCAATGACCTGATCAACAGCGCCAACGGCCCATGGGCGACCTTCACCAATGCCGCGATCTTCGGCGACGACGTCGACGGCGCGTTTTCGAGCGCCCAGTCGGAAATGCAATCGATCATCGATAGCGGCCAATAACTCTCCCACGGCCGCGGCCGGGGAGCGGTGGCAGCTTCCCGGCCAATTTCACATTGTCAGATGCGGAGCGTTTCGATGACCGGTTCCGGTTCGGATATCCTATTGCCTCGGCGAAAGCGACGGCGCAGATCGAACTGGCGCGGCCTTCTCTACATCGCGCCTGCCATGGCGCTGGTCATCGTCTTTTTCGTCATGCCGGTTCTGTTCACCGGATGGATGAGCCTTCACAACTGGCCGCTGATGGGCGCGTCCCGCTGGATCGGCTTCAACAATTATTTCCGCATGGTCAACGATACGCGTTTCATGGCGGCGCTGAATTTCACCGCCTACTACACCGTGATCGTCACCGTCGCGATCTTCGCCGTCGCCTTTCCGCTGGCGATCTTCGTCGAAAAGGAGCGGCAGTTCGTCAGCGCCTACCGCACGATCATCTTCCTGCCCGTCGTCGTCGGCCTTGCCACAGCCTCGCTGCTCTGGGTCTGGCTCGCCAATGTCGATAGCGGCTTCATCGGCCCGGCCCTGAGGGCGCTCGGTCTCGTCGAAAAAAGCCCCAATCTGCTGGCCACCTTCGACACGGCGTTTCTGACGATCGTGGTGATGGTCGTCTGGAAGATCGCCGGCTTCACCATGATCATTCTTCTAACCGGGCTGCAGGCCATCCCGTCTGAGCTGACGGAGGCGGCCCGGATCGACGGCGCCGGCCGCTGGCAGCGCTTCCGGCACCTGACGCTGCCGCTGATGCGCAAGACGATCGCGCTGGCGCTGATCGTTTCCGTCACCGGCTCGATCCTCGCCTTCGACCAGTTCTACATCATGACGTCGGGGGGACCACAGAACAAGATGATCTCGGTGGTCTACTACATCTTCAACCAGTCCTTCGTCTCCTTCAATCTCGGTTACGGCGCCGCACTCTCGATCGCCCTTCTCGCCATCCTCGTCGCCATCAGCATCGTGCAGCTCTGGCTGCTGCGGGTCGGGGAGGAGCGCTGATGAGCACGTCAAAGGAACGGCGCAAGCGCAAGGCCATCCGCGCGAAATCGGCCTATCATCTGACCGGCGTCGCAATCTCGATCTTCTTCCTCGCCCCTTTCGTCATCGCGATCCTTGCCTCCTTCCGTCCGGGCGCCGAATCCAGCCTGCCGCCCTTGCCGCCATGGCCGACATCGGGCGTCAGCTTCGATGCCTACGCGCTGCTCGATACGTTCGGCGCAGGCATCTGGCGGCACATGATCAATTCGCTGTTCGTTTCGGTCGCCACCGTCGTGCTGACCGTTCTCGTCAGCCTGCTCGCCGGCTATGGTTTCTCGCGTTACCGCTTTCCGATGAAGAACGTGCTCTTCGTGCTGATCATCGCCACGCTGATGATCCCGTTCCAGTCGATCCTGACGCCGCTCTTCATCATCCTGGCAAAGCTCGGCCTCAACAATTCGCTGCTCGGGCTGACGCTCGTCTACGTGACGCTGCAATTGCCCTTCTCCGTCTTCATGATGCGCAACGCCTTCGACGCCGTGCCGAAGGAAATCGAGGAGGCCGCGCGCATCGACGGCGCGCGCGATCTGAGGCTGTTGGCGCGGGTTCTCCTGCCGCTGGTGCTTCCGGGTGTCGCCACGGTCGCGATCTTTGCCTTCCTCAATGCCTGGAACGAGTTTCTGGCCGCGCTCGTGCTGCTCTCCAGCAACGAGAAATACACCCTGCCGGTGTTGATGACGGCGGTTCGCGCCGGACGGCTCGGCGCGATCAATTGGGGAGCGGTGCAGGCCGGCGTCGTCGTCATGACGATCCCCTGCCTGATCGTCTTCCTGCTCCTGCAACGCTACTACATGCGCGGGCTGATGGCCGGCGCGGTGAAATGATCCCAAGAAGGTAGAGCCCATGACCAACTCACGTAATGACCGCCAGTTTCGTCCTGTCGCCGTTCCCGATGTCGAACTCGGCGGGTTCTGGGGCAAATGGCAGGATGCCGTCTGTAATTCGACGGCCGAGACCCTGCTCGACCGCTGCGTCGAAGCCGGCATGCTCAAGGCGATCGATGTCAGCCAGCCGAGCCCCGGCGTCGTTATTCCCATTCAGCCATGGGGCGGGACGACGCAGATGTTCTGGGATTCCGATCTCGGCAAGTCGATCGAGACGATCGCCTATTCGCTCTATCGCCGGCCGAACCCGAAGCTGGAGGCGCGGGCCGACGAGATCATCGACATGTACGAGAAGATGCAGGACGAGGACGGCTATCTGAACGCCTGGTTCCAGCGCGTGGAGCCAAGCCGGCGCTGGACCAACCTGCGCGACCATCACGAGCTTTATTGCGCCGGCCACCTCATGGAAGCCGCAGTCGCCTATTATCAGGCGACCGGCAAGCGCAAGCTGCTCGACATCATGTGCCGCTATGCCGATTACATGATCAAGGTGTTCGGCCATGGCGAGGGCCAGATTCCTGGCTATTGCGGCCATGAGGAAGTCGAACTGGCGCTGGTCAAGCTCGCCCGTGTGACGGGCGAGAAGAAATATCTCGACCTGTCGAAATTCTTCATCGACGAGCGCGGCACCGAGCCGCACTTCTTCACGGCTGAAGCCGTTCGCGACGGCCGCAGCCTGTCGGACTATCACCAGAAGACCTATGAATATGGGCAGGCGCACCGGCCGGTGCGCGAGCAAAAGAAGGTCGTCGGCCATGCCGTGCGCGCCATGTATCTCTATTCCGGCATGGCCGACATCGCCACCGAATATAAGGACGACAGCCTGACGGCGGCGCTGGAAACGCTCTGGGACGACCTGACGACCAAGCAGATGTACATCACCGGCGGCATCGGGCCTGCCGCCTCCAACGAAGGCTTCACCGATTATTACGACCTGCCCAACGACACGGCCTATGCGGAGACATGCGCTTCCGTGGGCCTGGTCTTCTGGGCGAGCCGCATGCTTGGACGCGGGCCGGACCGGCGCTATGCCGACATCATGGAGCAGGCGCTCTATAACGGCGCGCTGCCCGGCCTTTCCACAGACGGCAAGACCTTCTTCTACGACAATCCGCTCGAAAGTGCCGGCAAGCACCACCGCTGGAAGTGGCACCATTGCCCCTGCTGCCCGCCCAACATCGCCCGTCTGGTGACGTCGATCGGCTCCTACATGTATGCGGTTGCCGACGATGAGGTCGCTGTCCATCTTTATGGCGAAAGCACCGTACGGCTGAAGCTTGCCAATGGTGCGGAGGTGGAACTGGAGCAGGCCACCAACTATCCCTGGGACGGCGCCGTCGCCTTCACGACCAGGCTGAAGAAGCCGGCTCGGTTTGCGCTGTCGCTGCGCATTCCCGATTGGGCGGAGGGCGCGACGCTCAGCGTCAACGGTGCGATGCTCGACCTTAATGCACATGTTCGCCAGGGATATGCACGGATCGATCGTGAGTGGACCGATGGTGACCGCATCGCGCTGTTCCTGCCGCTGACGCTTCGCCCGCAATATGCCAATCCGAAGGTGCGCCAGGATGCCGGACGCGTCGCCTTGATGCGCGGCCCGCTCGTCTATTGCGTGGAGACGACGGATAATGGCGAAGACTTGAACGCCATCGTCCTGCCGCGCGAACTGCCGGCGGCCGAAACCGTCGTGCTGAAGGACCTCAACGATGCCGTTGCCCTCGATCTCAAGGTCGAGCGTGAGGAAACATCGAACTGGGGCACGCCGCTCTATCGCAAAGCGCCGGCTGCAAGGCAGGTCGCCACGGCGCGCTTCGTGCCCTATCATCTCTGGGACAACCGTGCGCCCGGAGAGATGCTCGTCTGGGTTCAGTCGGGCAGATAGGTCGCTTGGGGATGACGAACGGTATGGGTAACAAGAGCGTCGTGCTCCAGGACGTGCGGAAAAGCTATGGCAGTCTGCAGGTGGTCCACGGGATCGACCTGACGATTGCCGAAGGCGAATTCGTCGTCTTCGTCGGTCCTTCCGGCTGCGGGAAGTCGACGCTGCTTCGCATGATCGCCGGCCTGGAGGACGTGACCGACGGCGAGATCGAGATCAAGGGGCGCATCGTCACCGATCTCGATCCGTCCGAGCGCGGCATTGCCATGGTCTTCCAGTCCTATGCGCTCTACCCGCATATGAGCGTGCGCGACAACCTGGCCTTCGGGCTGAAGATGGCGCGCACCAGCCCCGCCGACATAGAGACGCGCGTCAAAGCCGCCTCCGCGATCCTGAAGATCGATCATCTGCTCGACCGGCGGCCCGGACAGCTTTCCGGCGGCCAGCGCCAGCGGGTGGCGATCGGCCGGGCGATCGTGCGCAAGCCCGATGTCTTCCTGTTCGACGAGCCGCTCTCCAATCTCGATGCGGAACTGCGTGTTTCGATGCGCATCGAGATCGCCCGCCTTCACCGCGAACTCGGCAACACGATGATCTATGTCACGCACGACCAGACCGAGGCGATGACGCTCGCCGACAAGATCGTCGTGCTGCGCGATGGCCGCGTCGAGCAGGCGGGAACGCCGCGGGAAATCTATGAAGATCCCGCCAATACGTTCGTGGCGGGCTTTATCGGCTCGCCCCGGATGAACCTGCTGAATGCCCGCTGGGGCGAGGCAGGCCTGGTCGAAGTCGCCGGCTCGCGCATCGAAAGCGGCCTAGCCGGAACAGGCAGACCGGCCGGCAGCGCGGTGACGCTCGGCCTGCGGCCGGAGCATCTGAAAGTGGCGTCCGAGCATCAGGGCAAGCTGACGGCGACGGTCGATTTCTCGGAATATCTCGGGGGAACGCAATATCTCTATTGCCAGCTGGCCGATGGCCAGTCGCTGACGGTCGAGCATCGTTCGCCCGTCAGCATCGCGGCGGGCGAAGAGGTCAGCCTGCTGTTCGAACCGGCGGATTGCAGATTGTTCGACGAGGCCGGCGGCCGGCTGCGGTAAGCGCGGCCTTCAGCCGGCAGCATCCAGCTTCATGAGCTCGGCTGCCCTTTGTCGGGCCTGCCTGTCAGCCGCAAAGACATCGTCCATGGCGGAAGCCGGCGGCAGGTCGGCGAGATCGTCCATGACCCTTTCGGTGATGTCGGCCATGGCGAGGAAGGACAGCCGCCTTTCGATGAAGGCTTCGAGCGCCACTTCCTTGGCGCCGTTCAGCACCGCGCCCTGAACGCCACCGCGTGTCATTGCCAGCCGCGCCAGCCGCAAGGCCGGGAATCGCCGCTCGTCCGGCGCCTCGAAATCCAGTCGCGCGAGCCTAGCGAAATCCAGCCGCTCGACCGGCAGGTTCGGCCGGCGCGGGAAGGAGAGCACATATCCGATGGCGGTGCGCATGTCCGGCGCGCCGAGCTGCGCCAGCACCGAACCATCGGTATAGCCGACCATGGAATGAATGATCGATTGCGGATGGAAGATGACTTCGATCTGTTCGGGCTTCAGCCCGAAAAGATGCCGGGCCTCGATCATCTCCAGCGCCTTGTTGAACATCGAGGCGCTGTCGATCGAGATCTTCAAGCCCATCGACCAGTTCGGATGGGCACGCGCGGTCTCGACCGTCACACCGGCCATTTCTTCCAGAGATGCGGTGCGGAAGGGACCGCCCGAGGCAGTCAGGATGACGCGCTCGATGGCATGGCGCTGGTTTTCTTCCAGCACCTGGAAGATCGCATTGTGCTCGCTGTCGACAGGAAGCAACCTGCCGCCGCCTTCGTGGATCGCCTTGATGAAGAGATCGCCGGCCGAGACCAGGCATTCCTTGTTGGCAAGGGCGATATCGGCGCCGCGGCGGGCGGCTGCGAGCGTCGGCGCAAGGCCCGCCGTGCCGACGATCGCCGCCATCACCCAGTCCGCTTCGCGGTCCGCCGCTTCCATCAGGCCGGATTTTCCGGAGGCGACCGCGATGCCGCTGCCTGACAATTCGTTTTTCAGGGATTGGTAATGCCGGTCGTTCGCCGTAACCGCCATCCGCGCGCCGAACGACCTGGCCTGCCGGGCGAGCAGTTCGATATTGCCGTTGCCTGTCAGCACGGAGATTTCGAAGTTTTCCCGGCCAGCCAGATGGTCGACGACATCGAGGGTGTTGCGGCCGATCGATCCGGTTGAGCCGAAGATGCTGAGGCGCCGCGGCGCGGTGTTGCCGGTCATCATGGAATTTCGCGAAAAATCTCTCTCGTTAAGCTCTGGCTCTACTAGGCTTTGGAGGGAGCGGCAAGTGTGCGGTGCAGCAGATTTCAACCCTCGAGGGGTTTACAGGGTACCGCCGGAATGTGATCCTTATAACACCCCGAGCGAATCGGGATCTGCCGCAGCCGTTCGCGGTCGCAGGCAATACGAGGACGCTGCCGTGTCCAACAGGCGCTTCGGTGCCGACGGCCTTTCCGGCCAAAAATTGAAACAAGAAGAATCGGGATCGCAGCTTGGCCGCATTCCCGAGCGCGTTCGCTGCGAGCACTTCATATGCCGCCGGCGGTTCTCGGGGCTGCTGCGGCCCTATGTCAGGTGAAAACGACCGGATCTCATGACGACATTCAAAACAGCATGCATTCTTTTCTCCATTCTGTCCTTTGCCGCTGCTGCGGCGAAGGCGGACGACCTGGTGATCTGGACGCCGGCCAAGCTATCGGACCGATCCTACAAGGCGACGATGGGTTTTCGCCTGCCGGCGGAGTGGGAAACGAGCGCCGGCGCCGATCTCGCCCTTGCCTCGACCAAGGGCGGAGCGCTGCTGCCCGATTCCGAACAGGCGATGCTGTGGGGCAGGATCAGCAAGACGACCGTCACCCCGGCAGGCCAATCGCAGCGAGGCGCCAGGGTCAGCGTCGATACGCTGCGCGGCAGCGGCGCGCTGACCCTTAGCCGCTCGCGCAGCTGGATCCTGTCGGATTCGCTCGATATGCAATCGAGCCGTTCCGTCAGCGTTCGCTACGACCCGGTCGATGCCAGGCAGTCCTCGGTGACGGCGTCGCAGGCATTGAAACTGATCCATCCCTGGACGGGAACCTCGCTTTCGGCGGGCGCGGGTGTCACTAACGCCAGCGGCGACTTCTCCAGCACGGTGGCGCTTAAGCAGGCCATCCTGCCGAACCTCAATCTCGATGCCTCGGTGAGCAATCCGTTTTCACCGGATGAGGCCGGCAGCGTCAATCTGCGCTATCGCGTCACTTGGTAAGGGCACGAAACCAAAACGGGATCGGTGGCGTTTCTCTCTGAGGTTTCAAGGAGGAACGGAACATGGTTTTCAAGGAGCCGACATTTCATGGGCTTGAGCCTGAAATAGAAGCGGGAGTGGCCAACCGCGCATCCGTCGAGGCGGCCGTTGCCAACGCGCTGGCGATTGCCGGCGGCATCGACGCATCGGATGTTGAGGTGACGATGGAGGAAGATCAGATCGTGCTGACAGGCACCGTCGGCACGGTCGGCGAGATCGAAAGGGCGGCCGCAGTCGCCAGGGCCGTCGAGGGCGTGAATGCGGTGCAGAACCGGATACTGCTCGGCGGGTCCACCGCCGGCGGCCCGCATTGATATCAGCTTAAGTCTATTTCAAAGCGCCGGCTTGCCGGCGCTTTCATTCTATCGAGCCGGCGCCTGGCCGATCAACCGGCGAAACGCTCGACCAGGAAGGAAGAGCCGGCCATCCGGTCGGTCTTTCCAGTGGTCACCGGCCCCTGCGGCTGATGAGCGATGGCAAGCAACAGGGCGCTGACGGCGACATAGCCGATCGCCAGAAGAGTCATCTTGATACGCATGATCGATACTCCTGTTTCGCGATAAACGCGGCTGATATTGCGAAGTTCCTCATGGCGAAATCAGATGAAAAGCCCGGCCGGGGAGGATCGGGCGGGCTCTTCACGCATGGGGTTTGTCCTATCGGCAGATCCGGGTTTCCTTGACGACCGTATGGCCGTGCCGGCGGATCTTTTCCGTCTTGGTGAAGCAATCACGCGACACGCGATGCGACATGTGATGGCGGTAGTAAGGGCGATGACGATAATAGGGCCGTTCGGATTCGCCGTAATAGGAACGGGGATTGTCCGTGGTGATGGTGACGCTGGCCGCCTGAGACGGCACGGCTGACAAAACGGATGCTGCGGCGAGCGTGCATGCGAGGATAAACTGTTTCATGACAAGCCTCTCTTTCTCAGTTGCTCACGGGAGCAACTTGTTGGTTACGCCATCAACTCGCCGGAAGCGTTGCCGGTTCAATCACATAGGGTTACCGATTGTGTCGAAGGGAGAAACCTTTGGCTCGCCGGCTCGTTAGCGCAGAGGAATAGCCGGAGGCACCGATCATGGGACCGATTGCCAGAATAGTCGCCATTATCGCCGGGCTTGCCGGCGGTACGGTCTTCTCGCAGGCGCCGGAATTCGCCCAGCAGTACCGCCAGCGGATCGGCGGCGCGCTCGACGAATTGCGCGTCATCGTCGAGGACTTCAACAGGCAGGCGGCCGCCCACCAGCTCGATCGCCAGCAGGCGCTCAAAGCCTATGCCCAATCCCCCGACGACTTTTTGCGCGACCGCGGCGTTTCCATGCAGAGCACGATCACGCGCTACGAAACGCTGCTTTCGCAACAGCTGAAACTCGGCATCGCCGCGCCCGTCGCCAAGCCCTTCGTGCTGATGCGGAATGCCGATGATGTAGTTTTCGCCAATACCTGGCGCGACTTCGTGCCCGGCGTACCCGTCAGTTTGGCCGGTCTCGCTTGGGGCGCGATCGGGTTTATCGGCGGCTGGATCATGGCTGCGCTGCTGGGGATCGGGACGCGCCGCGTCGTGCGCAGACGACGAGCCTATCGTCAGGTGCCGTGAAGGGGTACAGAAGTATCCGTTCGCCGGTTTACAAAACGAGACCGGCCATTCTAACTGCTCCCGCAGCACGCAAGGCAGGCAAAGACGATGCAAACCATTTGGAAAAAGCCGGTGACGATCGCCCTCGAAGGGCCGGACCAATGGGTGGTGATCCAGACCACCCAGGCTGCAACATGGGCGCTGATCGAAGACTGGCCGACAGACGAGGGTCCCGCCCTGGACCGGGCTTGCGCCGTATGCGCGGATGTCATCTCCGGCAAACGAAGCCGGGAAGAGGCGCGGCAGGCTTTCATCGACGCTGCGATCGAGGCAGGGATACCCATTAAGGAATAAGCCATGCCGTGATGGCGATCTGGTTTCATCTGCCAAGCGCTTGAAGGCTGGTGATCCCGGCGCGATTCGAACGCGCGACCCCCAGATTAGGAATCTGGTGCTCTATCCTGCTGAGCTACGGGACCACTTGACGCCATGCATACAAAAGGCTTGGCGCGAAGCCAAGCCTTAATTGTTGCCAAAGCATGTCGCGCAAAAGTATGCGGCGGTTTTGCGATAACGACATGCGCAAAAAACAAGAAACCTAAAGCGAGGAGCGATCTGAAAGATCGCGATACGCTTTAGACACCCAAGCGCTGTTCGGCGAGGCGGACCCAGTAGGAGATGCCGTGGGCGATGGCTTCGTCGTTGAAGTCGTAGGCCGGGTTGTGCAGGCCGGCGCTGTCGCCGTTGCCGATGAAGATGAAGGCGCCGGGACGGGCGTTCAGCATGTAGGAAAAATCCTCGCCGCCCATCATCGGATTGATCTCGGGATTGACGTTGCCCTCGCCGGCAATGGCGCCGGCGACGGCGACGGCATGTTCGGTCTCGTCGGGGTGGTTGATGGTGACGGGATAATTGCGGTGAAAACTGATTTCGGCCTCGGCGCCGTGGGCTGCGACCACGCCTTCGATGACCTGCCGCAGCCGGGTCTCGGCGAGCGTGCGTATCTCGGGATCAAGGGTGCGGACGGTGCCGGCGAATGTCGCGTCGTTGGGGATGACGTTATGGGCGAAACCGGCATTGAACTTGGTGACGGAGACGACGACCGAGGCCAGCGGATCGATGGTGCGCGAGGCGATCATCTGCAGGTTGGTGACGATCTGGGCGCCGATGGCGATCGGGTCGATCGTGCGATGCGGCTGGGCGGCGTGGCCGCCGCGGCCCTTGATGGTGACGGTGAATTCGTCGGTCGCCGCCATGATGGCGCCCTTGCGGATGGCGAACTGTCCCACAGGCAGGCCCGGCAGGTTGTGCATGCCGTAGACCTCTTCGATGCCGAAGCGTTCCATCATGCCGTCCTGGACCATCAGGTTGCCGCCGCCGCCGCCTTCTTCGGCGGGCTGGAAGATGACGGCGATATTGCCGTTGAAATTGCGGGTCTCGGCCAGGTATTTCGCCGCGCCGAGCAGCATGGCGGTGTGGCCGTCATGGCCGCAGGCATGCATCTTGCCCGGCGTCTTCGAGGCCCAGGGCTTGCCGGTGATTTCGGTCAGCGGCAGCGCATCCATGTCGGCGCGCAGACCGACCGTGCGGCGGCCTTCGCCCTTGCCCTTGATGAGGCCGACGACGCCGGTGCGGCCGATGCCGGTGACGATCTCGTCGACGCCGAATTCCTTGAGCTTTTCGGCAACGAAGGCGGCCGTGTTTTCCACCGCGAAAAGGAGCTCGGGCCGGGCGTGGATATGGCGGCGCCATTCGGCGACTTCGTCCTGCAATTCGGCGGCTCTGTTCAAAATCGGCATATTGGCGTTCCTGTTATCAATCCCGGCAATCGTTGATCGCTTCACAAGGGCGTGAGGCTCATGCAAATTACTTCGTCAATGACCTTTGCCATGTCATAGCCATATAGGCTAGATAGGTGAAGCTTTCGAGATTTCCTGATATCTGAAGGATGAGCCGTGTCGACGAGCCACTTTGGTTTATTTGCCGCATTGCGGCCACTTAGCTTCATAGTCGCCGCGACTGCCGGTTTTCTTGCTTCCGTTCCGCTTGCCCAGGCCAATCCGCATATTCTCGTCGACGTGCAGACCGGCCGCGTGCTCGAGCACGAAGAAGCCTTCCGCAAATGGTATCCGGCCTCGCTCACCAAGCTGATGACCGTCTATACCGTGTTCGACGCGATCCGCGCCGGTCAGATCAGCCTCGACACGCCTATTGTCATCAGCAAGCGCGCCGCCGCGCAGCCAGCCGCCAAGATGTACTTCAAGCCGGGCCAGAAGCTGACGCTCGACAGCGCGCTGAAGATCCTGCTGGTGAAATCGGCGAACGATGTCGCGGTTGCGGTCGCCGAAGCCGTCGGCGGCACGCAGGAAGGCTTCGTGACGCGCATGAACGGCGCGGCGTTGAAGCTCGGCATGACGGATTCGCATTTCGTCAACCCGAACGGCCTGCCCGGCAAGGGCCAATATACGACGGCGCGCGATCTTGCGGTGCTGACGGTGGCTCTGCGCCGCGATTTTCCGCAATATGCCGGCTATTTCTCCCTCGAAGGCTTCACGACGGGCCAGCAGAACGTGCCGAACCTCAACATGCTGATCGGCCGTTTCGCCGGCGCGGACGGCATGAAGACCGGTTTCATCTGTGCCTCGGGCTTCAACCAGATCGGTTCGGCGACGCGCAACGGCCGCACGCTGGTTTCCGTCGTGCTCGGCACGGACAGCCTTGCGGCGCGCGCCGATGCGACGGCGAACCTCTTGCAGAAGGGTTTCACCACCCAGATGCCCGCTTCCGACACGCTCGGTTCGCTGCGGCCATATGGGCCGGGCCAGGACCAGGTGACCGATATCAGCGCCGATATCTGCAGCGCCAAGGGCGCCAAGATACGCAGCGAAACGCGCGATGAGGTCGGCCGCATGAAGGTGCAGTCGCCCTATATCCGGGAAATGGATCATGAGCCGCAATTCGTCTTTGCCGGCCTCATTCCAGGGCAGGACCCGCAGCCGGCCGAGAAGCCGGAAAAGGTGGCTCGCGGTGATACGGCAGGAACGATCGCCAATATTCCGGTGCCGATGCCGCGCCCGACAGCTTTCTAAAGGCGAAGTGAGATGAGTGCGCTCAACGACAGGATCCCGGTCACCATCCTGACCGGCTTTCTCGGCGCCGGCAAATCGACGCTGCTCAACCGCATCCTCAAAGATCCCTCGATGAAGGACGCGGCCGTCATCATCAACGAGTTCGGCGATGTCGGGATCGACCACCTCCTGGTCGAAAGCTCCGGCGATTCGATCATCGAGCTGTCGGATGGCTGCCTGTGCTGCACCGTGCGCGGCGAACTTGTGGATACGCTGGCGAACCTGATGGATGCCGTGCAGACGGGCCGCGTCAAGCCGGTGAAGCGCGTCGTCATCGAAACGACCGGCCTTGCCGACCCGGCGCCGGTGATGCAGGCGATCATGGGCAATCCCATCATCGCCACGAATTTCGAGCTCGACGGCGTCGTCACGGTCGTGGATGCGGTGAACGGGCTGCAGACGCTCGGAAATCACGAGGAAGCGCGCAAGCAGGCAGCGGTCGCCGACCGGCTGATCGTCTCGAAACGGTCGATGGCCGGTGAGATGGACGCGTTGGAAAAGCGCCTCAGGGCTCTTAATCCGCGCGCTGCGATAATGGATGCTGACAGCGCCGAGGCAGGCACGGCCGCGGTGCTGGTGAACGGGCTCTACGATCCGGCGACGAAGATTGCCGATGTCGGCCGCTGGCTGCAGGACGAGGATGCGCATGAGGCGCATCATCATGGTCACAGTCACGATCATCATCACGGCGATCATGGGCATCACCATCGCCATCACCACGACCACCATCACGGTCAGACGGACCAGGATCCGCATGACGTCAACCGCCATGACGCGTCGATCCGATCCTTCTCCATCATCGAGGAGAAGCCGATCGATCCGATGGCGCTCGACATGTTCATCGATCTCCTGCGCTCGGCCCATGGCGAGAAGCTGCTCAGGATGAAGGCGATCGTTTCCGTCTCCGACCGGCCCGAGCGGCCGCTGGTGCTGCATGGCGTCCAGAGCATTTTCCATCCGCCGGTGCGTCTTGCCGCCTGGCCGGACCCGCAAGACCGGCGCACGCGCATGGTGCTGATCACCAAGGACCTGCCGGAGGCTTTCGTGAAGGATCTTTTCGATGCCTTTCTCGGCAAGCCGCGCATCGATACGCCGGATCGCGCAGCGCTGTCGGACAATCCGCTTGCCATTCCCGGCATGCGGATCTGACGCGCGATTAGGCCTTTTTAGGGATGCCCGAAAGCCATCGGGCCTGCTGGCCGCTCAGCAGGACGCGGTAGCGCTCCTGGCTTGCGGTCAGGTGGGCGCGCATGGCGGCGCGGGCGGCTTCCGGGTCGCCGGCCGAAATCGCCTTCAGAATTGCCAGATGCTCGCGCTGCAGGCCTTCCTGATAATCGCGCGAGAGCGTGCTGTCTGTGCCCCAGGGGGAGGCGACGTCGCAGGGGATGGCCCGCATGCCAAGCGCGTCGAGGACTTCCACATAATATGAATTGTTGGTGGCCGCGGCGATTTGCCGGTGGAAGGCGAAGTCGCTCTTGCCCGTCGCTTCGCCGCGCTCGAGCAGCCGGTCGAATTCGAAGAACGCTTCCTGGATCTGCGCCTCCTGGGCGGCATTGCGGCGCTGCGCGGCAAGGCCGGCGCTTTCGATCTCCAGCCCCATGCGCACCTCGATGACGTTGAGCGCATGGGAAATCTTGTTGCCGACATCGAGGCTGATCGAACCGAAGGCGATCGTCGGATGGTTTTTCACGAAAACGCCTGCTCCCTGCCGCGCCTCGACGAGCCCGTCGGCGGCAAGGGTTGCGATCGCCTCGCGGACGACGGTGCGGCTGACGCCGAAAAGTTCGCCCATCCGGGTCTCGGTCGGCAGCTTTTCGCCGGGCGCGTATTCGCCTGACAAGACCTGACCGCGGATGGCCGAAACCACGCTTTCGCAGAGTTTCGGCTTTCGCTCGATCTTCAGATCAACGGCTGTATCGGCAGCCATGTCGGCCTCCTATTTGAACACGGCCGGCAGCCACAGCGAAATCGCCGGGATGTAGGTGACCAGCCCGAGCACCACGAGGCCTGCCCCATAGAACGGCCAGATCGACCGCATCGCCTCCCAGACGGAAATCTTGCCGACCGCGCAAGCCACGAATTGCACCGCGCCGACCGGAGGCGTGTTCAGCCCGATGCCGAAATTCAGGATCATGATCACGCCGAAATGCACCGGATCGACGCCGTAGGCCTGCGCCACCGGCAGGAAGATCGGCGTGCAGATGATGATGGTCGGGCCCATGTCCATGAAAGTGCCGAGCACCAGCATGAGGACGTTGAGCAGGAGCAGCACCGTCAGCGGGTCGTCGGCGACCGACTTCATCCAGAGAACCAGCGAGGCCGGCACCTTGAGGAAGGCCATCAGCCAGGAGAATGCGGCCGCGGTGCCGATGATCAGAAGCACCATTGCCGTTGTACGCACCGCGCCGTGCGTGGCGTGGACGAAGTCCTTCCAGCTCATTTGCCGGTAGACGAAGATGGTTACCAGCAGCGCGTAGATGACGGCGATGCAGGAGCTTTCCGTCGCCGTGAAGATGCCGGATCTCACGCCGCCGAAGATGATCGCGATCAGCAGGAGCCCGGGCACTGCGACAGCAAGCAAATGCGCCACCATGGCGAGGCCGGGAAACGGCTCGGTGGGATAACCGCGTGAGCGCGCGACGATGTAGGCGGTCACCATGAGCGCTGCTGCAAGCAACAGGCCAGGCAGCACGCCGGCGGTGAAGAGGTCGGCGATCGAGATCTTGCCGCCGGCCGAGATCGAATAGATGATCATATTGTGGGAGGGCGGCAGGAGCAGTGCGATCAAAGCCGCCATCGATGTGACGTTGACCGCATAGTCGGCGCCATAGCCGCGCTGCTTCATCTGCGGGATCATCAGGCCGCCGACGGCTGCCGCTTCTGCCACCGCCGAACCGGAAATGCCGCCGAACAGCGTTGCCGTGACGATGTTGACCTGTCCAAGCCCGCCGCGCACGTGGCCCACAAGGGAAGCGGCAAAGGCGACGATGCGGCTCGCAATGCCGCCGCGCACCATGAGGTCGCCGGCATAGATGAAGAAGGGGATGGCAAGCAGAGAGAAGACGCTCATGCCGGAGTTGAGCCGCTGAAAGATGACCAGGGGCGGCAGGCCCATGTAGAGCACCGTCGCGAAGCTGGCGACGCCGAGGCAGAAGGCGATCGGCGTGCCGATCAACATCAGGGCGGTGAAAACACCAAACAGGATCCAGAGTTCCATCGCGCTACACCTTCAATTTTGCGTTCGGGTCGGCGTTGATGTTTTCGATCTCGACGGCGATTTCCGCCGGCAGAACCTCATCCAGCACTTCGTCGATCGGTTCGCCGGCGAGGCGCAGCACGATGCGTTCCAGCGAGAAGATCACGGCAAGTACGCCGCCGGCGGCGAGCGGCAGGTAATCGAACGCGCCCGAGATGCCCAGCGACGGCAGGGTGGTGTTCCAGGTCAGGCTCATGAGCGCGCCGCCGTACCAGATCATGCCGGCGCCGAAGGCGAGGATGACGACGTCCGAGATCATGCGCAGCACGCGTTTTCCAGATTTCGGCAGCACATAAAGCAGCACGTCAAAACCGAGATGATTGTTCTCGCGGATGCCGACGGCGGCGCCCAGGAAGATGAACCAGCTCATCAGCATGACCGAGCCCGGCTCCGTCCAGCTCGGCGAGTCGTTCAGCACGTAGCGGCAAAATACCTGCCAGGCGACAAAGACCGTCATCAGCACCAGGCCGATGCCGGCAAGCCACAGCGCGGCGTTGCTCAGCCGCGTCATGAAATTGGCGGCAGGTGTCAGGGTGTTCGACATAAGGACCTCGTCGAAATGGGCGCTTGCTGTCCCTTATCGGGCGGATCGAAAAGATGAGGCAGGAGAAGGCAGAGGGACCGGGGTGGAAATGCCTCCACCCCGATGCCGACGCCGTCCTCCATCAGAAGAAGGCAGGCTGCGATTATTGCACGGCCTTCACATCTTCGACCATCTTCTTCAGCACGTCGTCCTTGACGTGCTTTTCGTAAACCGGAGCCATGGCGTCGATGAAGCCCTGCTTCTCCGGTGTGGTGATCTGCGCGCCGAGCTTTTCGACATTGCCGCGCGATTCAGCGACCTTGGCCGACCAGAGTTCGCGCTGCTTGCCGACGCTGTCCTTGGCTGCCTGCTTGAAGATCTCCTGATCCTCCGGCGTCAGCTTGTCGAACGCGGCCTTGTTCATCACGAACACTTCCGGCAGGATCGTATGCTCGTCGAGCGAGTAGTTCTTCGCTACTTCGGCGTGCTTGGCCGTGTCGTAGCTCGGGAAATTGTTCTCGGCGCCGTCGATGACGCCGGTTTCGATCCCCGAATAGACTTCGCCATAGGGCATGGGCGTGGCATTGGCGCCAAGGGCCGCCACCATATCGACGAAGATGTCGGACTGGATGACGCGGAACTTCAGGCCTTTCATGTCGGCCACCGAGTTGATCGGCTTCGTCTTGTTGTAGAAGGAGCGCGCGCCGGCATCGTAGAAGGCCAGCACGACGAGGCCGGCCGGTTCGAACGCCTTCTTGATCTGATCGCCGACGGCCCCGTCCATGACCTTGTGCATGTGCTCTTCCGAACGGAAGATGTAGGGCAGGGCCGGAACGATCGATTCCTTTACAGTGCCGTTGAAGGGCGCCATCGACACGCGGTTCAGCTCGATCACGCCGGAGCGCACCTGCTCGATCGTGTCCTTCTCCTCGCCGAGCTGGGCGGAATGATACACCTCGACCGAATAGCGGCCCTTGGTGCGCTCCTTGACCAGCTCGCCGAAATATTTGACGCCCTCGACGGTCGGATAACCGTCAGGATGGGTATCGGATGATTTCAGCACGGTTTGAGCGCTGGCAGCGCTGCTCATGAACGCTGCGGCAACCATCAGACCTGCCGCCAATTTAACGAAATTCTTCATGCTATCCTCCCGTATTGCATGACAATTCACTTTTCACAGTCGGTACGCCAGCTTTGCGAATCCAGGGAAAGAACCCTGCACGCGTCGCCTTCTTCCGGCGATATTCCACAATCAGGCACTGGCGTCGGTACGATTGAGAAGTTGTGTGGGAAGAGGCCAAACGGCCATGCCAAATGCAGCTCGACGTGGCCATCGGAGGCCGACGGCACGGCTGCTTACATCTGCATGCACGCACTTGCGCTCTTCTCGTGGAACAAAGGTCTCGATCGACCCCTTATCCTGCCGCTCCTCCAACCGGCGCATTATGGCTAAAACCAGCAAGGGATAATGTCAACATACAAAAGTCGCCAAGTTGTATGATGAATTTTCGGGACTGCTTCGGCATCATCCTCGACGGCGGGAGCGCGCGCAGGGAGCGAAGGCGCGCGACGGCCGCCTTCGGCTTGCTCATGGATGAGAAATTTAGCGCTTGCGGATCAGGAAGCGGTGGCCGTTGTCGGTCTTTTCCGTCTCGACCAGTTCGTGGCCGTCCTCATTGCAGAAATGCGGCATGTCGATCACCGCCAGAGGGTCGCTGGTATCGACGAGGATGAGCGCGCCGCTTGCCATGGCGGCAAGCTTCCTGCGCGTCTTCATCACGGGGAGTGGGCATTTCAGGCCGCGAAGATCGTAGAGAACGGGGGTCAAGCCGTTCAGTTCCGCGCCCAGAATTTCCAGAAGGGCTTCTTCGTCGCGGCGTCCGCCGTTTCCTGCGGTTCAGGCGCGGTATAGGCCAGCGGGTTCTGCGTCGGTACCGGCACGACCGCGGGTGTTGCGGCGGCAACGGCCGTTGCCTGCGGCTGGGCGGGTGCCGCGGGCGTGGCGCCCGCCGCGGAGTTGGTGGTGAGGCTTTGCGCGGTGCGCTTGGCCATCATATCTTCGAGTTCGGCGACCTTGACCATGCGGCCGGCTTCGAGCGACGTGCCGGTCGGCGCGAAGGCGAGTTCGCGGCCCTTGCGCAGCTTGGCGACCACGGCCTTGCGCTCTGCTTCGGACGGATCGTACCAGGCCATGCCGTCATATTTGCTCATGGCCTTGGCATAGTCGGCGTCATAGGTCTTGCCGTAGGAGGCAAGGGCCGCCGTCAGCGCCGCCGGTGTCGACATCACAGGGCATTTGCCGCCGGCATTGAAGGCGCCGCCATCGGTTGCCTGCTGGTTGAAGACATATTTCTTCTCGCAGACGTTCACCTCGGGCGGGCGCTTCGTCACTTCGAAATTGTCGTAGCCGACCTTCAGCATCTTCCAGAAGTCGTAGTTCGGGTCGAGGCGGTGCTTCACCATGTTTTCCGCCGTCATGCGGAAGGGGAAGGCCTGCAGCTGCACGCTCGTCTGGCCGCCCTTGAAGGCATCGCGGGCGAAGGCGTAGATCTCGAGCACCTGCTGGTCGGTCATCGAATAGCAGCCCGAGGACGAGCAGGCGCCGTGGATCATCAGATCGGATCCGGTGCGGCCGTTCACCGCGTCGTAGCGGTTCGGGAAGCCGGTGTTGATCGCCAGATAATATTTCGAATTGGGGTTCAGGTTGGCGCGCGTCAGGTCGTAGAAGCCTTCCGGCGCCTGCCGGTCGCCGGTCTTGACCTTCGGACCGAGACGGCCGGACCAGGCGCAGATCTTGTAATCGGCGATCTTGTCGAAACGGTTGTCGGTCTTCGCCTTCCAGATTTCGAGCGCGCCTTCTTCCTTGAAGATGCGGATCATGATGGGCGAATTGCGATCCATGCCCTTGGCGGACATCTGGGCAAGGACATGGGAGGGAAGCGGCTGCTCGACCTTGTTCTTGACCTTGGAAAGATCGACCTGCGCCGTTTCCAACGTATCGTTGCAGCCGGCTAGAGCCAGCGCCATGAGGGAAACATAGGCAAAATGACGTATGCGCATTCAAACTAGCCCATAAAGATGATGCGACCCGGTCCGCCTATGGAGTCCGGGCACGAAGCGGAATCATAAGTGGCTTATACTTCACAAAGTCTTAACAGCCTATGACGTGCCCGGAACACAAGCGCAAATGTCACAGATAACATTATTGTGGCCAAGGTTTGGCCGCAATCGATGCCGCCAAGTCTTGCTTAGAGATTGCGGCCCATATTGAGGAATTTCTGCCGCCGCTCGTTGCGCAATTGCTCGCCGGAACGTGAGGCCATTTCGCCGAGCGCATTGGCGATCACATCGCCGGTTGCGGCTATCACGCTGTCGGGATCGCGATGCGCGCCGCCGAGCGGTTCGGAAATGATGCCGTCGATGACGCCGAGCGATTTCAGGTCTTCGGCGGTGATCTTCATGTTGGTCGCCGCTTCCCGGGCGCGGGTGGAATCGCGCCAGAGGATGGAGGCGGCGCCTTCCGGCGAGATGACGCTGTAGATCGAATGCTCGAGCATGTAGACGCGGTTGCCGGTGGCGATCGCTATCGCGCCGCCCGAGCCGCCTTCGCCGATGACGACGGAAACGAGGGGAACCTTGACGCCGAGACACATTTCCGTCGAGCGGGCGATGGCTTCCGCCTGGCCGCGTTCTTCGGCGCCGACGCCGGGATAGGCGCCTGCCGTATCCACCAGCGAAATGACCGGCAGGCTGAAACGGTCGGCCATTTCAAGGATGCGGATCGCCTTGCGGTAGCCTTCCGGGCGGGGGCTGCCGAAATTGTGCTTCAGGCGCGTCTTGGTGTCGTTGCCCTTTTCCTGGCCGATGACGGCGACGGGCTGGCCGCGGAAGCGGGCAAGGCCGGCCTGGATCGCAGCATCCTCGGAAAACTTGCGGTCGCCGGCGAGCGGCGTGAATTCCTGGAACAGCGTCTTGGCGTAATCGACGAAATGCGGGCGCTGCGGATGGCGGGCCACCTGCGTCTTCTGCCAGGGATTGAGCTTGGAATAGATTTCGACGATCGCCTCGCGGACGCGAACCTCCAGCCTGCCGATCTCATCGGTGGTGTCGATGCTCTCGTCTTCCGTTGCGAGCTTCTTCAGCTCGATGATCTTGCCTTCGAGGTCGGAGATCGGCTTTTCGAAGTCGAGATAATTGTGCATGAGGTGCGTTTCCGTTCCTTGTGCCCGGGGCGTTTTCCTGGCTCCGCCCCTTGTCGCCGGTCCTATTCGTGCTTTTTCGCCTGTTTGGCAAGGGGGTGATGCGTCTGGACGAGCTGCTGCAGCCTCTCTTCGAGCACATGCGTGTAGATCTGTGTGGTCGAAATGTCCGAATGGCCGAGGAGTTCCTGCACGACGCGCAGATCGGCGCCATTGGCAAGCAGATGGCTTGCAAAGGCATGGCGCATGACGTGCGGCGAGATCATCGAGGGCGTCAGACCGGCGCGGATCGCGAGGTTCTTGAGGTCGCGGGCGAAAACCTGGCGCGGCAGATAGCCTTCCTTGGAGGCGGCGGGAAACAGCCAGGGGCTTTCCTGCGGATCTTTGGCCGCGGCGTTTTCCGCCGCCATCAGGCGCCCGTAGGATTTCAAGGCCGATATCGCCGATTGCGACAGCGGCACCAGCCGTTCCTTGTTGCCCTTGCCGCGGATCATCAGGAAGCGGCCCTCCTGATCGAGCACGCGGGCCGGAAGCGAAACCAGTTCGCTGACGCGCATCCCGGTGGCATAAAGCAGCTCCAGCAGCGCCAGCATGCGCAGGCGCTGCAGCTGGCCGGGAGCCGGATCGTCGGCCTCGGCCTGCGCTTGCGACAGCAGCCGGCTGACTTCCTCGACGCCCATCGTCTTCGGCAGGGGGCGGCCTTTCTTCGGCGCGTCGAGAATGCCTGTGGGATCGTCGGTGCGGATGCCTTCGGCATAAAGGAACTTGTAGAACTGCCGCATCGCCGCAAGCCGGCGGGCCTGGGAGGAGGGTTTGAAACCCTGGCCGGCGAGCGAGGAGAGATAGGCGGCGAGATCGGCAGAGGCGGCCTCGGTCAGGCGCACGTTTCTGCCGTTCAGGAACGAACGGACATCGTCGAGGTCGCGCTCGTAGGATTGCAGCGTGTTGGCGGCTGCGCCGCGCTCGGCGCTCATCATCTCCAGGAAGGATTCCACATGGACGCGGCTGAGATCCCTCATGGCGTCATTTCCTGCTAGGATCGATCGTGCCCGTCGGAGGCGGGTTGACCCGCTCGGACGGAATGCGGATCGTTACGTCGCGCGGCTCGGGCTCGACGAAGGTCACAAGCGCCCACATCGCTCCGTAAACCGTCCCGGCGATGATCGCGCAGAAGAACAGGAAACGGAACAGGGTCGGCATCCGGCAACTCCTTCATGCTGTGCTTCTGTTATAAGAAGCGTGTTCGCAAGTGCAAGAAGCGCCATTCAAGCCATGATTCCCTTGTCCGCGACTTGACGCTCCACCTGCATTTGTCGATACGGTTTGCAAACAAAGTGTGAATGGACCGATGAGTGAACCACTGCTGACCGTTGCTGACAGTCTGAAAGACAGAGCTCGTGCCGCGCTCGGTTCACGCAATCTGATCCTCGTCGGCCTGATGGGTGCGGGAAAATCCGCAGTCGGGCGCATCGTCGCCAGCCAGCTCGGCATCCCCTTCATCGACAGCGACCACGAAATCGAGCGAGTGTCGCGCATGACGATCACCGAGCTTTTCGCAGCCTATGGCGAGGAAGAGTTCCGGGCGCTGGAAACGCGGGTGATGAAGCGGCTCTTGAAGGGCGGACCGCGGGTCGTCTCCACCGGCGGCGGCGCCTTCATCAACGAGCGGACGCGCAGGCATATCAAGAAGGGCGGCGTCTCCGTCTGGCTGAAGGCGGATCTCGACGTGCTCTGGGAACGGGTCAACAAGCGCGACACGCGGCCGCTGCTGAAGACCGAAAATCCGAAACAGACGCTCGAAAACCTGATGAACGCGCGTTATCCGATCTATGCGCAGGCTGACCTCACCGTGCTCTCGCGCGACGTGCGCAAGGAAATCATGGCCGACGAGGTGCTGAATGCCGTGATCGAAGCCCATAAGGAAAGTGCAGCCTCATGAATGCGATAAGCTCCGCTCCCGCCGTCCAGACGGTGCACGTGCCGCTCGGCGAGCGCGCCTACGATATCCTGATCGGTCCGGGGCTCATCGCGCGCGCCGGCGCCGAGATCGCCTCGCGTCTCAAGGGGCGCAAGGCGGCCATCGTCACCGACGAAAATGTTGCTCCGCTCTATCTCAAAGCGCTCGTCGCAAGCCTCGATGCGGCGGGCATCGTCTCGGCCACGGTCGTTCTGCCGGCCGGCGAGAAGACGAAGAGCTTCGAACATCTGATTGATGTGTGCGACAAGGTGCTGGAAGCCCGGGTCGAGCGCAACGATTGCGTCATTGCGCTCGGCGGCGGCGTCATCGGCGATCTCTCGGGATTTGCCGCCGGTATCGTCCGGCGCGGCGTGCGCTTCGTGCAGGTGCCGACCTCGCTGCTGGCGCAGGTCGATTCCTCGGTCGGCGGCAAGACCGGCATCAATTCCCGCCACGGCAAGAACCTGATCGGCGTCTTTCATCAGCCGGACCTGGTCCTGGCCGACACGGACGTCTTGAATACGCTGAGCGAGCGCGAATTCCGCGCCGGTTACGCCGAGGTGGCGAAATACGGGCTGATCGACAAGCCGGATTTCTTCGCCTGGCTGGAAACGAACTGGAAAGCCGTCTTCTCAGGCGGCCCTGCTCGCATCGAGGCGATTGCCACAAGCTGCCGGGCCAAATCCGACGTCGTCGTCGCCGACGAACGCGAGAACGGCCAGCGGGCGCTGCTCAATCTCGGCCACACCTTCGGCCATGCGCTGGAAGCGGCGACCGCCTATGACAGCCGCCGGCTGGTGCATGGAGAGGGCGTTTCGATCGGCATGGTGCTGGCGCATGAATTCTCCGCACGGATGAACCTTGCCAGCCCCGACGATGCGCGCCGCGTCGAGCGGCATCTGAAGGAGGTCGGCCTGCCGACCCTGATGTCCGACATTCCGGGCGAGCTGCCGCCGGCCGAAACGCTGATGGAGGCGATCGCGCAGGACAAGAAGGTCAAGAGCGGCAGGCTCACCTTCATCCTGACACGCGGCATCGGCCAGTCCTTCGTCGCCGACGACGTTCCGGCCTCCGAGGTCGTCAGCTTTCTCAGGGAAAAGCACGCCCGATGACGATCGAAGGCGCTCTGGAATTTCTCGCGGCATATTGGCCGGAGATTGTTTCGATCGCCGCGCTCGTGCTCCTGTCGGCCTTCTTTTCCGGCTCGGAAACCGCGCTGACCGCCGTGTCGCGCAGCCGCATCCATACGCTCGAAGCCAATGGCGACGAACGGGCCGGCCTGGTGCGCCAGCTGATCGAAAGGCGCGACCGGCTGATCGGCGCGCTGCTCATCGGCAATAATCTCGCCAACATCCTTTCCTCCTCGATCGCGACCAGCCTCTTCCTCGGCCTGTTCGGCAGTTCCGGCGTGGCGCTGGCGACGCTCGCCATGACGGTCATCCTGGTCGTCTTCGCGGAAGTGCTGCCGAAGAGCTGGGCAATTTCGACGCCGGAACGCTTCGCGCTTACCGTCGCGCTTCCCGCAAGGATCTTCGTCGCCGTCGTCGGCCCCGTGTCCTCCTTCGTCAACGGGGTCGTACGGCGGATCCTGGCGCTCTTCGGCATCAATCTGTCGCGGGAGGTGTCGATGCTGACGGCCCATGAGGAACTGCGCGGCGCCGTCGATCTCCTGCACCGCGAGGGATCGGTGGTGAAGGCCGACCGCGACCGTCTCGGCGGCGTGCTAGACCTCAGTCAGCTGGAACTGTCCGATATCATGGTCCACCGCACCAAGATGCGGGCGATCAATGCCGACGATCCGCCGGAAGCCGTGGTGCGCGCCATTCTCGAAAGCCCCTATACGCGCATGCCGCTGTGGCGCGGCACGATCGACAACATCATCGGCGTCGTGCACGCCAAGGATCTGCTGCGAGCACTGGCTGAGCCGAACATGGAGCCGCACAACCTCGATGTCGTGAAGATCGCGCAGAAGCCGTGGTTCGTGCCCGACAGCACCAATCTCGAAGACCAGCTCAACGCCTTCCTGCGCCGCAAGCAGCATTTCGCCGTCGTCGTCGACGAATATGGCGAGGTGCAGGGCATCGTCACGCTGGAGGATATTCTCGAGGAAATCGTCGGCGATATTTCCGATGAACACGATATCGAGATGCAGGGCGTGCGCCAGGAGGCGGACGGTTCGGTCGTCGTCGACGGCGGCGTGCCGATCCGAGATCTGAACCGCGCGCTCGACTGGAACCTGCCCGACGAGGAGGCGACGACGATCGCCGGCCTCGTCATTCACGAATCCATGACCATCCCGGAGGAGCGTCAGGCCTTCACCTTCTACGGCAAGCGCTTCGTCGTTATGAAGCGGGAGAAGAACCGGATCACCAAGCTGCGCATCCGTCCGGCGGGAGATGACGGCGCGAAAGCACCCTGATGCCGCTTGGATTGAAGGCGTTGCCTACCCACATAGGCTGCGGTGCTGCTACCAGCGGGTCTGTTCGTCAGGTGCTGCAGGTTCGACCGCCAGCGCATGCAGGCCGGCATCGAGTTCGGGTTTCAACAGCTCGGTAATTGCCCGGTGGCGCGCCAGCCGCGACATGCCGGAAAATTTCGCCGAAACAATCCTCACCCGCATATGAGTTTCGCCGGTGCCCGTGATATCGGGCTGATGGCCGGCATGAAGATGGCTTTCGTCGATGACGCTGAGGCGTTCGGGGGCGAAGGCTTCGACGAGTTTTTCTTCGATGCGGGTCTTAAGGGTCATCATCCGGTCTTGTTGCTTCGCGAAAAGGGTTCCCACCAAGCCAGCAACATTCCTGTTTGTCAATTCTTGTTGTCGCGTCGCGGCAGCCCCATAATTAGCGCCGCCATGAGACTCGATTCCAAATATTTCGACCGCATCCGAACACGCCGCAAACGCGAGCAGGAGACAGAGCAGGCGCCGCCTACCTGTCAATGGGATGGCTGCGACAAGAAAGGTGCGCATCGCGCTCCGGTAGGGCGCAACGCCGAAGGCCAGTTCTTTTTGTTCTGCTTCGAGCACGTCAAGGAATACAACAAGGGCTACAATTATTTCTCCGGCCTTTCGGACGGCGAGATCGCCCGGTATCAGAAAGAGGCGATCACCGGCCACCGGCCGACATGGACCGTTGGCGTCAATAAATCCGCCAAGGACAGCCCGCTGCATTCCGAAGTCCGCTCCGGCGCCTATTCGCGCGTCCGCGATCCCTTCGGCTTCGTCAAGGAAGGCGGCAAGGGCAGCGGGCCGCGCTTCCCCCAGGCGCGCAAGCTGAAATCGCTGGAAAGCAAGGCCTTCGACACGATGGGTCTCCACGCAAACGCGACCTCGGCGGAGATCAAGAGCCGCTACAAGGAACTGGTCAAGAAGCACCATCCGGATGCCAATGGCGGCGACCGCGGCTCGGAGGAGCGCTTCCGCGCCGTCATTCAGGCCTATCAATTGTTGAAGCAGAACGGTTTTTGTTAATTCCCGTCCTTGCTCTTGGGCTTCAATCGGGTATGGTCCAAATCGGCTGAGGCCGCAGGCGAACGCGGCTCCTATTTGCGTGTTTACCCACCGCCTCCGCCGACCTTCCGGACGCGGCGTTTCTTGTCCGGGACTCTCTCAAGAATGCTCGCACGCGGTCATTATCCCGCCGAGGTTTCGTTTCAGTCCCGGAGAAGTATCGCCGACGTTCCGACCTGGACGGGCGCGGAATAAAATCGCGGCGTCACGGTTGCGACATGGCCTGAGACAGTATGGCCGGGTGGCATCACCCGCCTTGGAGACATGATGAGCAAGATCGACCTCGATATTTCAGAACTGCCCGACACCACCGTTTCGGTCCGCGAGACCTTCGGCATCGATTCCGACATCCGCGTTCCCGCCTACAGCAAGGGCGACGCCTATGTGCCTGATCTCGACCCCGATTACCTCTTCGACCGCGAGACGACGCTCGCCATTCTCGCAGGCTTCGCGCATAACCGCCGCGTGATGATCTCCGGCTATCACGGCACCGGCAAGTCCTCGCATATCGAGCAGGTGGCGGCGCGGCTCAACTGGCCTTGCGTGCGCATCAACCTCGACAGCCATGTCAGCCGTATCGATCTCGTCGGCAAGGATGCGATCGTCGTCAAGGACGGTCTACAGGTCACCGAGTTCAAGGACGGCATTCTGCCCTGGGCCTATCAGCACAATGTCGCGCTCGTCTTCGACGAATACGACGCCGGCCGCCCCGACGTGATGTTCGTCATCCAGCGCGTGCTGGAATCTTCTGGCCGCCTGACGCTGCTCGACCAGAGCCGCGTCATCCGGCCGCACCCGGCCTTCCGCCTGTTTGCAACGGCAAACACCATCGGCCTCGGTGATACCACAGGTCTCTATCACGGCACGCAGCAGATCAACCAGGCGCAGATGGACCGCTGGTCGATCGTGACGACGCTGAACTACCTGCCGCATGATCACGAAGTGAATATCGTTGCCGCCAAGGTGAAGAGCTTGGGCAAGGACAAGAACGGCCGCGAGACGGTTTCCAAGATGGTCCGCGTCGCCGACCTGACGCGCGCCGCCTTCATGAACGGCGACCTCTCGACCGTCATGAGCCCGCGTACCGTCATCACCTGGGCCGAAAACGCCGAAATCTTCGGCGATCTCGCCTTCGCCTTCCGCGTCACCTTCCTCAACAAGTGCGACGAGCTGGAGCGCCCGCTGGTCGCCGAGCATTATCAGCGCGCCTTCGGCGTCGAGCTGAAGGAAAGTGCCGCCAACATCGTTCTCGGAGCCTGAGACCGACCGATCATGGCAGCTCGCGGTGACAATTCGAAAGCAAAGCCCGGTGCGCCCGTCGACGTCGAGCCGTTGCGCCGGGCGATATCAGGCTGCGTACGCTCGATCGCCGGCGACGGCGATGTCGAGGTAACCTTCGCCAACGAACGGCCTGGAATGACCGGCGAGCGCATCCGGCTGCCGGAGCTTTCCAAGCGGCCGACGGCGCACGAGCTCGCGGTCACCCGCGGGCTTGGCGATTCCATGGCGCTGCGGCTCGCCTGCCATGACGAGAAGGTGCATACGACGATGGCGCCGCAGGGCTCGGACGCCCGGGTGATCTTCGATGCGGTCGAGCAGGCGCGTGTCGAATCGATCGGTGCGTTGCGCATGGAGGGCGTGGCGGCCAACCTGCGCTCCATGACGGAAGAGAAATATTCCAAGGCGAATTTCACCGGTATCGAACGCCAGGAAGATGCGCCGATCGGCGAAGCCGTCGCGATGATGGTGCGCGAGAAGCTGACCGGTCAGCGGCCGCCGGCTTCCGCCGGCAAGGTGCTCGACCTCTGGCGCGGCTTCATCGAGGACAAGGCGGGCTCCGAGCTCGACAACCTGTCGGAGGCGATCAACGACCAGCAGGCTTTCGCCAAGGTCATCCGCAACATGCTGTCGGCCATGGAAATGGCCGAGGAATACGGCGACGACGACAGCCAGGCCGACAATGAGGACCAGTCGGAGCAGGAAGATCAGCCGAGCGGCGACGAGCAGGACCAGGACGAGGTCGACGAGGATGCCGGCACCGATGCCGCCCCCGTGGAAGACAGCGAGGTCGCCGACGAGCAGATGGAGGACGGCGAGACCGAAGGCGCCGAAATCTCCGACGACGATATGATGGAAGAGGGCGAGGACGATTCGGAAACGCCGGGCGAGACCCGCCGTCCGAACACGCCTTTCGCCGATTTCAACGAAAAGGTCGATTATCACGTCTATACCGAAGAGTTTGACGAGATCATCACCGCCGAGGAGCTTTGCGACGCCGCCGAGCTGGAGCGCCTGCGCGCCTTTCTGGACAAGCAGCTGGCGCATCTGCAAGGCGCGGTCGGCCGCCTCGCCAACCGACTGCAGCGCCGCCTGATGGCGCAGCAGAACCGCTCCTGGGATTTCGACCTGGAGGAAGGTTATCTCGATCCGGCCCGGCTGCAGCGCATCATCATCGATCCGATGCAGGCGCTCTCCTTCAAGATGGAGCGCGACACGCAGTTCCGCGACACGGTCGTCACCCTGCTCATCGACAATTCCGGCTCGATGCGCGGCCGGCCGATCACGGTTGCCGCCACCTGCGCCGATATCCTTGCCCGCACGCTGGAGCGCTGCGGCGTCAAGGTCGAGATCCTCGGCTTCACCACAAAGGCCTGGAAGGGCGGGCAGGCGCGCGAAACCTGGCTGGCCGGCGGCAAGCCGCAGACGCCGGGCCGCCTCAACGACCTGCGCCACATCGTCTACAAATCCGCCGACGCGCCGTGGCGGCGGGCACGCTCCAATCTCGGGCTGATGATGCGCGAGGGCCTGCTCAAGGAAAATATCGACGGCGAGGCGCTGATCTGGGCGCATAATCGCCTGCTCGCCCGCCGCGAACAGCGCCGTATCCTGATGATGATTTCGGACGGGGCGCCGGTCGACGACTCGACGCTGTCGGTCAATCCGGGCAATTATTTGGAACGGCACCTGCGCGCCGTCATCGAGCAGATCGAGACGCGTTCGCCTGTGGAACTGCTGGCGATCGGTATCGGTCACGACGTGACGCGATACTATCGCCGCGCCGTGACGATCGTCGATGCCGATGAGCTCGCTGGCGCGATGACCGAACAGCTTGCCTCGCTCTTCGAAGACCAATCCGCCCAGCCGCGCGGCGGCCGGCTACGCCGTGCCGGCTGACGCCGCTGGAAGGAAACGCGTGGAATGACGGTCAAGCGCCTCTGCCGCGCGGCTTTGGTTGCCTTCTGCCTCGCAGCGGGCGCTTCTTCGTCGTCAGCCGGTGAGGACGTGCCGGTCATTAGCCGGCAAATTACAGATTTCAGGATCGGATCATCGGAGACGAAATTCGGCTCGCTGGAATTTCTCGGCGGGTTGGAGATGGTTTCCAGCCGGGCGCTGTTCGGCTCGCTTTCCTCCATCCGTTTCCGGCAGGACCAGAAACATTTCATCGTCGTGCTCGATACCGGCCAGTGGCTGACCGGCAGCATCGAACGCGACGCCAAGGGCAGGCTTTCCGGTCTTGCCAATGTCGAAATCACGCCGATGAAGAACCGCTCGGGGAAGAGCTTCGAGGGCAAGGGCCACATGGATGCCGAGGGCCTGGCGCTTGATGGCGATAGAATACTGGTCTCCTTCGAGCAGGAGCATCGCGTCGATGTCTACCCCGATCCCGGCTTTGCCGAATCGGGCGCCATCGCCACGCTGTCGATGCTCATCCCGCGGAAGATGCTGAGTGACAATCGCGGCATCGAGACCATCACCGTGGCGCCCGCATCCAGCCCGCTCAAGGGCGGCGTGGTGATCGTCTCCGAGCGCGGCCTCGACAGCGAAGGCAACCGGATGGCGGCCATTCTCAGCGGGCCGCTGAAAGGGCGTTTTTCAATCGAGCGTGATGGCAGCTTCGATGTCACCGACGGCGCCTTCTTGCCGAACGGCGACCTGCTGCTGCTCGAGCGCCGCTTCAACATGGCGGAAGGCATCGGCATGCGCCTTCGGCGCATCAAGGGAGCCGATATCCGGCCCGGCGCCGTCGTGAGCGGCGAGCTCCTGCTTGAAGGCGATTTCAACTCGCAGATCGACAATATGGAAGGGATCGATGCGTTCCAGGCTGCCGACGGCACGACCCATATCATTCTGGTGTCGGACGACAATCATTCGATCCTGCAGCGCAATCTGATGCTGGAATTCCGGCTTTCGGAAACCGGTGTCAAGCAGGCGTCGTCAGACTGACGTCATATGGCTTGGCTATCTGAGTGGGCGGTAGATCGGTCGGTCAGCAACATTCGGAGGGAAGTCGTGGTGCATATCCATGTCATGGGCGCGTCCGGCTCCGGCACGACGTCGCTCGGCCTTGCGCTTGCTGAACGGCTCGATATCGCCCACCTCGACACCGACGATTTCTTCTGGCTGCCTACCGATCCGCCGTTCACGACGCCGAGGGACGCCGGTGAACGCATCCGGCTGCTCCTCGATGAGACGGCGCGGCATGACGGCTGGGTTCTCTCGGGATCGGCGCTGAAATGGGGGAGGCCGTTCGAGCCGCTCTACGATTTGATCGTCTTCCTCAGGATCGAGCCGGAACTTCGCATGGCGCGGATCCGCGCACGGGAGACCGCCCGATACGGCAACAGGATCGGGCCTGGCGGCGACATGGAAGTCAAAAGCGGGGAGTTCCTGGAATGGGCGGCAAGCTACGACACGGCCGGACCGGAGCGCCGCAGTCTTGCGGCGCATGAGCAATGGCTGGAAACACAGAAGGCGTCCGTCCTCAGGCTCGATTCGTCGCGGGAACTAGACGATCTGGCTACGGAGGTATTGCTGCACCCGGCTATCGCCGCCGGTGCGGTCCGGCGGCGGTGACCTCAGGCTTTAGCCGGCGCGGACGGGCTGCATCGGCCGCAGCACGTTCATGAGCGCGCCATAGGGCAGCAGCATGACGAGGCCGACGATCATCTTGACGGCGAAATCGCCGATCGCCCAGGAGATCCAGCGCGGCGCTTCTGCTGCGAAGACGCCGAGGATAGGCGCCGATTCGAGCGCGAAAGGATCGTTCGGGCCAAGGACGACGAAAAACGCAGCGAAGGAAAGCGAGAAGAACATCACGGTATCGAGCGCCGAGCCGATCAGCGAGCCGACGAGCGGTGCGCGCCACCAGGCCTGGCGGCGAAGGCGGTTGAAGACGGCGATATCGAGCAGTTGGCCTGCGAGATAGGCCGAGCCGGAAGCGATGGCGATGCGCGGCACCGAAGTGAAAAAAGAGAGGCTGACGCCGACGACGAAACCGGCGAAGACGACCTTGCGGGCTGCCCGCGGGCCGAACTGGCGGTTGGTCAGGTCGGTGATCAGGAAGGCGATCGGATAGGAGAAGGCGCCCCAGGTTAGGATATCGGCGAGATTGATGCCGGCGACTTCGGCGTTCAGCGGAAACTGGACGAGGAAGTTGGAGGCGACGACGACAAGCGTCATCAACGCAACATAGGCAATGGTATAGCGGGTCTTCAGCATTTTTTTATCCTGGGTGATGCCACCAGTTGGAGAGACGGACCGGCAAAGCAAAAGGCTTGACCGGAGTTCATCCGTGCAAGCCTTTCGAAGCCGTATGAAGAAGCGCAGAAGCTTAGGCAGCAACAGCCGCTTCGGCAGTCTTCTTGACGATCTGACGGCGCAGCAGGCGTGCGCGCATCGACAGCTCGTTTTCGCTGGCCTTCAGCAGGAAGGCATCGAGGCCGCCGCGGTGCTCGACGGAACGAAGAGCAGCAGCCGAAACGCGAAGACGATAACGCTGGTTGAGAGCGTCGGAAATCAGCGTTACCTGGCACAGGTTCGGCAGGAACCGGCGCTTGGTCTTGTTGTTGGCATGGCTGACATTGTTACCAGTCAGGACGGCCTTGCCGGTCAATTCGCACACGCGGGACATGGAACACCTATTCTTGTTTTTCTCGGGCCATCGGACTGCCATCCCCGGCAAAACCGGGCTCGCAATCCAACAGGCATGATTGGAAAGTTGCGGTTCTATAGTCAGAGAGCCTGCTCGCGTCAAGCCAAACCTTGGCCTTTCCCGCAATTCTGTCAAAAAGCTGCTGTTTTCTTCCCTTTCGGGCAGGAGTATAGAGCGTGTCGGCAAAGGCTGCCGCGCGGTTGGACAAGGCTACACACATGGCTCATTCGGGCAGACGCATTTTCATTTCCGCCATTGCCGCGCTCCTTGCCATACCGGCATCGGCCGCCGAGATCCAGCACCGGACGGTCTACCGGGTGACGCTTGCCGGCCTGCCGATCGCGCGCGCCGCGTTCCTGACGCAGATCGAGGACGATCGCAGCTACAAGATCGCCGGCGACATCAAATCCTCAGGCCTTGCCGATCTCGTCACGACCATCTCGGCAAAGACCAGCGTCACCGGCGTCGTCCGTAACGACCGGCTGCAGGCGCTGAAATATTCGCTCTACTACAAGAAAGGCAAGAAAGCCCGCGTCTACGAGGTCAGCTATCGCAACGGCGATATCATCTCGGCGACGACGACCCCGCCGCCGAAGCGGCCGAAGAACTGGATCGACGTTACGCCGCGCGACATGCGCTCGGTGCTCGACCCGATCTCCGGCCTGGTCTTCACCGGCGATACCAAGGTCTGTTCGCAGACGCTGCCGATCTTCGACGGCGAGACGCGCATGGACCTGGTGCTCTCGCCGAAGGGCGACGAGGATTTCTCGACCGACGGCTTCAAGGGCAAGGCGGTCGTCTGCGGCGTGCGCTTCGTGCCGCGTTCCGGCTACAAGAAGGGCCGCAAGGACATCGACTATCTCAGCAAAAGCGACCGCATGGAGATCTGGTTTGCCAAGTCGGATGCGGCAAATGTATATGCTCCTGTCTATGTGCGCATTCCGACCGAATATGGAATGGTGACGATTACCGCCGTCAAATATGGCAGCGTCGGCTGACGGAGCTTTCGCCTCCGTGGAGGAGGACAGGTGAAGCTTCGTGCGACGGCGGTCGGTTTTACCGCAATTCTGATGTGGTCGTTCCTGGCGCTGCTCACAGCGGCCTCGGGAAAGATGCCGCCGTTCCAGCTCTCGGCCATCTGCTTTGCGATCGGCAGCGTTCCCGGCATTCTGGTGCTCATCCTCAATCCTTCGCGGCTGGCGCTGCTGAAGCAGCCGGCCAAGGTCTGGGTGACGGGCATCGCGGGGCTCTTCGGTTACCATTTCCTCTATTTCACCGCGCTCAGAAACGCGCCGGCGGTTGAGGCAGGGCTGATCGCCTATCTCTGGCCGCTCTTGATCGTCGTCGGCTCGGCGCTGCTGCCGGGAGAGCGGCTGCGCTGGTATCACGTGGCGGGCGCGCTTGCCGGGCTTTGCGGCACCTTCCTCATCGTCGGCCGCAACGGCATCGATTTCGACGGAGCCTATGCCCTCGGTTATGGCGCCGCCTTCCTCTGCGCCTTCACATGGTCCGGCTATTCGCTGCTGACGCGGCGTTTCGACGCCGTCTCCACCGACGTCGTCACCGGTTTCTGCCTTGCGACATCAATTCTGTCCTTGTTCTGCCACCTCGGCCTCGAGGTGACCGTCTGGCCGGAGACGGGCTTCGAATGGGTCGCCGTCATCGGGCTCGGGCTCCTGCCTGTCGGGGCTGCCTTCTATGCCTGGGATCACGGCGTCAAGAACGGCGATATTCAGATCCTCGGCGCGGCGAGCTATGCCGCGCCGCTGCTTTCGACGCTGATCCTGACGCTGTTCGGATTTGCCGAGCCGAGCTGGCGGATCGCGCTCGCCTGCCTGCTCGTCACCGGCGGTGCGGTGCTGGCCGCTCAAGAAATGTTCCGCCGCAAGACCCGGGTGCAGCCGGCTGCGGCGCAATAGCCTCAGCCGCCGGGTTTCCAGCCGGGCGGAGCCATCTCGAAGCTCGAAAATTCAAAGCCGGGCGAGACGGTGCAGCCGACCAGGGTGAAGTCGCCCAAGGTTTCGGCCGATTGCCACCAGTTGGCGGGAATGATCGCCTGCGGCCGCTCGCCGGCGGAAAGACCGGTTCCGAGCGTCAGGGTCTCGCTCGTCGTTCCGTCTTCCGAGCGGTGCAGCGCCAGCGGCGCGCCGGCATAGTAATGCCAGACCTCGGCCGCGTCATGGACGCGGTGCCAGTGCGAGCGCTGTCCCGCCGTCAGCAGATAATAGATTGCCGTCGAATGGCCGCGCGCGCCTCCCGAGGTATCGCGGAAGGTCTGCACGTACCAGCCGCCTTCCGGGTGCGGTTCCATGCCGAGCGCGCGGATGATCTCCTCAGGAGACATCAAAAATTGTCCTTGCGCTTGCGAATCTCGGCAAAGACTTCCTCGTTGGTCTTGCCTTCCATGATCAGATTGCGGCGGATTGCCGGATCGGCGGCGCGCAGGAAGGGGTTGGTTTCCTTTTCCAGCCCGAGCGTCGTCGGAATGGTGAATTTGCCTTCCGCGCGCAAGGCTTCGATCTCGGCGGCGCGGGTCTTCAGACGCTCATTGTCGGGATCGACCGTCAGCGCGAAGCGGGCATTGGAGAGCGTGTATTCGTGTCCGAAATAGATCGCGGTCTCATCCGGCAGCACGGCGAGCTTCTGCAGCGAATGCCACATGTCGGCGGCGGGGCGTTCAAACAGGCGGCCGCAGCCGAGCGCAAACAGCGTGTCGGCGGCAAAGAGCAGCTTGTCGTCGGCGAAGTGATAGCAGATGTGGCCGGCGGTGTGGCCGGGTGTTTCGATGACATTGACCGTATGGTCGCCGAAGAGAAACCTGTCGCCATCGGCCATCGTCCGGTCGAGGCCGGGAATGGCGACCGCCTCGTTGATCGGGCCGATGATCTCGCAGCCGAATTGCTGCTTCAGCGCCAAATTGCCGGCCACGTGATCGGTGTGGTGATGGGTAGTAAAGATATGGGTGATCTTCCAGCCGCGGCGCGTCGCCGCTTCCAGGATCGGGCCTTCCTCGGGGGCGTCGATCGCCGCGGTAAAGCCCGTCTCCACGTCGTGCACGAGAACGCCGAAATTGTCGGTGCGGCAGAGAAAAACGTCTAATTCCAAAGGTTTCATCTTCAAATAATCCTTTGTCATGCGAGTCTTGCGGGAATGTAGAGGGTCCGGCCTTGAAGTCCAACCGCCCGCTGATAACATTTATCGCAATGCACGCCGATATCGTCGACCTACGTCAGTTCTACCATTCCGACCTCGGCCGTCTTGCCGAGCAATCGATCGCCATGGCGCTCTCCTCGCTCTGGGTGCGGCTGCCGCAGGAGCGTCTGGTCGGCCTCGGTTATGCCGTGCCTTTCCTCGACCGGTTCCAGGCCGATACCGAGCGCACCTTCGCTTTCATGCCGGCCGGGCAGGGCGCGGTGAACTGGCCGATGGGCTCGCTGTCGTCGACGACGCTGGTCTTCGATGAGGAGTTGCCGCTGCCGGATTCCTCGATCGACCGGGTGCTGATGGTGCATTCGCTGGAATTTGCCGAAAGCCCGCGCGAGACGCTGAAGGAGCTCTGGCGGGTGCTGGCGCCGGGCGGCCGGCTGATCATCGTCGTGCCGAACCGGCGTGGGGTCTGGGCGCGCATGGAGCATACACCCTTCGGTTCGGGCCGGCCCTATTCGCGCGGCCAGCTGACGCATCTGCTGCGGGAGACGAATTTCACGCCTGGGGCGACGGCCGAGGCGCTATTCTTTCCGCCTTCCAAGCTCAGGACGATCCTGCGGCTTCGCCGCGCCTTCGAGCGGATCGGCCGGACGCTGTGGCCGGCCTTTTCGGGTGTCATCATCGTCGAGGCGCAGAAGCGGCTCTATCAGGGGCTGCCGGTGGCGGCGCGCGCGTCTCGCCGCGTCTTCGTGCCGGTTCTCGCACCGCATGGTGTGCCGACGACGCGCAGCCGGTGACCCCGCTCCCGGCTCTCGACAAGAACCACATTCCGCTTTAATGCCACTTGGTCATTTTCCGGAAAATCCAAGGTCGATCCATGAGCGTTGAGATGAGCAAGCCCGTTCCGCGTCCCGGTATTCTCGATATCGCATCCTATGTGCCGGGCAAGGAACATGCGCCGGGTGTTGCCCGCGTCTACAAGCTCTCCTCCAACGAAACGCCGCTCGGCGCCAGCCCGAAAGCGATCGAGGCGGTCAAGGCGGCTGCCGAAAATCTCGGCCGTTATCCCGACGGGCAGGCAGTCGAACTGCGCGAGGCGATCGCCGCCGTGCATGGCCTCAATCCGGCAAACATCCTCTGCGGCAACGGCTCGGACGAATTGCTCGGCCTGCTCTGCCATGTCTATCTCGGCCCGGGCGACGAAGGCATCATCACCGAGCACGGCTTCCTCGTCTATAAGATCCAGATCATGGGCACGGGTGCTGCGCCCGTCGTCGTCAAGGAGAAGGACTATACCGTCGATGTCGACGCGATCCTTGCCGCGGTGACGGAAAGGACGAAGATCGTCTTCATCGCCAATCCCGGCAATCCCACGGGCACCTATGTTCCCGTCAGCGAAATCCGCCGCCTGCAGGCTGGCCTGCCGAAACACGTCGTCCTCGTGCTCGATGCGGCCTATGCCGAATATGTGCGCCGCAACGATTACGAAGCCGGCATTGAGGTCGTCTCTTCGAGCCCCAACGTGGTGATGACCCGCACCTTCTCGAAAGCCTACGGCCTGGCGGCGCTGCGCGTCGGCTGGATGTATGCGCCCGCCGAGATCGTCGACGCCATCAACCGCGTCCGCGCCCCGTTCAACCTGAATGCAGCGGCGATCGCTGCCGGTGCCGCGGCCATCCGCGATCAGGCCTTCGTCCAGCAGGCCGTTTCCTTCAACCAGATGTGGGTGGAGACGCTCACCGAGGCGCTGGAAGCGATCGGACTGAAAGTGACGCCGTCGGTCGCCAATTTCGTTCTCATCCATTTCCCCGACATCGACGGCAAGCGCGCGGCCGATGCCGACGAACTGCTGACGAGCCGCGGTTACATCCTGCGCGCCGTGCGCAGCTACGGCTTTTCCAATGCGTTGCGCATGAGCATCGGCCCCGAAGAGGCCAATCGCGGCGTCATCGCAACGCTCCGCGAATTCATGGGACGGCAGGCATGAGCGTGCTGTTCGACCGGATCGCGCTGATCGGCATCGGCCTGATCGGCTCTTCGCTCGCCCATGACATCCGGCGGCTCGGGCTTACGAAGGAGATCGTCGTCGCCACGCGTAGCGCCGATACGCTGAAGCGTGCGGAAGAGCTTGGCCTCGGCGATCGCTATACGACCTCCTCGGCAGAGGCGGTGCGGGATGCCGACCTCATCATCGTGTCGGTGCCGGTCGGCGCTTCGGAAAGTGTCGCGAAGGAAATCGCCGGGAGCCTGAAGCCGGGCGCGATCGTCACCGATGTCGGCTCCACCAAGGCTTCCGTCATCGCGCAGATGCAGCCGCATATGCCTGATAACGTGCATTTCATCCCCGGCCATCCGCTGGCCGGCACGGAAAAGTCCGGTCCCGATGCCGGCTTCCCCGGCCTCTTCGAAGGCCGCTGGTGCATCTTCACGCCGGTCGCAGGCACCGACGAAATGGCGCTGAAGCGGTTGCGCGGCTTTTGGCAGGCGCTTGGCTCGAAGGTCGACGAGATGGATGCGGAACACCATGACAAGGTGCTGGCGATCGTCTCGCACCTGCCGCATATCATCGCCTACAACATCGTCGGCACCGCCGACGATCTGGAGACGGTGACGGAATCGGAAGTCATCAAGTATTCGGCCTCCGGTTTTCGCGATTTCACTCGTCTCGCCGCCTCCGATCCGACCATGTGGCGCGACGTCTGCCTGCACAATCGCGATGCGATCCTCGAAATGCTGGCGCGCTTCTCGGAAGATCTCGCCTATCTCCAGCGGGCGATCCGCTGGGGCGAGGGCGACAAGATTTTCGAACTCTTCACCCGCACCCGCGCCATCCGCCGCTCGATCGTCCAGGCCGGCCAGGACGTCGACGCACCGGATTTCGGCCGCCCCCACCCGCTGGACAAGAAGTAGCCGCGCGATGGTGGAGGTGGCGAGCGCGAGCCAGGCGGATATCGATTGGCTGGTGCGCGAAGATGCCAATGCGGGCAAGGCATGGATATCGCGATGCGTGGCGCTCGGCGAATATCTCGTGGCCAGGGAGGCCGGCGAGATCGTCGGCTTCCTGCGCTTCTCCCGTTTCTGGGGCAGGGTTCCCTATATGGAAATGATCCGCATCCAGCCTGCCTATCGCCGGTTGGGTGTCGGCACGGCGCTGTTTCTTGCCTGGGAAGAGGCGATGCGGGTCGAGGGCGCCCGCATGCTGATGACGTCGAGCGAATGCGACGAGAGCCGGCCTCAGGACTGGCATCGCCGCAACGGATTTACCGAAACCGGCGCCATCGAGCTGCCCGGTCTGCAATCGGTGCCCGAGGTTTTCTTCATCAAGCACATCGGCTGAAAGCGGAGCCTGTCAGATCGGCGGTATCCGGCCAAGCGGGATGAAGCCGCTGACGGTGGCGTTGCCATGATCGACGACGAGATCGACCGAGACCTTGTCCTTGCCGCCGGCAAGCGACTGCAGGAGCTTCGTCGCCGTGTTAACGGTCGATGCAATGTCGGGGAAGGCCTGTTTCAGGCTATCGCCCCAGGGCCCGAGCTGTTCGATCTCCAGCTTGAATTTTCCGGAGAGAAAACCCTGTTCATCAAAGGAGAAGGGGCCACTGAGCGTCATCACCTTGCCGTCGCCGATATTGGCGACGATGCGGCGCAGCTCGCCGGCGGAGCCGTTGAGGCCGTTCGGATCGCTGCCGTCGATCAGCCCGGCCTTGCCGGCGACGGTGAGATCGATGCTGGCGGAGAGTTTCGGGAAGATCTGCGGCCAGTCCTTGATCGCGGTGTTTGCATTCTCCACGGAGATCGCTCCGTCGAGATCGGCTCCGTTCTGGCGCAGATGAATTTCGGTGCGGGCCGCATCGAAGTTGACGGTCTGGCCGGTGAACGAGGAAACCGCCGTCGCCTTCAGGCCCTCGATGACCGTCGAGCTGCGGTCGATGCCTTTCAGCCTGGTTGCGAGGCTCGCCTGGAGGTTCGTCCATTGCGCCGAGATCGTCAGGCCGTTTGTCGTGCGGATTTCGGCCGGCGAATCGAGTTCCCAGACGATATTGCCGGGCGCATAGACTTGGGCTGCCGAGCGCAGTGCGCCGAAGGTCGCGGAGACGCCGTTGACATTATCGTCGACATCGACCTTGGAGCAGAACAAGCCGATGCGGAAGGGATAGCCGCGGAATTCGATATCGGCGCATTCGCCGCTGACGCCCGCCTGGTCGCGCGGCGCTATCGCTTGCAGCACCGTCGTCTTCAGCGCCGATGCGGCATAAAACCAGCCGCCGGTATAAATCGCGATCGCCAGGAGAATGGCGCCGCCCAGCAACCAGAATTTCTTGCTACTGCCAGATTCGCCGCTGCCGGATCGGCTTGACGCTGCCATGATGTTCTCCAATGGTGAATCGCAAAGTGATTCCGGTCTGGCGTGCGATATGGACGAATTTTGGGTGTTTGGCTACGGCTCGCTGATGTGGAATCCGGGCTTCGAGTTCCTGGAACGGGCAGAAGCTCTGGTGCATGGTTACAGGCGTTCACTTTGCGTGCGCTCCTTCGTCCATCGCGGCACGCGCGACAATCCGGGCCTCGTTCTCGGCCTCGACAGGGGCGGCGCCTGCCGTGGCATGGCATTCCGCATTGCGCCCGAGAAATGGGACGAGGTGATCGATTATCTGCGCGCCCGCGAGCTCGTCACCAACGTCTATCTGGAACGCCGGGTGCGATTGCAGTTTGCCGGCGGCCGCAGGGTGGAGGCGGTGACCTACATTGCCGATCGCGGCCATGAGCAATATGCCGGTACGCTCGACGCGCTTGCGGCGGCGCGGGTGGTGAACGAGGCCAAGGGGCAATCCGGCCCGAACGATGCCTATGTCTTCAATACGCTTGCTCATCTGAAGCAGATGGGCATCCGGGACCATTGGCTGGAGCAGGTCGTCGACGAAGTGGAGCGGCTGCGCGCCGCCTAGAGCATGTCGCGATCTCTCAGATTCGCTTCCCGCGCTTTAGGTCTTTATTTTCTCGCATGTCGTTATCGCAAAACCGCAGCACACTTTTGCGCAACATGCTTTAGAACAGGATGATTTTAGGCCCGTTGGTCCAAAATCTGAATCCTGTTCTAAATTAAAGAGTTAGAGCATGATGTCGTCCGAAAACCGGTTACACTTTTCGGCATCATGCTCTAGTCACGCCGTGGCGGCGTTCACCTTGCGCAGTTCGGCCAGCCTTTTGACTGCCGTCGGCGGCAAGGGCAGATGCGGATTGCGTTCGACGGTATCGATGAGAAGCTCGTCGCTCGCCCGTTCCGTGACTTCGATCAGGTGGGCGAAGAAGGCGTCCGGATCCATGCCCGGCATGATCGGCGGCAGGATCCTCACCTTGAAATGGCCGGGATAACGGCGGATACTCCGCCGCGGCCAGAAGAGGCCGGGATGCATGGCGATCGGCACCACGGGAATGCCAAGGTCGCGGTACATGCGGGCGATGCCGTATTTATAGACAGGCTCCGCGCCCGGCGGACGGCGGGTGCCCTCGGGATAGATGATGAGCTGGCGGCCGGTGGCAAGCTCTTCCTTCGTGCGTTTCAGCACTTCCACCATCACCTTGCCGCGGGCGCCGCGATCGACCGGGATCATGCGCTGCTTCTTGGCATACCAGCCGAAGAGCGGAATCCACATCAACTCGCGCTTCAGGATGTAGACCGGGTCCTTGAGCCGGGGCAGCAGCGCATAGGTATCCCAGAAGGATTGATGCTTCGGCGCCAGGATGTAGCTGCCGTCTGGCAGGTTCTCCAAGCCTTCGATCTCGAAGGTCGTGCCGACGATGACGCGCATCAGCCAGTGATTGGAGCGCGCCCAGTTTTTCGGGATTTCATAGGCGGTCAGACGCGGCACCAAGAAATAATAGGGCGACAGCACGATCATCCGGATGATGAGGTTGGCATAGAAGATCGTGTTGAAGAGGATGGAACGCAGGGCGATCATGAAATTTTCCCGAGGCATGCTCACGCGACCGGCCTACACGATATTGCCCGTTATAAAAAGCGTTTGATGATGCCCGGATGTAAAACCTCAGTCGGCGGCGGAGACGCTGGCCGAGCGCAGCCCGGTGTGACGGCCGAAGCCGGTGATATTCCGGGCGCCGGCCAGGAGCACCTTCACATATTCGGCGAGCATGACGCGCATCGCGTTCGGATCGGTAAACCAGTTGCGGGTCTTCAAATCCGAATTGACGACGGGATAGGGGATGAACTCGATGTCGGGATCGACATAGGAGAGTTCGGCGAGGCTGCGCGGCATGTGGTAATTGTTGGTGACGACGAGGACGCTTCTGTATCCCCTCGCATGGATCCAGTTGGAGGCTTCTTCGGCATTGCCGATCGTGTCGATGGCGTCGTGGCCGATATCGACGCAGCAGGAGAAAAGATCGGCCGAGCCCTGCGTCATCCTGCGGATCTGCGCCGGCGTCGTCGTCGGGTGGACCCCCGAGATCAGCAGCCGTTTGCCGGCGCCCTTCTGCAGCAATTCCACGGCTTGGTCGATGCGCTGATAGCCGCCGGTCAGCACCACGATCGCATCCGCCTTGGGTTCGGCGGGCGGCTTCAGCGTCGTCACCGAGTCGGCAAAACGCAGGAAGCCGCCGAACACCAGGGCGATCGCCAGCACGCAGGCAAAGCCGCCCCAGCGCAGCAGGCGGCGGATGGGGCCGCGCCGCGGCGGCAGACCAGCCGGGCGCTGAAGCTCCGGGTCCTGCCGAATCGGGTTGCGTGTCGTATGGCCCATGGTCATGAATCGTGATTATACGCTGATTGCGGCGCAGAACAGACGCTGACATGACAAAACGGCATGGTTGCGATCAACTTGCGATGCCGTCAGTCCGCGTCGGGTCCGAACGCAATGTATCGATTTCGTAGATCGTCCGCATGACGGTCAGCCGCGCGGTGAAGGTCGTGAGCAGCGCGATGACGATCATCGTCGCGAAGATGCCGGCATAACCGAGCACACCGACGGAGAAGGTGCCGAAAAGTGCCGTCGCCTGGTCGGTTTCAGGGGTCGCCAGCGTGCGGCTCTGCCAGAAGCCTGCGGTGGCGAAGAAGAGCGCGGCAAGCGCGCTGCCGATCGCTGAGCCCTTGAGGCTGATCTTCAGGAAATGCTTCTGGAATTCGGTGGCGACGAAGGAGCTTTCAGCGCCGACGAAATGCAGCACTTCGACGATGTGGCGGTTGCCCGAGAGCGCGCCGCGCGTGGCGAAGACGACGGTCAGCACCATTGCCGAGAAGACCAGCAGCAGGATGCCGGTGCCGATCAGCACCGTCGTATGCGCCATGGAGACCAGCCGGTCGACCCAGGTGCGGTGGTCGTCGAGGCTCGCCTGCGGGATGCTCTCCTTGAGCAGTCCCCTCATTGCATCGAAATCCGGCGGATTGCTCTCGTCGATGGTGATGACGACGAGGCGGGGAACGGGCAGATCCTTGAGATCGAGACCCGGGCCGAGCCAGGGTTCCAGCAGGCGGGCGGTCGCCGCCTCGTCGACGATCTGGCCGCTCTTGGTGCCGACAAAGGTCAAGGCCAGGTCGCGCGCCTGCGTCAGCGCCTTTTCCATGTCGAGATTGTCGTCCGGCTTGATCTGGATGGTGATCTCGCGGGAAATCTGGCTCTCCCAGCTTGCCGCGGTCGAGCGCACCATGCTGACGCCGCCGAGCGTCAGGCAGGCGAGGAAAGCCATGATCGATATGACCACCATCAGGGCGTTGCCCTGGATGTTGGAAGGCGGCAGGATCGGCGCCGTCGGGCGCACGCGCATTTCCGGCCGTTTCTGCTGGTTTTGCGCCGGCGCCTTGTCTCGGTCTCTGGATGGGGGCTCAGTCATAGATATCGAGGTGCCCTCCCGAAAGGATCATACGGCGGGCTTCCACCTGCTCCATTAGCGCCAGATCGTGAGTGGCGATCACCACGGCGGTGCCGAGCCGGTTCAGCTCGAGGAAAAGATTGAGCAGGCGCCGGGCCATGGGTGGGTCGACATTGCCGGTCGGCTCGTCGGCGAGCAGCACTTCCGGCCGGTCCATCAGCGCCCGGGCGATCGCGGCACGCTGCTTTTCCCCGCCGGAAAGCACGGGCGGCAGGACGTTGATGCGTTCGCCGAGACCGACCCATTTCAGGAGTTCGATGACGTCGGTCTTGTAGGAGCTTTCTTCCTTGCCCCGCACCCGTAAGGGCAAAGCGACATTCTCATAGGTGGTGAGATGGTCAAGCAGGCGGAAATCCTGGAAGACAATGCCGACGCGGCGGCGTAGCAGCGGCAGTTCAGGGCGGGGGATTTCGGAAATGTCGCGCCCGAACATGCGGATCAGGCCGCGCGTCGGCTGCAGCGACATGAAGAGCAGCCTGAGCAGCGACGTCTTGCCGGCGCCCGATGGGCCCGTCAGGAACTGAAAGGATTTCTTCGGAATGTCGAAGGTCAGGTCCCGGAGGATTTCCGGGCCCATGCCATAGCGCAAACCGACATTCTCGAAGTGGATCAACGGGTGCTCAGTCTATTCTTGGTTTCACCGCGCGACTTGTTAACCAACACCGTTAACAGCCGGTAAATTTTGCCGGAAAGACGCCCGTTTGATGGCAATCTTTGCGAAGCATTAACCATTAAAATTTACGACTGAGGAGGATTCGTTTCAATGCCAAGATTTCGACCGGCATCGAAACCATGTGGACATCTGCGAGGCAGCCACCATGGAAGCATCCTCCTTCAGCCGCCGGACACCGGGCCAGGCCTATGATTTCCTGCCGCCGGAACCCGCACGCCGCCAATACCGCACCGCACGCCCTGCCGATATTTCCGACGCCGAGTTCGTCACGGTCGGCAAAGTCCGGCCGAGGGAATTCAACGCAAGGACTTATAACGACAATCGCAGACGCACGGCCGCCGCAGCCGGTACGCAGCCGACGCTTCTACCAATAATGGCTTCGGCTCTGCGGGCGGTGGAATCCTGGCTGCAGCGCGCGTCGCTGCGCAGCTTCGCGGTCTTGGTGCTCGCGCTTGCCGCGCTCGTCTTCGGGCTTGCCGGCGGCTTTTCCGGCCTTTCCGCCGAGGGGGCCGCTTCCGGAGCGCCGCTGCATTTCACCCATGTGACCGTGACGCCGCGTGATGCCAACGGCATGCGCGTGCTTGATATAAACGGCATCATCGAAAACGAAAGCGGCACCACGCAGACGGTGCATCCGATCCGCGCCGATCTCGTGACCGACGAACGGCTGACGGCAAGCATCGTCATCGAACCGCCCGCCGACGTCGTCTATGCCGGCCAAAGCCGGGGTTTCTCGGCCCGCGTCCAGCATGCCGGCGGCAAGATGCCGGAGGTCAGGCTTTCCTTTCTGCCATAGCGCCGCGGGAGGCGTGACGGCCGGCTTACGGCCGCAAGTCTGCATGAATCGCGTTAATTTCATGCCGAGCGAGGCTGTTTCAGGCTCGCATATGTGCTAACGGCTTACCCTTCTTTTCATGGAGCAAGCCCTTATGCCTGTCGTGCGCGGAAAAAACATCGAGCCGCTCTTCACCGCCGAGCAGATCGCCGAGCGCAATCATTCGATGGCGCGGGAGATCGCCAACGGTCCGACCAAGGACCTGCTGGTCATCGCCGTACTCAAGGGCTCCTTCATCTTCGCCGCGGACCTGATCCGCGCCCTGCATGACACCGGGCTTGCCCCGGAGGTCGAGTTCATCACCCTGTCGAGCTACGGCAGCGGCACCGTTTCCCAGGGTGTGCGCATCGTCAAGGATATCGACAGCGACGTGCACGGCCGCGACGTGCTGCTGATCGACGATATCCTTGAATCCGGCCGGACGCTGCTTTTTGCCAAGGAATTGCTCTTCGAGCGCGGCGCACGCAACGTCACGATCGCCGTGCTGCTCGACAAGCGCGTCAAGCGCAAGGAAAAGCTGGAAGCCGATTATGTCGGCTTCGAATGCCCCGATTATTTCGTCGTCGGCTACGGCATGGATGTCGCTTATGCCTTTCGCGAATTGCCCTTCGTCGGCGTGGTTACCGGCGACGCCTGAATTATCGGGAGCACCGCAGCGTCTTCGCACGTCTGAAAAGACGCGTGGCGCTGTGCTGTCGCCCGAGACGGGTTATTAACCATTCCGTCCATCGCTTCGCCATCTTTACCGATCGAAAAGGAAAGTCTGGTGATTTCCGTCGCGGGGCTGAAGACGGAGCAATGCACATATGGCAAGAATTCTGATTACGGAAGACGAGGACTCCCTGCGGTCTTTCGTAGCCCGGGCCTTGCGGCTCGACGGTCACGAGACCGATGAAGCGGCCGACGGCGCCGAAGGGCTGGAGAAGCTGAAGGACGGGGTCTACGATCTGCTGCTGTCGGATATCCGCATGCCCGTGATGGACGGCATCGAGCTCGCTCATCAGGCAAAGGACGCGTTTCCTGCTTTGAAGATCCTGCTGATGACCGGCTATGCCGAACAGCGCGAGCGCGCCGATGACCTCGCGGAAAAGATCATCGACGTCGTCGCCAAACCCTTCGCGCTTCCCGATATACGCAAGGCTGTCGCCCGGGCGCTCGTCGCTTAACGCATTTTCATTTCTCGGAATTCACGCGTAACCCCGAAAATCGTCCAGGATTTTCGGGGTTACGCGCGTCAAAACTTGATATCCTTTGCTTGATGACGCAGGCCTACTGGATATCCAGAAGCCGTTCGAGATATCGCCGCTCCATCTCCTGCGGAGGATTGTTGCCGAGCTTTTCGCGAATCGCGTCGAGGATTTCGCGCGCCCGCTGGACGTCGATTTCGTCGGGCACCTTCACGCCGTCGTCGTCGATATAGCCCTTGCTCATGCGTGGCCGTCCAAGCGGGTCGCGGCCGTTCTGATCGCCCTGGCCGACCTGCCCGTTCGGGCCCTGTCCCTGCTGGCCCCGCTGCGCCTGCATCATCTGGTTCATCATGTCGCGGGCGCCCTGGCGAAGGGCTTCCAGCGCGCGGCCCTGGTTTTCGACGGCCGTGTCGCCGCGGCCCTGGCCGAGCTCGCGGCCGGCGCCGTCCATCTCGCGTTGGGCCTGGCCGAAGCCCGGGCCGGGCTTCATGCCCATTTCGCCGAGTTTCTTCTGCAATTCGCCTAGCTGCTTGCCGAGCGCATCCTGCTGGGCGCGCAGCTGTTTCAGCGCCTCCCTCAGCTGCTCGGCCGTCATCTGGTCGGAAGGCTGCTGGCCCTCGCCTTGCTGACCTTGCTGCTGGTCCTGCGGCTCGCCGTTCTCGCCCGGTGTCATCTGGTCGAGGAGCGGGTCGTTCTCGCCCATATCGGATTCGCCGCGCTGCATGCGATCCTTGAGCTGCTGATCAAGGCGGAAGGTCTCTTCCATCAGCTTCTGCTGATCGCGCAGGATCTCGCCGAGCTTGTCGATCTGCTTGCGGGCTTCGCTGTTTTCCTGGCCCTGCTGACCCCGCTGCGGGCGGCCGGCCTGCAGGTTGTTCATCATGCGCTGCAATTCGGAGAGCATCTGCTGGGCCGCGTCGCGATTGCCGGAGCGGGCGAGATTCTCGATCTGGTCCATCATCCGTTCCAGATCCTGCTGGCGCAGGATATTCTGCGCATTCTGGTTCGGCTGCATTGGGGCGTTCTGCATGCGCTGGGCAAGCTCGGTCATGTAATCCTGCATCGCCTTGCGCAGCTCGTCCATCAGCTTCTTGATCTCCTCGTCGGACGCGTTGCGGTTCAAGGCATCGGCAAGCTTCTGCTGGGCCTCGCGCAGCTTGCGTTCGGCCAGCGAAAGATCACCATCCTCCATACCAAGCGCGATTTCCCAGAGATATTGAGCCGTATCCTTCAGCGCATCCTCGGTTTTTGCGAGCTTCATGCGGGCCAAGGCGGATTCCAGCAGCAGATAATTGGTGAGCTTGGGAATGGTCTCCTCAGGGCGAATGGTCAGCGCCTCGTTCAGCGCGATTGCCTGCGGCATCTTGCGCGTGTCGAGCGCGAAGACCTGTCGTTCCTCTGCAACGGCCGCGGCAAGTGGCTCGTTAAAGGGCCGCGAGGGCAGGATCATCTCATGCGGCGGGCTGCGGCCGGTCTGGCCGGCGGCATCCTTGGCGACGAGGGTGATGCGCACGCGCTTGCCGGCAAGCGGATGTTCGGTCAGGTTTCGGCTGGTCACGCCCTTGGCGTCGCGGGCGTTGCGGCGGGGGATATCCAGCCGGTATTCCGGCAGCGGGTAGAGCGGCGTCGCCGTCGGATCGGCTTCGACCGGCACGATTTCCGCATGGGCCTCCTGAACGCCGTAATCGTCCTTGACGGTGAAGCCGATTTCGAGCGCGCCGTTGACGCTCGGCTTCGGCATGCCGTCGAAGGCAATTTCCGGCGCCTTGTCGGGCAGTACGTCGAAGCTCCAACGGCGGCCATTAACCTCGAGCGCGCCGTTTTCCTCGAGCTTCATCACATGCGTCTGCGCGACGAGGGCATTGTTGGCCGGTGCGCCGGTCGCCGGCTGCTCCACGGCGGGCGCCGCTGCCTGCGGCGGCTTTGTGTCCGCCTGCACGGGGATATCTCGCGCCTCGCCGTTCGCCCTGCGGAAAACAACTTTTTCGGCCGTCTTTCCGCCGCTGACGCGCACGGTGAGGCCCGAAAATTGCGGAATGCCGATCGCCGCCTGCTCGCTGCCGTCGGCTGTGAGATAAACCGGCGCACGGCCGGTATAGGAGGGCGGCGTCACCCAGGCGTCGATGCGCACCGCCGGATCGACCGTCACCTGTTCGGGGGCCGCCTGCAGGGCGTCGCCCACCGAGCCGCCGTTGATCGACAGTGAATAGCCGAAGGCCGTGACGACAAGCAGTGCCGGAATGGCGCGAAGGGCGAAGCGGTCATGCGCGGCGATATCGGGTCTCGGCATGCCGGCATCGAGGGCCACGATCTTCTCGGCCATGCGTGCCTGGTGCTCGCGCCAAAGCGCCCGGGCGAAGGGCGTATCGAAGGCCGGATCGTCTTCCTGGACGGTGACCGGCTGGTGCGGCAGGCCGTTGCGCTCTTCCAGCATGCGGTCCGCTTCGGCGACCCTCGGCCAGCGCATATTGCGGAAGGGGACGAGCGAGACGAGGAAAGCGGCGGCGAAAGCGATCAGCAGCAGGATGCGCATCCAGTCCGGCACGCTGCGGAAGAGGCCGAACCAGGAGGCGGAGAGATAAAAAGCGATGACCGAAAGGGCCGGCATCAGCGGCGGCAGCAGTTGCTCGAAGAAGAGCACGATGCGCGCCAGCAGGCGCTTCGTCGTTACCAGCCGGGCAAGCGAGGGGCGGAGCGCGAATGCACCTTTCTTCTGCCTCGTAGGGCTTGTCATCGGTCCGGTCTCCGCGATCTGGCGTTCTGATACAGAGGGCGCTTCCGGCGATTGCGGGGCAATACGCTCATGATTGACAAGGATAACACTCTTTGTGGCGAAGGCGAGGGCGAGCGGCCGGTAATACCGGCTTTTCACGTTTGTTCGCCAAAAAGTGATGGCCTTGTCAGTCGAGCCAGGCCGGAACCGAATCGAGACCGATCAGTTCGGCGTAGGTTCTGCGCGGGCGAATCGTATGGAAATCGCTGCCCTTGACCAGAACTTCGGGCACCAGCAGGCGGCTGTTATAGGTGCCTGCCTGCACCGCGCCATAGGCGCCGGCGGTGCTGACGGCGATCAGATCGCCGGGCTTCGGCATCGCCATTTCACGGTCGAGCGCCAGATAATCGCCGGTTTCGCAGACGGGGCCGACGACGTCGGCGCGGATGCGCGGTGCATTGGCCGCCGAGATCGTGACCGGACGGATCTCGTGATAGGCCTCATAGAGGGTCGGGCGAATGAGATCGTTCATCGCGCCGTCGACGATGACGAAGGTCTTCTCGCCGCCGTCCTTCACATAGAGGACCTCGGTCACGAGGATGCCGGCATTGCCGACGATCAGGCGGCCGGGCTCGGTGATGATCTTGCAGTTGAGGCCGCGCAGCTGGTTCTTGACGATCGCCGCATAGGCATCGGGCAGCGGCGGCGGGTTGTTGTCGTCCTTGTAGGGGACGCCGAGGCCGCCGCCGATATCGACGTGGTGGATGGTGTGGCCATCGGCGCGCAGCGTCGCGACGAGGTCGCTGAGCAGCTTGAAGGCGTCATCGAAGGGCTGCAGCTCGGTGATCTGGCTGCCGATATGCATGTCGATGCCGGTGACTTCGATGCCCGGCAGCTTGGCGGCATGGGCATAGATGGCGCGGGCGCGTTCCCAGGAGATGCCGAACTTGTTTTCCTTCTTGCCGGTCGAGATCTTCGAATGCGTCTTCGCGTCGACATCCGGGTTGATGCGGAACGAGACCGGCGCTTTCTTGCCCGCGCTGACGGCGCGCTGGTTGAGGATCTCGAGCTCGGGTTCGGATTCGACGTTGAAGCAGTAGATGCCGGCCTCAAGGGCGAAATCCATCTCCTGCGGCGTCTTGCCGACGCCGGAAAACATGATGCGGCCCGCAGGAATGCCGGCGGCAAGCGCGCGGCGCAGCTCGCCTTCCGAGACGACGTCGATGCCGGCGCCGAGGCGGCCCAGCGTCTTCAGCACCGCCTGGTTCGAATTCGCCTTCATCGCGTAGCAGACCATGGAGTCGACATCGGCGAAGGCTTCGGAGAAGACGCGGTAATGGCGCTCCAGCGTCGCGGTGGAATAGACGTAGAAGGGTGTGCCGACCGCCTTGGCGATCTCGGGAACGGGGACGTTCTCGGCGTGAAGGATGCCGTCGCGGTAATCAAAATGGTTCACGGGATGTGCGCCTTAAAGAAGAGGATCAAGAAGGAAGGGCTTGTCGACAGTGCCCGGCTGTTTCGTCGGTTTCGAAACGTCGCCTTCCTTCGTTGCCGCAGCACTCGGCGGATCGAGGTCGCCTTTGCGTCCGCATCCGGCAACGGCAAGGCCGATGACGGCGAGCACCGCCGTCAGGCGGATGAGGTGCGGCAAGCTCTTCTGCATGGATATCCTCTTATACGAGATATGGCGGACATCACTCATTTCGAATGATGGGGATCTTCATAGCGAAGTTTATCCGCCTTGTGCACCCTGATTGTTGGACGGTCCTGCCGGCCTTGCGGGAGGGGCGAGGCGCGCTCGCCCCGCCCGACATTTCTCAGTTGCGGGCGCGCCAGAAGGCGATCTGCTTGCGCACCTCGGAAGGCGCCGTGCCGCCGAAGCTCTTGCGGCTGGCGACGGATGCTTCCACCGTCAATACGTCATAGACCTTGTCGGTGATCGCGGAATGGATCGCCTGCAGGTCGGGCAGCGGCAGTTCGGCCAGGTCGCAGCCCTTGCTTTCGGCCAGCGCCACGGCGCGGCCGGTGACGTGATGGGCATCGCGGAAGGGCAGGCCCGCTTCGCGCACCAGCCAATCGGCAAGGTCGGTCGCCGTCGAGAAGCCGGAGCCGGCGGCAGCCTTCATGCGCGCGGTGTTGACGGTCATGTCGCGCACCATGCCGGTCATGGCGGCGATTGCCAGCTCCAGGCTCTCGGCCGCGTCGAAGACCTGTTCCTTGTCTTCCTGCATGTCCTTGGAATAGGCGAGCGGCAGGCCCTTCATGATTGTCAGCAGCGCGATCAGCGAGCCGTTGATGCGGCCGGTCTTGGCGCGCACCAGTTCAGCCGCATCAGGGTTCTTCTTCTGCGGCATGATCGAGGAGCCGGTCGAGAAGGCGTCGGAGAGACGCACGAAACCGAACTGCGGCGTCGACCAGATGACGATCTCTTCCGCCAGGCGCGACAGGTGCATGCCTGCAATCGCGGCGATCGACAGGAACTCGATGGCGAAGTCGCGGTCGGAGACCGTGTCGATGGAGTTGCGGGTCGGCTCGCGGAAGCCCAGAGCCCTGGCCGTCATATGGCGGTCGATCGGATAGCCGGTGCCGGCAAGGGCGGCAGCGCCGATCGGGCTTTCGTCCAGGTGCTCGATGGCGTGGCGTACACGCGAGCGGTCGCGCCCGAACATTTCGACATAGGCCATGCAGTGATGGCCGAAAGTGACCGGCTGGGCGGTCTGCAGGTGGGTGAAGCCAGGCATGACGCTTTCGGCATGTTCCTCGGCGCGGTCGAGGAAGGCGGCGATCAGGCCGGTGAGCATCCGCTCGGTTTTCTGCAGCTCTTCCTTCACCCAGAGGCGGAAGTCGAGCGCCACCTGGTCGTTGCGCGAGCGGGCGGTGTGCAGCCGGCCGGCCGCCGGTCCGATCAGCGTCGCCAGGCGCGCCTCGATGTTCATGTGGATGTCTTCGAGCCGGCGCGAGAATTCGAAATTGCCGCTTTCGATTTCTGACAGGATCGTGTTTAGCCCGTGAACGATCTTGTCCTTATCGTCCGACGAAATGATCCCCTGATGGGCGAGCATCGTCGCGTGGGCGACGGAACCGCGGATATCCTGTGCGAATAGCTTCTTGTCGAAACCGATCGAGGCATTTATCTCCTCCATGATCGCGTCCGGGCCGGAGGCGAAGCGCCCACCCCACATCTGGTTGGAGGATTTGGTGTCCGTGTTGCTCTCGGCCATGGAAGATGCCCGTCCTGGAGAATGAAATGACGACGAAAAAACCCTTCGGCCTACCGTCCGTAAAACTGATCGCAATCGCCGCCGTCGCAGGCGTCGTTGCGGGCGCGGCAGCGGTATACGTGAAGGAGACGGGGATTGGCAATGGCATCGGCAGTAGCGCTTCGGCCGAATGCCCGCTGGCGAAGGAGCGCGCCGCCAATCTGACGCCGCTGATGAAGGGGCAGGTTGCCGCCATGGTGGCGGCCAACGAGCCGCGCAAGCTGACGGCGGTATCCTTCAACGGCCCCGACGGCAAACCGATGACGCTCGATCATTTCGCAGGCAAGACCATGCTTCTCAATCTCTGGGCCACTTGGTGCGTGCCCTGCCGCGAGGAGATGCCGGCCTTGAACGCGCTGGAAAAGGAGATGGGAGGCGACAAGTTCCAGGTCGTGCCGGTCAACATCGACACCGGCGACGACGAGAAGCCCAAGACTTTCCTGAACGAAATCGGCGTCGATGCGCTGCAGCTTTATCGCGACAACACGATCGGGGTGTTCAACAGCCTGAAGAAGGAAGGTCTTGCCTTCGGCCTGCCGGTGACGCTGCTGCTCGACGACAAGGGTTGCCTGATATCCGCCATGAACGGTCCGGCCGCCTGGGACAGCGAGGACGCCAAGGCTTTGATCAAGGGCGCGATCGGCTCGTAAGGATATTGCTCAATCGCCGTCTCCTCTGATGAGGAAAACGCCCGCAATTCCGATAAGGACGCAGCATTGCAGCAGGAACATGGGTGTTTCGGTCGACATGGCGTTTCCTCCCGTTCCCGGCAAGGAAAGCATGTCACGGGCGTTCGGTCCACTCGCCCTTTCTAGTGATAATCCAAGCGCATCGCGATCTTTCAGAGTCGCTGCCCGCGCTTTAGCGGGTCGGGACCGGCACTTCACCGCGATAGTCGTAGAAGCCGCGGCCGGACTTGCGTCCGAGCCAGCCGGCTTCGACATATTTCACCAGCAGCGGACAGGGACGGTATTTCGAGTCCGCCAGGCCGTCATGCAGCACCTGCATGATCGAGAGGCAGGTGTCAAGCCCGATGAAATCGGCAAGCTGGAGCGGTCCCATCGGGTGGTTGGCGCCGAGTTTCATCGCCGTATCGATGGCATCGACCGTGCCGACGCCTTCGTAAAGCGTATAGATCGCCTCGTTGATCATCGGCAGCAGGATGCGGTTGACGATGAAGGCCGGGAAGTCTTCGGCGACGGTGACCGTCTTTTCCAGCGAGGCGACGAATTCCTTGGCTGCGCTAAAGGTCTTTTCGTCAGTGGCGATGCCGCGCACCAGCTCGACCAGCTTCATGACCGGAACCGGGTTCATGAAATGTATGCCCATGAAGCGTTCGGCGCGGTCGGTGGCGGCTGCCAGCCGGGTGATGGAAAGGGAAGATGTGTTGGTGGCGAGCAGCGCCTCCGGCTTCAGCACCGGGCAGACCTGCGTATAGATCTTGCGCTTGACGCTTTCGTCCTCGGTGGCGGCCTCGATGACGAGATCGGAGGGAGCGAGATCGTTGACATCGGAGGAGCCGCTGATGCGCGCCAGCGTCGCCTTGCGCTCCTCGTCAGTCATTTTGCCGTTCGTCACCAGCCGGGCGAGGTTGCCGTTTATGGTGGCGAGGCCGGATTCGATGCGGTCCTGGGAGAGATCATAGATGTGAACCCTGTAACCTGCGGCGGCCGAAACATGCGCGATGCCGCAACCCATCTGGCCGGCACCGATGATACCAATATTCTTCAACACCGCACTCATCTCCAAACCCCCGCTCGGCAATCGCCCCCGCGTTGCCGATTATTTTAGCATTACTGCCGGACGAAAGATCGCCCGGCAGCAGATAAAAGACAATTTTCCTGTCATTCGCAAGTGCGAAAGAAAAGCATGGAGCCCGCTCAGAGCGCCTTTTGCAATTCCGGCAGTGCGTCGAAGAGATCGGCGACGAGGCCGTAGTCGGCGACCTGGAAGATCGGCGCCTCCTCGTCCTTGTTGATGGCGACGATCACTTTCGAATCCTTCATGCCGGCCAGATGCTGGATGGCGCCTGAGATGCCGGCGGCAATGTAGAGATCAGGGGCGACCACCTTGCCGGTCTGGCCGACCTGCCAGTCGTTCGGGGCATAACCGGCATCGACGGCCGCACGGCTGGCGCCGACGGCGGCCCCCAGCTTGTCGGCAACCGGCAGGATGACCTCCTTGAACTTCTCCGCCGAGCCCAAGGCCCGGCCGCCTGAGATGATGATCTTCGCAGACGTCAGTTCCGGACGTTCCGAGGCCGACAAAGCATCGGAGACGAACCGCGACAGACCCGGATCGGAGATGGCCGGGATCGCCTCGACAGCGGCGGAGCCACCTTCAGCCGCCGAAGCGAACGAGGCGGTGCGCACGGTGATCACCTTTTTGGCATCGCTGGCCTGCACCGTCTGGATGGCGTTGCCGGCATAGATCGGTCGCTTGAAGGTGTCGGGGCTGACGACCTCGATGATCTCCGAGACCTGGGCGACGTCGAGCAGGGCGGCCACCCGCGGCAGCACGGTCTTGCCGACCGAGGTGGCGGCAGACAGGATCGTGTCGTAGGAACCGGCGAGCGAGACGATCAGATCGGCCAGCGGCTCGGCCAGATTGTTGGCAAGCGCGTCGCTTTCGGCGAGCAGCACCTTGGCCACACCGGAGAGTTTCGCCGCCTGATCGGCGGCGGCCTTGGCGGCCTTGCCGGCGACGAGGATGTGCACGTCGCCGCCGATCTGGGTTGCTGCCGTCAGCGCCTTGGCGGTCTGGTCGGAGAGATGATTGCCGTCATGGTCGGCCAGAAGAAGAATGGTCATGATAGTTGCTCCTGTTCCTGCCCGATTACAGCACGCCGGCTTCGTTCTTCAGTCTGTCGACCAGTTCGGCGACGCTCTTGACCTTGACGCCCGCCTTGCGGCCACTCGGCTCCTCGGTCTTCAAGACCTTCAGCCGCGGCGTCGTGGAGACGCCGAAATCAGCCGGGCTCTTCTTGTCGAGCGGCTTCTTCTTCGCCTTCATGATGTTCGGCAGCGAGGCGTAACGCGGCTCGTTCAGGCGCAGGTCGGTGGTGACGACCGCCGGCAGCTTGATCTCGATCGTCTGCAGGCCGCCATCAACCTCGCGGGTGACGGTGGCTTTGCCGTCAGCGATCTCGATCTTCGAGGCGAAGGTCGCCTGGGCCGAACCAAGCAGCGCCGCCAGCATCTGGCCGGTCTGGTTGGAATCGTCGTCGATCGCCTGCTTGCCGGTGATGATCAGGCCTGGCTTTTCAGCATCGGCAACCGCCTTGAGGATCTTGGCGACGGCGAGCGGCTCGACCTGATCGTCGGTCTCGACCAGGATCGCCCGGTCGGCGCCCATGGCGAGCGCGGTCCTCAGCGTCTCCTCGGCCTTGGCCGGGCCGATCGACACGACCACCACTTCCTCGGCCTTGCCGGCCTCCTTCAGCCGCAGCGCCTCTTCCACCGAGATCTCGTCGAACGGGTTCATCGACATCTTCACATTGGCAAGCTCGACACCCGTGCCATCCGGCTTCACCCGGATCTTCACGTTGTAGTCGACAACCCGTTTGACTGGGACGAGAATCTTCATGGGGTCCTTCCTTCAAGAGAGAACTGGCTTCAGCGAGCTGTAGGGAAAATGCGCGCTCGGGCGCCGCTCCGATTGTCGAATGGCGACATGGATACGCGTTTTTCCTCCAAATTCAACGGTTCCATGACGCCGACAGACAATTTGCCGGCAATATATGGACGTTTACGTTCACGTCAATATCGCAGTTAGCGACGGCCCCAGGGAAAGCGCTGTACCGTGCGCCCATCCGGGCCGGCAGCGACAGTCGGACCGGTTGCGGGCTCATTTCTCACGGCGCGGGGCGTCACGATCTGCCGGTCGAAGAGTGGCACCCCGGGCCGGCGCATGACGAGGATCAGAAGAGCGCCGGCAAGGATGCCGCCGACATGGGCGCCCCAGGAAACATCGCCGCCGGAAGCGATGACCAGCATGAGGAATTGCTGGCCAATCCATAAAAGTAGCGGGATGAAGGCCGGCAGCGGCAAGGGCACGCGGAAGAAGACCAGCACCCAGACCCTGACGCGCGGATGCAGCATGACATAGGCGGCAACGACGCCGGAGATCGCCCCCGATGCGCCGACCAGCGGCGCTTCCGACGTGGTGCCCAGCAGGCCGTGGCAGAGCGCGCCGGCGGCGGCGCAGGCGAGGTAGAAGATAAGGAAGCGTAGATGCCCCATCGCGTCCTCGACATTGTCGCCGAAGACCCAGAGGAAGATCATGTTGGAAGCCAGATGCCAGAAGCCGGAATGGACGAAGGCATAGGTGAGATAGGTCAGCGGCTCCGGCACGATTTCGAGGCCCTGCGCCAGCACCGCATGGCCGAAGGCGATTGCCGGGATGTAACCGAGCCCGACCGTCGTCGCCTGGGCAGCCTGTTCGCTTTCCAGGGCAGTCAGAAGCCAGACCGCGACATTCAGCGCGATCAATGAGAGCGTCACCCACTGAACCTTGATGTGTTTGAGCGTATTGGCATCGTGAAATGGTATGAACATGCAGGCGCCCCCCGGCGATCGTGATCGGGGGCGAGCCTATCTGTTTTTTCCCGGAACCCAAAGCACATCCGCGCGGCCATGATCATTGGCATGACGCGCGGCGACGAAGAGGAAGTCGGAGAGGCGATTGACGTATTTCATCGCAGACGCACCGACGATCTCGCCCTCGGTGCGGGCAAGCGCCACCATCAGACGCTCGGCGCGGCGAGCAATCGTGCGGGCAAGATGCAGATGCGCGGCGGCCGGGTTTCCGCCCGGCAGGATGAAGGATTTCAACGGCTCCAGACCGGCATTCAGCCGGTCGATATCCCGCTCGATGCGATCGACCTGCGTCTCGACGATCCGCAGGGGCTCATAGGCCGGCGGCTCACCGGTATCGGGCGTGGCGAGATCGGCGCCGAGATCGAAGAGATCGTTCTGGATCAGCATCAGCATGGCGTCGAGATCGGGCAGGTCGGCCGTGTGCAGCCGCGCGAGCCCGATCGCGGAATTGGCCTCATCGATGGTGCCGTAGGCCTCGACGCGCAGGTCGTCCTTCGTGCGGCGCGGGCCGGAAACCAGGCCGGTCGTGCCGTCATCGCCTGTTTTGGTGTAGATCTTGTTGAGTTTCACCATGCAGCACCGCCGATCCAGGGGAGGGCTGTCGCGTGTCCCCAACCTCCGACATGCTCGGGCTTGACCCGAGCATCCGCACCGTATCCGTCAGTGGTTAGGAGGATGGATCCTCGGGGCAAGCCCGAGGATGACGGAGGGTTTGGTTGGTCTTCTCGCCAAACTCGCCCCGGCATAATGACGCATACCGCGTCGGGGCGCTTCCTCAAGCCGGCGCTTGTCTCGCTTCCCTCATTTCTGTGCTCGTCACAGGAATCCAGTGCGCCCAAGTCTTTGGGCGCGGAATACGTTTTCAATGGCAGGCAGCGGTCATTCACGGCGCGGACGCGCCGTGGCTGGATTCCTGTGACAAGCACAGGAATGAGGGAGGATCTATTTGCGCGTATCATCAAATCCCCGCTCCATGCTTTCTCAAGTCGGACGGCCGCCGCCGGTCAGCCAGAGCGTCAGCATGATCAGGATGACGGCAATCGCCTGCAACAGGACGCGCAACTGCATCAGCTTGTTGGAAAGGTTGGCGTCGCCGCCCTTCATCATGTTGAAGAGGCCGCGGATCAGGACGAGGGCGACGACGCCCATGACGATGATCGCGAGGATATAGGTGACCGTGGACATGGCATTCAGCTTTCTCAGTCCGTCCATCGCATGAGGCGGTAGAAAAGGTCTGCCGGAAGCAGCCTCTTCAGGACCATGCCCTGTTTAGCCGGAGTCGTTACAGGATAATGTGGCCTTGGGTTTTTCGAGTTCAATGCGTGTTTCAATACCGAATAGACCGCATCCGGGCCAAGTTTGTGGCGGTTGGGCGGTCCCGCTCCTTCGAGCCTCGCCAACTGCCTGGCATAATCGGGCGCGTGCGGCGAGTTTACGAGGTCGATATGCTCCTTGATCTTGGCGAGCGCATTGGCGGTAAAGCGCGTCGTGATCGGTCCCGGCTCGATCAGGCTCACATGGATGCCGCTGCCCTGCAGCTCCATGCGCAGCGTGATGCTGAGGCCTTCGAGTGCAAATTTCGAGGCGGTGTAGGCGCCGCGGTAGCGATAGGGAACGATGCCGAGGATGGACGAGCATTGCACGATCCGCCCCTCGCCGCGCCTGCGCATCGCCGGGATAACCTGGCGCGTCAGCTCATGCCAACCGAAGAAGTTCGCCTCGAATTGGGCGCGCAGCGCCGAAGTCGAAAGGTCCTCGACGGCGCCCGGCTGACCGTAGGCGCCATTGTTGAAAAGTGCGTCGATGCGGCCGCCGCTGCGGTCGAGCACCGTGCCGACCAGTTCGAAGATCGTCTCGGTCCTGGCATAATCCATCAGAAAGGCTTCGATGCCGTCGGCTTCCAGGTCCGAGAGATCCTCCGCCTTGCGCACCGTTGCGAAGACGCGCCAGCCATCGGATTTCAGCGCCCGCGCGCAGTAAGCGCCGATGCCGGACGAACATCCGGTCACGACGATGGTGCGCTCTGCCGCCATGGAATGATTCCTGTACAAAATGGGACTCGTTTCCCATATTCGGCCAGATGATACAATCTGGAAAGCCGGAGACGGAATGCGGAAGGTGCTGCGCACGACTTATGACGTGGTCTATGACGCGATCTGTCACATGGTCGAGGACGACGGCTTTGCCATGGCGAGCCATGTGGCGCTCTCGAGCCTGCTTGCGGTTTTCCCCTTCCTGATCTTCGGCACCGCGCTTGCAAGCTTCCTCGGCGCCGATCAGTTTTCCTCCACCGCCATCCATCTTATCTTCGACACCTGGCCCGAAGCGATCGCCAAGCCGCTCGCCGATCAGGTGCTGCAGGTGCTGACCATTCCGCGCGGCGGGCTGCTGACGATCTCGGTGCTGGCGGCTGCCTATTTCGCCTCGAACGGCGTCGAGGCGCTGCGCATCTCGCTCAACCGCGCCTACCGGGTGCAGGAGACGCGGCCGTGGTATTTCACCCGGCTCGCCAGCCTCGGCTATGTGCTGATCGCGGTCATCATCTTCGCGGCGATCAGCATTCTCCTCGTCGCCCTACCGCTCGCCCTCGATTATGCGCGCGGCTGGTTTCCACTGTTTGCCGACACGCTCGACATCGTCTTCAGCTGGCGCGTCTACGGCACGCTCGTCGTGCTGACCGTCGGGCTGCTCGTGGTGCATCTCTGGCTACCGTCCGGCAAGCGGCGCGTTTTCGACGTCATCCCCGGCGTGCTGCTAACGCTGCTTCTGTGGCTCGCCGGCGCGCTGATCTTTGCCTATTATCTCGCGACCTTCGCCAACTATACGGCGACCTATGCCGGTCTCGCCTCGGTGATGATCGTGCTAATCTTTCTCTATATGGTCGGCGTCATCTTCATCATCGGCGCGGAGATCAACGCGGCGCTGATCAAGTTCCGCGTCTTCCGGATGTTCTCGCATACGCTCTCGATCGTCGGCAGAGAGCGCGTCGAAAGGCGGTCAGAGCCCGACAAGGCGGCGAATGTCGGCCCCTGACAGGCCCTGGGCGCGCAATTCGCCAAGCCCGCTGTCACCCTCGCTTTTCGAAAGCTTGCGGCCGTCTTCGTCGAGGATGAGGCGATGATGGTGATAGAGGGGCTGTGGCAGGTCGAGCAGCAGCTGCAGCAGCCGGTGCACCGATGTCGCATGGAAAAGGTCGAGCCCGCGCACGACATGGGTGACGCCCTGCAGCGCATCGTCGATGACCACGGAAAGATGATAGCTCGACGGGGCGTCGGAGCGCGACAGGATGACATCGCCCCAGACCCCGGGCTCGGCGGCGATTTCGCCGGTCCTGCCGTCGCCGGTCTCCGTCCAGAACAGGAGTTCGCCGATGAGGTCGAGCGCCTTGCGCATATCGAGCCGCCAGGCATGTTTCTTTCCCGAGGCGAGAATGTCTCGCCATTCGGTCTCAGGGCGCTCGCGGTCGATCGCCGGATAATGCGGGGTGCCGTCCGGATCGCGCGGCCAGGCTTGCCCCGCCGCCTCATAGGCAGCGACGCGCGCCTTCACTTCGCCGCGCGTCAGGAAGGCGGGATAGACCAGTCCGCGTTCGATCAGCGCGTGCAGCGCCGCCTGATATTCTGGAAAGTGCTCCGACTGGCGCCGCACGGGGCTTTCCCAGCGGATATCGAGCCAATCGAGATCCCTGAAGATTCCGGCCTCGAATTCCGGCGTGCAGCGTGCCTGGTCGATATCCTCGATGCGCAGCAGGAGGCGGCCGTGTTCGGCCTCAGCCATATCGCGGTTCAACAGCGCCGACAGGGCATGGCCGAGATGCAGCGGTCCGTTGGGACTCGGGGCAAAGCGAAAGACGGGCTTTTGACGCTCACTCGTGGTCATGCTTTCTTCTGCCATGGATTCGCGTTTGGAACCACTGCGAGGCGATGTGCAGATCATCCGCAATGAAGACGATGTCAGGCAAGGCTTGAAAGCGTTGCTTCGTATCGATCCGCGCCTTGCGTCGATCGCCGAGGATGCAGGCCCGCTTCCGCTGCGGCTGCGCGAGCCCGGATTTGCCGGCCTTGCCCATATCATCGTCTCGCAAATGGTGTCGCGCGCCAGCGCCGAGGCGATCTGGCGGCGCATGCTGCCGGCGGACGGTCTCCTGACTGCCGACGGTTACGTGCTGCTTCACCCCGAGGCCTGGCGGGAATTCGGCCTGTCCCGCGCCAAGGCCGAAACGCTGTCGCGGATCGCCGAGGCCGTTGCCGCCGGCCGCCTCGATCTTTCCGGGCTATGCCTCAAGCCGCCAGGCGAAGCGCTTGCCGAGCTCACTGCCTTGAAAGGTGTCGGCCCGTGGACGGCCGAGGTCTATCTGATGTTTTGCGGCGGCCATGCCGATGTCTTTCCGGCAGGCGATGTCGCGCTGCAGAATGCCGTCGGCACGGGTTTGCGGCTTGCGGCCCGGCCGCAGGCAAAGGCGCTGGCTCGCCTGGCGGAAGCCTGGTCGCCATGGCGTTCGGTCGCGGCCCGGCTTTTCTGGGCCTATTACGCCGCGAAAATGCGCCGCGACATGGTGCCGGTCGGCTGATCGGCAACACTCTTCAAATTGCCTTTATCCTCTGAATTTATTGGACTTCACAATCCTGTAACAACCGGCCTAATATACAGGTGCAGATGCCGAATCGATCAGGAGAGTCCCTTGACGATTGCAGTCTCCCCGCAGGCCCTGCCGGCGCTCGTTCTGAACGCTGACTACCGGCCGCTGAGTTATTACCCCTTGTCGCTGTGGTCCTGGCAGGACGCGATCAAGGCGGTATTTCTCGACCGTGTGAATATCATCGCAGAATATGAACATTCGGTTTCATCACCGAGCTTTTCGATGCGGCTCCCGAGTGTCGTGTGCCTGAAGACCTATGTTCAGCCGTCCCGCAATCCCGCTTTCACCCGGTTCAACGTCTTCCTGCGCGACCGGTTCGAATGCCAGTATTGCGGCGCCCATGACGACCTGACCTTCGATCACGTCATCCCGCGTGCCCATGGCGGCGAGACGACCTGGGAGAACGTCGTGGCGGCCTGCTCGCCCTGCAATTTGCGCAAGGGCAGCAAGCTTCCCAAGCAGGCGGGCATGTTTCCGGCGCAGAAGCCCTACCAGCCGACGGTGCAGGATCTGCACAATAACGGCCGGCTGTTTCCGCCGAACTACCTGCATGACAGCTGGCTCGACTATCTCTATTGGGATACCGAACTGCAGCCCTGACAGACCCTGGTCACGCGGCCTTGCGGACGCCGACAAAGGCGAAGGCCGCGAGCAGAATTCCTGCGATCACGTTCCAGCCTGCGAAAGACAGGCCGAGCACTCTCAGCGCCGCATCGGTGCAGGAGGGGCCCTTGATCGTATTGAGCTCGGTGAGCAGATCGCCGGCATTGCCTGTCATGCTGTTTGCCGTCGTCGAGCAGGTGGCCGGCCCCGGCCAGAAATGCCATTCGACGCCGGCGTGATAGACGCCCATGCCCGCGGTGACCAGCATCAGGATGCCGGCTGCGAGAATGAGGGCGCGGGTGATCCAGTTCGGCAGGCCGACCATTGCGGAGATGGTGCCGAGCAGGGCGATCGGGATAGCATAATAATAGGGCTGGCGCTGCAACAGGCAGAGCGCGCAGGGAATATAGCCGCCGATGTACTGGAAGCCGAGGGCGCCGCCGACCACCGCCGCCATGCCGATCGCGAGCACTATGGAATAGATAAAGCCCGGACGGGCGAGCGGCGAGGCGGTGACAGTCATGGCGGAACTCCGCAGGTTTGGCTTAGGGCAATTCCAGCAAAAGTGTGAAGCGGTTTTGCGTCCGGAATTGCGTAAAATTAGAGAGATAGAGCATCTTCGTCATTCTAAGAAAAAACGAAACTGCTCTAGTGAGCAAAAGAGCGGTAGCCGACATAGAGCAAGATCACCGCACCGGCACCGATGCCAACGATTTGGCCGAGGCGCTTCTCGATGAAGTCACGGATCGACTCGCCGTAGCGGCGCAGCAGCCAGGCGAGGAAGAGAAAACGCGCGCCGCGTGCAATAATCGCCGAAACGATGAAAAGCCCCAGATTGACGTTGATGACGCCGGACAGGATCGTCACGATCTTGATCGGCGGCAGATGCGCAAGACCTGATGTGACAAGAAGCAGCAGGATCCACTCGTATGTGACGTAGGCCTTCATCTGCTCGAAGGCATCGAGCTTGCCGTAGAATTCGAGAACCGGCCGCGCCACCGCCTCATAAGCGTAATGACCGAGCGCCCATCCGGCGATGCCGCCGAGCACGGAGGCGACAGTCGCAACCAGCGCGTAGCGATAGGAGCGTTCCGGCTTGGCGAGCGCCATCGGCAGGAAAAGCACATCGGCGGGCACGAGAAAGACGGAGCTTTCGACGAAGGCGATGACGGCGAGCCAGACTTCGGCCGATTTGCGTGCGGCCAGAGACATGGTCCAGTCGTAAAGTCTGCGGAGCATTCCATTCCCTTCCTGTTGCGGTGCAAAAAGCTTTAGGGGCCATGCGCGGCACTGTAAATGCTCGCCCGTGTCCTTCGCGCCACCGTCGTTTAAAAATTTCGTGAACCGTGGCGTCGGCGCGTCTCCCAAGATTTCATGAGATTGCGAATCGGCCATTCTGCGGCAAGCTGTTTCGAATGGACGCGCAGGATGGCGAGAGAATGTTCAAAGTGATCGAAGGCGGCCGTGGGCAGGCCGTGCAAATGGAAGTCCGGGCCGAGGGCAATTTCGGACCGAGCCGGGACGATGTACGCCGGGAGGCCGCGCGGCGGCTCAGCGAAAGCGGCTATCACGTTTCCCGCGTCCGGGAATTTGCCACCGGCGCGCAGATGCCGGTGGCGCTCAGATACCTGTCGCTGCAGCTCGATTTCGTCGCCGACGCGCTGTCGCGGCTCGATCCCATCCCCGTTGATTTTCGTTCCGACGCCTATTGGCCGGTCTCTTCCTGAGCGGACGATATGAGGAATCGCGCCGCAGCTTGAGGCTGCGGTTTCAGGACAGATCCATCGACTTTTCCCACTGCTGGCGCAGGACGTTCATTTCCGTGCGCTTCTGGGCCATCTCGCTGACGACGGCGCGCAGATTGGGATGGCGCGACATAAACATGTTGAAGTCGCGCCGTTCGAGCACTTCGAACTGGCAGAAATCGACGGCGATGACGTCGGCCGTGCGCCGTCCGCCGGTCAGCAGCGCCATCTCGCCGAAGAAGGCGCCAGGCTCGAGCCGGATGGCGCCGCTGGCGAGGCGGACTTCCACGGCTCCCGATGAGATGAAGTACATGCCGTCGCCCCGGTCGCCGCGGCGGATGACGCGTTGGCCGGGCGGGGCGGATTTCGCCTTGAAGAGCAGCAGCAGCTCCTCCTGCGCGTCCTCGTTGACCTGCGAGAACAGCGGGAAGGTTTCGATCAGCTGCTGGATCTTCAGCTGGTGCTGGCGCTCGCGCTCTTCGCCGAGCGCCCTGATCTTTTCCAGTTCGATGCCTAGCGCCTTCTGGCGGCCCCTGCCATAGTTTTCCCAGAGGGACGGCCAGCGCGAACGCATGTGTTTCTTCAGGCCGTCGGTCGCGAAGATCACCAGCGGGTTGAGCGTGATCGACAGGATCGCGGCGGCAAGGATCATGTCCCGGCCCTCTTGCGGCAGAAGGCCGAGCGAGACGCCGAGGCCGGCGAGGATGAAGGAAAATTCGCCGATCTGCGCAAGGCCGCCGGCCAATGTCAGCCCCATGCCGATCGGATAGCGCAGCAGCATGACGATCCCGAAGGTGATGATGCCCTTGCCGAGGATGATGAGCGCCAGCGCGCCGATCACGGCCACCGGCTGGCGCACTAGGATCGAGGGGTCGAAGAGCATGCCGACGGAGACGAAGAACAGCACGGAGAAGGCGTTCTGCAGCGGCAGTGAATCGGCGGCCGCCCTGTGGCTGAGCTGGGATTCGCTCATGACGACGCCGGCGAAAAACGCGCCGAGCGCGAAGGAGACGCCGAAGATCGCCGCCGAGCCGAAAGCGATGCCGAGCGCAATCGCCAGCACCGTCAGCGTGAAAAGTTCGCGCGAGCCGGTGCGGGCGATCATCGTCAGCAGCCAGGGCACGATGCGCGGGCCGAGGAAGATCGCCATGGCTGCGAACGCCGCCACCTTCAAGAGCGTCAGGCCGATCGTCAGTGCCAGTGGCAGGTCGCCGAGGCCGTGAGTGACTGCTTCGCCGGCGTGGCCGCCCAGGAGTTCGGCGAGCGCCGGCAGCATCACCAGCGCCAGCACCATCACCAGATCCTCGACGATCAGCCAGCCGACGGCGACGCGTCCGCTCGGCGCGTTGACGAGGTTTCGCTCTTCCAGTGCTTTCAGGAGAACGACGGTACTCGCCACCGACAGGCTGAGGCCGAAGACGAGGCCGGCGCCGAGGCTCCAGCCCCAGAGCTTGCAGAGACCGATGCCCAACAGAGTGGCGAGGATGATGCGCCCGATCGCGCCCGGCACGGCGAGGCCGCGCACGGCAAGCAGGTCGGAGGCGGAGAAATGCAGGCCGACGCCGAACATCAACAGAATGACGCCCATTTCGGCGAGCTGCCCGGCAAGGACGGTATCGGCGACGAAGCCCGGCGTGAACGGGCCCATCAGGATGCCGGCCATCAGGTAACCGACGAGCGGCGGCAGCCGCAGGCGATCGGCGCCGTAACCGAGGATCGCCGCGAAAACGAAGCTAACGGCGACCGTTGCTATGAGTCCTACTTCCTGATGCACGTCTGGCCCTTCCGGATGACAAGGGCCGCACTTTGGACGAAGTGCAAGCAAAATTAAACAGTTGATTCGCGAGATATGGCGACTGTTCGGCGCCTAAATTAATCTGGCGCAAGCGGGCGTTTCTCCCTTGCCCACCCATAATCCTGCCGTCGCCGATGTTGGAACCACTTGTAGCCTGTCTCGTTGCTCTTTCATCAGGAGAAGGAGAAACGATATGCGAAAGATCATCCTGAACTGTACTGTGACGGCTCTTGCCGTCTGCTCGTTTGCCGCGCCCGTTCTCGCCGACAGTGTCTATGTCAGGGAGCGTTCCTATGACGACGGCTATCGCCATGAGCGGGTGAGACCGGGCGTTACCATCAGCGAACGCGGCATCACCTTCGGCGCAGTGCGCGAACGCGAGCGCCGCCGCCATCGCGACGACGGCTGCGAAACCAGGAGCGTCACCCGCCAGACAGAGGACGGCGAGGTTACCAGGACGGTCCGGCGCTGCTATTGACGGTATGTGGCATGAAGACGAAGCCCGGTTTCAGCGAGCCGGGTTTTCGCCGGTCCGCTATCGCAATGTGGTGGTGGAAGTCGATGCTATGAGCGCGCCTTCGTTCAAAGCGCGTATCTCACGCCAACACCTCGCAGGATTTTTTAGTATGATTGAGCTTACCCCATCCCAGATCGCTGCACTCAAACTCGTCAGGGATGGAGATCTTTATCCTCAGCCAGCCAATAAATGGACGCATCAGAACGCGACCGTGACCTACGCCAAATCCGACCGGTGGAAAGAGCGGCCGCAGAAAGTTAAATCGGTCACGGCGAAGACGCTGGGGGAGTTGACGGAGTCGGGTTTCCTGGAGCGGCGGCATCTTAACGACGATGTCTCGAAAGACGTCTACGGCATCACCATGGCCGGCAAGATATGGCTGTTGAAGAATAAGTAATTTTATTGGGATGCCAATTCGTTCCGTATCCGGATCGGGGCGCGGGGTAGAAGCCAGTCCGCCTTCGTTCCTGACGGAACTACGGCGCGACAGCCTCCGCTCTGTGAGCTTCGGCTCGCCGAGCCGAAGCTCACAGAGCGGAGGCTGGTGCCCCATGCCGGGGTCGAACCAGCACTTCTTTCGAAACTCGATTTTGAGTCGAGCGCGTCTACCAATTCCGCCAATGGGGCAACGGATACAGACGGGCGGCTGTCTAACATGCGGGCGCCCGCGCGCGCAAGACGGTCGGGCGAAGTTATCGCGGTTCCCCGTGAGAGATCCGGCCTCGTCGTTTTCGAGGCCAGATGCCGTCATTATCAATGGGCGGCGGCGGGTACGGGGTTGGTCAGGCCGGACTTCTTCAGCGTGATCGCCAGGACCGAGGCCAGCAGGCAGAAGGCGCCGGCGACGAAGAAGGCGGGCAGGTAGGTCGAAAGCTCGGTGCGCGAGAGGCCGGCACCATACGCGGCGGTAGCGGCGCCCAGCTGATGGCCGGCGAAGACCCAACCGAAGACGAGGCCGGCCTTTTCGCGGCCGAAGCGATCGGCGGCGATCTTGACGGTCGGCGGTACGGTGGCGATCCAGTCGAGGCCATAGAAGATGGCAAAGAAGGAGAGGCCGTAAAAGCTGAAATCGCTGAAGGGCAGGTAGAGCAGCGAAAGGCCGCGCAGACCATAATACCAGAACAGCAGCCAGCGATTGTCGAACCGGTCGGAGAGCCAGCCGGAACCGATCGTGCCGAAGAAATCGAAGATGCCCATGACGGCAAGCACGCTGGCGGCGGCTACCGGCGCGATGCCGAAATCGCCGCAGAGGGTGACGAAATGCGTCTGGATCAGGCCGTTGGTGCTGAGGCCGCAGATGAAGAAGGTGGCAAAGAGGATCCAGAAGGTCGAGGTCGTCGAAATTTCCTTCAGCACGGTGATCGGAGTCGCAAGCGCTGCCCCAAGCGTGCCGCGTGCCGGGGCAGGGGCGACGTGGGTTTCCCCGAGCAGCGGCAGATTTACGTCAGAAGGACGGTCGCGCATGAGGAGAAGGACGAGCAGGGCCGCGACCATGATCATGGCGCAGACGAAGAAGACGGTGGCACGCCAGCCGTAGCGCTCCGTGAGCTCCGCCATCAGCGGCAGGAACACTAGCTGGCCGGTTGCAGAGCTTGCCGAGAGCATGCCGACGACGAGGCCGCGGTGCTTGACGAACCAGCGCGTGGAAACCGTTGCTGCCAGCACCATGGCCGTCAGGCCGGTGCCGAAGCCGACGACGATGCCCCAGAGCGCCAGCAGATGCCAGAGCTTGGTCATGAACAGCGAGCCGATGAAGCCTGCGCCGATCAGCGCCAGCGCGAAAACGATGACCTTGCGGACGCCGAAATAATTCATGAAGGCGGCGGCAAAGGGACCCATCAGGCCGAAGAGGATCAGGCGGATCGCAAGGGCGGAGGAAATCTGCGACGTTTCCCAGCCGAACTCGTCCTGCAGCGGCTTGATGAGCACGCCGGGGGCGCCCATGGCGCCGGCCGTGACCAGCATGGTGAGGAAGGTCGCGGCAACGACGACCCAGCCATAGTGGACGTTCCGCCGGGCAAGGGTGGAGGCAAGCGCTGTAGAAACCATGAGGAGATTCCGTTCGGATTCAGGGTCGGGAAGACGGAGGCGGGATTTACATGATGGCCATCATATTTCTTGCCTATTGATGATGGACGTCATATATTTTGTCAAGCAGCTATTTCCGGAGATGAAAAAATGCGGGTCACCCGCGAGAAATTCGCCGAAAACCGAGAGAAAATCCTGAGTGTTGCCGGCGTGCTCTTTCGCGAGAATGGTTTCGACGGGGTGGGCGTCGTCGACATCATGAAGGCGGCGGGGCTGACGCACGGCGGTTTTTACGGTCATTTCGCTTCGAAGGACGAACTGGCGCTGGAGGTCAGCCGCAAGCTGATCGACAAGGTCGAAACGCGCTGGAAGGAGCATATCGCGCAGTCTCCCGACCGGCCGCTGGAATCACTGCTCGACCATTATATCCACTGGCGCACGGTCGACGATCCGGGCGGCAGCTGCGTCTTCGCGACACTGATCCAAGAGGTAAGCCGCAGCCGCGGCGCGGTGCGCGCCGTCTTCAGCGACGGACTCTCGGTGCTGGTCGACACGCTCGCCGATATCGTTCCCGGCGAGAGCGAAGAGGAACGCCGCGCCAATGCCGCCACCACGCTCTCCTCGATGATGGGCGCCGTCATCCTGGCACGTGCGGTCGAGGACCGAGCGCTTGCCGAGCAATTTCTGGTGACGATGCGCCGCCAGCTCGATCCCAATCACGGCAATCAGAAATAAGCTCAGTCGCGGAAGGCGATGAGGGCGTTGCTCTCGACGATCTCGGTGAATTTTCCATCCGGCGAAAGAGCGGCCAGTTCGCTTCGCAGCGTCTGCTCGAATTCCATCGTCCTGCCGCCGAGCGCTCCCTTCGCGTCAACGGGGAGGGAGCTGTCCTGGTGGTTTGAAGGCTGAAAGCGGGCCGGCGATTATTTGAAGCCGGCGACGGCATGCGGGATATAAGGCGCTTCCAGCGCGGCGATTTCCTCGGCGGTGAGCTTGACCGACAGCGAGGCGACGGCGTCCTTCAGATGGTGCGGTTTGGAAGCGCCGATGATCGGGGCGGTCACCGCGCTTTTCTGCAGGATCCAGGCCGTAGCCACCTGGGCGCGGGAGATGCCGCGGGCCTTGGCGATCTCGGCCACGGCCTCGACGATCTTACGGTCGGAGTCGACCGATTGGGTGTAGAGCGTTTTGCCGAATTCGTCGGTTTCGCTGCGTGCCGTCGCCTCGTCCCAGTCACGGGTCAGGCGGCCGCGGGCAAGCGGGCTCCAGGGAATGACGGCGATCTTCTGATCCTCGCAGAGCGGCAGCATTTCGCGCTCTTCCTCGCGGTAGAGCAGGTTCAGGTGGTCCTGCATGCTGACGAATTCGGTCCAGCCGTTCAGCCGGGAGACGTAAAGCGCCTTGGCGAATTGCCAGGCATACATGGAGGAGGCGCCGATATAACGCGCCTTGCCTGATTTGACGACGTCGTGCAGCGCTTCCAGCGTTTCCTCGATCGGCGTCGTATAGTCGAAGCGATGGATCTGGTAGAGGTCGACATAATCGGTGCCGAGACGGCGCAGACTGTTGTCGATTTCATCGAAGATCGCCTTGCGCGACAGGCCGGCGCCGTTCGGGCCCGGCCGCATGCGGTTGAACACCTTGGTCGCCAGCACGATATCCTCGCGCTTGGTAAAATCCTTGATGGCGCGGCCGACGATCTCCTCGGAAGAGCCGTTGGAATAGGTGTTGGCGGTGTCGAGGAAATTGATACCAAGGTCGATCGCCTGCCGGATTATCGCCCGGCTTTCCTCCTCCGGCAGGCTCCAGGCATGGTTGCCGCGGCCGGGATCGCCGAAGGTCATGCAGCCCAGGCAGATCTTCGAGACTTCGAGGCCGGTCTTTCCGAATTTTGCGTACTCCATGAAACGACTCCGTGATGAATCTGACGGTGCTCCCCGGCGGCTTTCCATCATCTAGTGCGGAGCCGCCGAAGTCGCAGGGGAGCACAACGAAGAATTTGTGCTGCAGGTGCACAATCATCCGTGACCGCCTGAAGCCGTGTTTTCCGCGCTATTTCGCGCTCCTGCTTGCACATCGGCGCCGCAAGGTGTTAGCTGCTGCAGCATTTTTTACCGGAATCCGACGATGCAACTGCCCTCCCATGATCGTTATGACGATCTCTACCGTGATTTCTCCTGGCGGATTCCGGAGGATTTCAACATCGGCCGCGCCGTCAGCGACGATTGGGCGGCCCGGGCGCCGGAGCGCGTCTGCCTCGAGCATTTCAGCCCGGGCGGCCATCATCGCTCGATGACCTACCGCGCGCTCGCCGACCGTTCCTCGGCCTTTGCCAATGCGCTGGTTTCGCTTGGGATCGAACGTGGCGATCGCGTCGCGCTGCTGCTGCCGCAGTCCTTCGAGACGGTGATCGCGCATGTGGCGATCTACAAGGCCGGCGCGGTCGCGCTGCCGCTGGCGTTGCTCTTCGGTGTCGAGGCGCTGGAATACCGGCTGAAGGCGGCAGGGGCTGCGGCCGTCGTCACCAATGGTTTCGGTCTCGATCGTATCCGGCAGATCCGTGACCGCCTGCCGATGCTGAAACATGTGGTCAGCATCGAGGGGACAAATGACGACGCGCTGGGATTTGCCGAGCTGGTGGAGACTCACCCTTCGGTCTTCGCCGTCGCCGAGACGGGTCCGAACGATCCGGCGTTGATGATCTTCACCTCGGGCACGACAGGGCCTCCCAAGGGAGCGCTGCATGGCCACCGAGTTCTGCCCGGGCATATTCCCGGCATGCAGTTCGCCCATGAGGGTTTTCCGCGTGCCGGCGACAAGGTCTGGACGCCGTCCGACTGGGCCTGGGCCGGCGGCCTGCTCAACGCGCTGCTGCCGAGCCTTCTGCTCGGCGTTCCCGTCGTCTCCTCGCCGGCGCAGAAATTCGATGCCGACATGGCCTACCGGATCATGGCGGAGATGAAGGTGGGCAATGCCTTCATTCCGCCGACGGCGCTAAGGCTGATGCGATCCGTTGCCGATCCGCGCTCGAAATATGATCTGGTGCTGCGCACCATCGGCTCGGCCGGAGAAGCGCTCGGCCGCGAGACCTATGAATGGGCGCGGCGCGCGCTCGGCATCACCGTCAACGAGTTCTATGGCCAGACGGAGTGCAATTTCGTGCTTTCGTCGAGCGCTGCCTACGGCGTGACCAGAGCCGGCGCCATCGGCAGGGCGGTGCCGGGTCACCGGGTCGCGATCGTCAGCGAAGCGGGGGATGAACTGCCGGCCGGCGAGCCGGGCCAGATCGCCATCGCCAGTCCCGATCCCGTCATGTTCCTCGGTTATTGGAACGATGAGGCGGCGACCGAGAAAAAATTCGTCAAGGACTGGCTGCTCACCGGCGATATCGGCCGCCAGGACGACGAGGGCTACATTACCTTCGAAGGCCGCGACGACGACGTCATCACCTCTTCGGGATACCGCATCGGCCCGACCGAAATCGAGGACTGCCTGATCGGCCATCCCGCTGTGCAGCTTGCCGCCGCCGTCGGCAAGCCCGATGCCGTGCGCACCGAGATTGTCAAGGCCTACATCGTGCTGGCGCAGGGCCATGCGCCGAGCGAGGCGCTGGCCACGGACATCAGGGATTGGGTGAAGATGCGGCTTTCGATGCACGAATATCCGCGCGAAGTGGAATTCGTCGAGTCACTACCGCTGACCACGACGGGCAAGGTGATCCGCCGGCTGTTGCGCGAGAGGGCGGCAGCCGACGGCTGACGCCTCAACTCCGGCCGGCGAGCGACATGATCTTCTCGCGCAGCATCTTCGCCATATTGCGGGTGCTGCGGTACATGTGCAGCTGGGCGGCGACCTGGCGCATGTCGCGGTCGCCGTTTTGCGTCAGCCCGATCACCAGCGTTCCCATCTCTTCACGCTCCTGCCAGAAGCGGCTCATGATCGGATGGTCGGAGACGGCACAGGAATCGGAGCGCACGATATTGGCGTCGTCGAGATGCCATTCGGTGAGTTCGCTCATCAAAAGCTTACCCGGCGAATAGCGGGCATAATTCTCGTCGTAAGCGGTCTTCCAGGTATAGGCCTCGCCGCCCATCATCAGGACGACGATGGCGGCGATCGCCTTGCCGTTGAGATCGATCGTGTGGATGCGCACGGCGTCGACGGCGGCAAGGTTCGACACGGCCTCGCGGGCGAAGGCGGTGTGATAGCGGTCGGTGACGAGCGCGCTTCGCCGCTTGCCCTTCCAGCCCCCGGCTTCCATCGCCAGGAATTCCTCGAAGCGGACGTGGACTTCACGCGGCTGGCGGGCGACGGCGTAGACCGCCGTTCCCAGTTCCTCCAGCAGCCGCCACTGGCGGCGCATCTCGCGCATATGCGAGGAGGAAATGGTCTTGGCGAGATAGGCGGGCGCCTCTTCCTCGCTCTGCAGCATCGGGCGCAGATAGGGGTTGGTGACGGTGAGCGGCAGGTTGCGGCTGAGCGCCACGGCTTTGGCCATGCGCACGAAGATACCGTTCAGCCTGAGATCCGGCAGAACCAGCGTCGTCGGGAGGTTGAGGTCGGGGGCGGTCAATCCCTCGAAGAGATTGTCGAGGGTTTCGGCGGCATCCTCGCTATCGACGAGAGGCGTGCCGAGCGGGCCGAAGCTGTTCGACCAGCCGCGGATGATCGAGGGGCCGACGGCAAAGCCGGGCTTGTCGACCGAAAAGGGCATGAGGAAGCGCATGCGGCTGCGGCCGGCGCCGTGATCCCGGATCAGAGCGAAATTCACCTGCCGGTCTTCGAGCCGCGGCATGGCGGGCGCGAGGAAGCGGCCGGAGAAGAAGACGTTCGGTTCCATCGCCCGGTTGGAGAGGAAGTCGAGCTCTTCCTGCAGCTCGTAGCCGAGCTTGCCGGGATAGAGGCAAAGCTCGCGCCCCGGCCGGCCGATCTCTGCGCGGGCTTCGGCCTGCGGCGCTTCGAAATGCAGCGAGGCCAGATCATGCACCATGCGATTGGTGAGGCTGTTGGTGCTTTCGGTGACGGGGGGGAGGCGCACCATCTATCGAACTCTCATTTCTGGCGTTGCGGCGGAGGGGCTGGCGAAGGCGAAGAGGACGATGCCGAGCGTGCGGCGCACGGCGAAATGCAGCAGGAGCGCCTCGACCGCCATGGCCGAGGCTGTGGCAACGGCGGTGCCTTCGATGCCGTAATGGGGGATCAGAGCAAGGTTGAGACCGATATTGGCAGTCAATGCGCCGGCATAGAGCGCGACGCAAAGGTTCTGCTTGCCCGCCATCATCAGCAGCGTTTCGGCCGGGCCGACCAGCGACTTGGCAAGGATTCCGGCAAGCAGGATCGCCATGACGAGATAACCCGAGGTGAAGGCGCCGCCGAAGAGCGACAGCAGCAGATGGCCGGCCGCGAGCACCACGAGACCGACGCCGAGCGCCGGCCAGAAGGTCCAGCGGGCGGCATCCGTGGCGGCGATCGCCAACTGGGCGTGATCGCCTTCGGCGATGATCGAGGAAAAGCGCGGGCCGGAGGCGGCCTTGACGGAGAAATTGATGAAATGCACCAGGGCCATCGTCTTGGCGGCGGCGAAATAGATGGCGACGTCGTGCGGCTGAAGGAAAATGCCGACGACGACGACATCGGAATTGGTCAGCAGGAAGCTGACGCCCTCGATCAGGAAGATCGGGAAGGCAACGCTGAGCCAGGCGAGAAAATCGACCTTGCGCGGGCCTTCGTCATAATGCCGGCGAAGGCGGTAGAGCGTGGCGCCATACTGGCCGAGCGCGGTGACGAAGGTGGCGGCGAGCGCTGCCTGCATGGCGGTGACCGCCGTATGCGCCGCGCCCATCGCAATCGCGGCGAGCATGAAGGCGATGATCAGAATCGGCCGAATGATATAGACGGGGCTCAGCGCCATGACCGGCCAGTGGTTGGCCCGCGAGGTGCCTTCGAGGATATCGCCGAGCGCGATCATCGGCATGGCGAGCAGGCCGATGAAGATCGGGACGAGATAATAGGTCTCGATCATATCGCCGAAGAAATGCAGTCCGAGCATGCCGGCGACGAGCATCGCCGTTCCGGATAGCAACGCGAAGATGCGCGCCGTGCCGGTGAGGCCGCGGATTTCCTCGAAGGCGCCGGCAGCCTTGTATTGCGGCAGAAAGCGGACGATCGCGGTATGGAAGCCGAGGCAAGAGAGATCGCCGAAGACGACGACCAGCACCCAGACGAAGACGAAGATGCCATATTCATATTCGCCCATCAGCCGGGCGAGCACGATCTGGGACAGAAAGGCGAGGGCGGCGCTCAAGATGCGGATCGAAAAGGCCGTCAGCGCCATGCGCTGGGCGGCCGCCTTCTCACCGCGTTCGGTGAGCACGGCGGCAAACATGCGCAGCGTCCGGCTGCCGATCGGGCGCAGGCCCGCGGGCAGCATCTTCTCCGCTGTTTCTATGACCGCCATGATGAACACGCAAAACTCTGAGTCAGGCAAATCGTCCGCGAAGTCTTGACAGAACAGGGTTAAGAAACGGTTCCGGATCGGGATCGTCATCCGGCCCGGACATGCCGGCTTTCGACGCTGCCGCAGAAACAGAAAATGCCGCCCGAAGGCGGCATTCCGAAGTTTCTTGCGACTAACCTCAGACCTGTTCGAAGGCGCCGTGGCAATGCTTGTATTTCTTGCCGGAGCCGCAAGGGCAGGTCTCGTTGCGGCCGACCTTGCCCCAGGTGGCGGGATCGTCGGGATTGCGGTTCTCGGGCGAGACGATGACTTCGGAGGCCTGGTAGATCGGGGCGAAATCGTCCTCGCCGGTCGTCGGATCCAGGTGATGGGCCTGCATCACCGGCGGTTCCGGTTCAGCGGGCGCCTGCTGCACCAGTTCGACGCGCATCAGCTGGGCGGTGACGGCCTCGCGCAGGTTGTTGAGCAGGGCGGTGAAGAGCTCGAAGGCTTCCGACTTGTATTCCTGCAGCGGATCGCGCTGGGCATAGCCGCGGAAACCGATGACGGAGCGCAGATGGTCGAGATTGACGATATGCTCGCGCCAGAGGTGGTCGAGCGTCTGCATGACGATCGAGCGTTCGACATAATGCATGATGTCGTCGCCGAAACGCTCGGCCTTCTCCGTGAAGGCGGCATTGGTGGCTTGCGTCAGGCGCTCGCGGATATCGTCCTCGCCGATACCTTCCTCCTTCACCCAGTCCTCGATCGGCAGATCGAGGTTGAGGATGTTGGTGACGCCGGTCTTCAGGCCGACGGCATCCCATTGCTCGGCATAGGCGCGCTCGGGGATGTGCTTTTCGACCAAGTCCTCGATCACTTCGCGGCGCATGTCGGAGACGGTTTCGGAGATATTGGTCGATTCCATCAGTTCGAGGCGCTGCTCGAAGATCACCTTGCGCTGGTCGTTGAGAACGTCGTCATATTTCAGAAGGTTCTTGCGGATGTCGAAGTTGCGGGCTTCGACCTTCTTTTGCGCGCGCTCCAGCGCCTTGTTGATCCAGGGATGGACGATCGCCTCGCCTTCCTTCAGGCCGAGCTTGGTCAGCATGCTGTCCATGCGGTCGGAGCCGAAGATACGCATCAGGTCGTCCTGAAGCGAAAGGTAGAATTTCGAACGGCCCGGGTCACCCTGACGGCCGGAGCGGCCGCGCAGCTGGTTGTCGATACGCCGGCTTTCGTGGCGTTCGGTGGCGATGACGTAGAGGCCGCCGGCAGCGAGCGCCTTCTGCTTGAGTTCCTTGATCTCCTCGACGATCGCCTGGATCCGGGCATCCCGCTCCGGACCGGCTTCGACTTCGCCGAGTTCGCGCTCGATGCGCATATCGAGGTTTCCGCCGAGCTGAATGTCGGTGCCGCGGCCGGCCATGTTGGTGGCGATGGTGACGGCGCCGGGCACGCCGGCCTGGGCGACGATGTAGGCTTCCTGCTCGTGGTAGCGGGCGTTCAGCACCTGGAAGTCGTTGAAGCCTTGCTTGCGCAGGCGATCGGCGAGCAGCTCCGACTTCTCGATCGAGGTCGTGCCGACGAGCACCGGCTGGCCGCGCTTATGGGCGTCGAGGATCTCCTCGATGATCGCCTTGAACTTCTCGTCGAAGGTCCGGTAGACCTCGTCGTCCTCGTCGATACGCTTGATCGGCAGGTTGGTCGGAACCTCGATGACATCAAGATTGTAGATGTTGCCGAATTCTTCCGCTTCCGTCTGCGCCGTGCCGGTCATGCCGGCGAGCTTGGCGTACATGCGGAAATAATTCTGGAAGGTGATCGAAGCCAGCGTCTGGTTTTCCGGCTGGATCTGCACCTTTTCCTTGGCTTCGAGCGCCTGATGCTGGCCTTCCGAATAACGCCGGCCCGGCATCATGCGGCCGGTGAACTCGTCGATGATGACGACTTCGTCGTTGCGGACGATATAGTCCTTGTCGCGCTGGAAGAGCTTGTGGGCCTTCAGCGCATTGTTGACGTGGTGGACGATCGCGACGTTTTCGATGTCGTAGAGCGCATTGCCCTTCAAGAGGCCGGCCTGGCGGAGCAGGTTTTCCAGCTTCTCGGTGCCCTCTTCGGAGAAGTTGGCCGAGCGCTGCTTCTCGTCGATCTCGTAATCGCTGGCTACGAGCAGCGGAATGAAGGCGTCGATCGTATTATAAAGTTCGGAGCGGTCGTCGAGCGGTCCGGAGATGATCAGCGGCGTGCGCGCTTCGTCGACGAGGATCGAGTCCACTTCGTCGACAATCGCGAAATTGTGGCCGCGCTGGACCATCTGGTTCTTCTCGTACTTCATGTTATCGCGCAGATAATCGAAGCCGAGTTCGTTGTTGGTGGCGTAGGTGATGTCGCAGGCATAGGCCGCGCGGCGCTCCTCGTCGGACAGGCCGTGGACGATGACGCCGGTGGTCATGCCGAGGAAGCCGTAGACGCGGCCCATGGTCGCGGCATCGCGCTGGGCGAGATAATCGTTGACGGTGACGACGTGCACGCCCTTGCCGGAAAGCGCGTTCAGATAGACCGGCAGGGTGGCGACGAGGGTCTTGCCTTCGCCGGTCTTCATCTCGGCGATCGCATTCGAATGCAGGATCATGCCGCCGATCAGCTGTACGTCAAAAGGTCGCAGGCCGAGAACGCGGCGCGAGGCCTCGCGCACGACGGCAAAGGCGGGGATCAGGATATCGTCGAGCGTCTTGCCCTCGGCGAGAAGCGCGCGGAATTCCGCCGTCTTCGCCGCGAGTTGCTCGTCCGTCAGCGCCTTCGTCTTCTCTTCGATGGAGTTGATCGCGGCGACGTTCGGCTGGTAGGACCGCACGCGGCGATCATTGGACGATCCAAATAACTTGCGGGCTATACCGCCAAAGCTGACCATGTGACTGGCCCTTTCTCAATATTAATCCCTGGCGTTTCTTTTTCGCAGCCCAGCCGAAAATCAGGCGCACGTTGAAACGCCCGGAAACTGTTCTGGACGCGAGGTTGCGTGACAGATAAGAGGGGGGTCGAATGATGTCAACGGATTTGGCGGATACAGAAAGGCCACAATCCGGTGTTGATGGCTTTTTGGGCTGGATTCAGGGATGCTGAAACCGGCGATGGAACTGTGAAGGGTTATTTGATGTTGAGCACCAATAAATTCGCCGTTTTGGCATTTGCGACTTTTGTTGCGCTCCAGGCTCCGGCCCATGCCGACGACGCCGTCGTCGCCAAGGTCGGCAATCTGGAGATCCACCAGTCGGAACTCGATCTTGCCGTCGCCAATCTCGATCCGCAGCTGGCACAGCTCCCTGACGACCAGAAGAAGGTCGCAGCTCTCTCCGCCGCCATCGACGTGAAGCTGCTCGCCGCCGACGCCATCACCGAGAAGCTCGACCAGACGGACGAATTCAAGAAGCGCATGCAGTATCTCTCCGATCGCGAGCTGCACAACGCCTATTTCAAGAAGCATGTCGTCGACACGGTGACGCCGGAGGAAATCAAGGCGCGCTACGACAAGGAAGTCGCCGCCCTGCCGAAGCAGGAGGAAGTCCACGCCCGCCACATCCTGGTCAAGACCGAGGATGAAGCCAAGGAGATCATCAAGCAGCTCGACGCCGGCAAGGATTTCGCCGAACTCGCCAAGGAGAAGTCCACCGATCCGAACAAGTCGGAAGGCGGCGATCTCGGCTATTTCACGCGCGGCCGTATGGTCAAGGAATTCGAGGACGCGGCCTTCGCGCTCGAAAAGGGCACCTATTCCAAAACGCCCGTGAAGACCGATTTCGGCTATCACGTCATCAAGGTCGAGGACAAGCGCGACGCCGCGCCGCCGCCGTTCGAGCAGGTGCAGGATCAGGTTCGTCAGCTCGTCATGCGCGACAAGTATCTTGCGCTTCTCGCCCAGGCGAAGTCGTCCGCCAAGATCGAGATTTCGGACGAGACGCTGCGCAAGGGCTACGACGAGGCCAACAAGCAGCCGGAGCCGGGCAGCGAGCCTGCCCAGCCGGCGCCGAAGCAGTAATATCCGCATCAGGGCCCGGTTCTTCCGGGCCCTTCCTTATCGTTGTTGTCGCATTTCCGGATGGCGAACCGGTTTTCATTTCGCCGGGAAATGCTCATTGGCAGGTTTCATCATGTCCGGTTCCGTTTCTCCGCTCGCACCGAAATCCTTCGTCCCGATGCCTTCGCTGCGCGGCGTGCGCATGGCGACGGCTTCCGCCGGCATCAAGTACAAGAACCGCACCGATGTGCTGATGATGGTGTTCGACAAGCCGGCCGCCGTCGCGGGTGTCTTCACCCGCTCCAAGTGCCCCTCGGCGCCGGTTGATTTCTGCCGCGCAAACCTGCCGCACGGCATTGCGCGCGCCGTCGTCGTCAATTCCGGAAACGCCAATGCTTTTACCGGCCTGAAGGGCCGCCAAGCGACCGAGCTGACGGCGAAGTCGGCGGCCGCCGCTGTCGGATGTGACGAAAACGAGGTCTACCTGGCTTCCACCGGCGTCATCGGCGAACCGCTCGATGCCACAAAATTCGCCGGTGTGCTGGACAAGATGCAGGCCGAGGCGATCGGCGATTTCTGGTTCGAGGCCGCCAAGGCGATCATGACGACCGACACCTATCCGAAGGTTTCGACCCGCAACGCCGAGATCGGCGGCGTTGCCGTGACGATCAACGGCATTGCCAAGGGCGCAGGCATGATCGCGCCGGATATGGCGACCATGCTCTCCTTCGTCGTCACCGATGCCGATATCGCGCCCGCCGCCCTGCAGGCGCTGCTGTCCGATGGCGTCGGCCCGACCTTCAATTCCATGACCGTCGACAGCGATACCTCCACCTCCGACACGTTGATGCTGTTTGCGACGGGTGCGGCCGCCGAGGACGGCCAGGCCCGCATCGAACGCGCCGACGATCCGCGTCTTGCCGCTTTCCGCGTCGCGCTCAACGAAGTGCTGAAAGATCTTTCGCTGCAGGTGGTGCGCGACGGCGAGGGTGCCACGAAAATGCTCGAAATCACCGTGACCGGCGCCGAGAGCGATGCCGCCGCCAAGCGCATCGGGCTGTCGATCGCCAATTCGCCGCTGGTCAAGACGGCGGCTGCCGGCGAAGACGCCAATTGGGGCCGCATCGTCATGGCCGTCGGCAAATCGGGCGAGATGGCCGATCGCGACCGGCTCGCCATCTGGTTCGGCGACGTCAGGGTCGCCGTCAACGGCGAGCGCGATCCCGATTATTCCGAAGAGGCCGCCTCGAACGTGATGAAGGCGCAGGATATCCCCGTGAAAGTCGATATCGGCCTCGGCGCAGGCACGGCAACCGTCTGGACCTGCGACCTCACCAAGGAATATGTTGCGATCAATGGCGACTATCGGAGCTGATCGTTCATTGCCGCAGATATCCATTTCCCAACACAATCTGCCGCTGGTCCGCAGGCTGGAGGCCGTCGGTTTCCGCGCCTGGCCGGCGGCGTCCGTGCAATATGACGGCAGCTGGCAGGTGCGGCTGACGGCCGGCCACCCGTCCAACCGGCTGAATTCGATCGTGCCGCTCGATCCTTCCGATCATCGCGACGTCGAAATCCGCCTGGAAAAGGCAAGCCGGAAGTTCGAGGCCTATGGCCGCCCCGCCGTGGTTCGCCAGACGCCGCTCGCCTCGCCTGTCTTGATCGAGCTTCTGCGGGCGCAGAACTGGACGCAGTTCGACGAGACGGTGGTGATGACCTGCGATCTGGCCGAGGCGGAACTGCCGGATACACTCGATCATCTGCCGACCCATGACGTCGGCCGCTTCGTCGACGCCAACCTTGCCGTCGATGGGGCGCCGCCATCGTTGAAGCCGGCGCTTGCCGAAATCATTTCGGCGATCAAGCCGCCATCGGGTCTGTTCATGATCGAGAATGCGGTCGAGGGTCCGCTTGCGACGGTGCTTTGCGTGCAGGACAACGACCTTGCCGGCATCATGTCGCTTTCGGTCTCCGAGGCGCATCGGCGCGAGGGGCTCGGCACCGAGATCCTGACCTCGGCGCTGCGCTGGGCGCGGATGCGCAGCGCCCGCTCGGCCTGGCTGCAGGTCAAGCTTTCCAACCGCCCGGCCATCGCGCTTTATGAGCGCCTCGGCTTTCGCGACGCCTATCACTATTGCTATTGGCAGCAGGAGACGCGATGAGCGAGCCTCTCATGCAATGCAATGGCCGGAAGATATTGCTGGTTGCGGCTTGTGCGCTGATCGACGCCGACGGGCGTATCCTGTTGGCACAGCGGCCCGAGGGAAAATCGCTTGCCGGGCTCTGGGAATTTCCCGGCGGCAAGGTCGAACCGGGCGAGACGCCGGAGGAAACGCTGGTGCGCGAACTCGAGGAAGAGCTCGGCATCAAGACCAAGATTGCCTGCCTCGCGCCGCTCACTTTCGCCAGCCATTCCTACGAGACCTTCCACCTTCTGATGCCGCTTTATATCTGCCGGCGCTACGAGGGCATTCCGCAGGGCCGCGAAGGTCAGGCGCTGAAATGGGTGCGGCCGCAGGCGCTGCGCGACTACCCGATGCCGCCGGCCGACGAGCCGCTCATCCCGATGCTGCAGGATCTGCTTTAACAGGCTGCCGAAAACCCGCCGGGGCGGTGATTTCGCGGCTCGGATAGCCGCGAATTTTGTCGTTCTTCTCACTGGCCCCCCGGCAGCCGGCACCCGAATGGCGTCGACGGCGCTGCAATGAAACATCGAGATTGGGCAGATCCAGTTAATAGCCGACGGTGAACCGCTGCCTGACGTGGGTCGGCGCTTCGATCTCGTCCACGAGTGCGACGGCAAAGTCCTCGAAGGAAATGCTGCTGCCGTTTTCGTTCGTCAGGAGTTCGTCCTTGCCGAGGCGGAAGGTGCCGGTCCGCTCGCCGGGCACGAACACGGCCGAAGGCGACAAGAAGGTCCAGTCGAGGTCGTTTTGAGCCTTGAGCTTGTTGAGGTAATCGACGCCGCCCTGTGCTTCAGATTTGTAGATCGCCGGGAAATCGGGCGTGTTCACGAGGAGGACGCCCGGAGCGACTTCGAGGCTGCCTGCCCCGCCCACCACATAGTAGCGGCGAACGCCTGAGGCCTTCACCGCACCAATCAGCTTGTCCGGGTCGCTGGCGGCGAAATGCACCGAGCTGATGACCGCGTCATGGCCTCTCAGGATCTCTGCCAGAGATTCAGGCGCAGCGATATCGCCAGCGGCGGCGGTGACGTTCGGCAGGGATGCGACCTTGGAGGGGTCTCGGGCAATCGCGGTAACGGTATGGCCGCGCGCTGACAATTCGGCCAGGATGCGGGAGCCGGCGTGACCGGAAGCTCCGATAAGAGCGATTTTCATAATGATACTCCTTATTGGGATGGATGATTCATGCGTCTGCGCGCAGCGCGTCGAGCGCTGCAGTGAGACCAGCCGGACCTTGATACAGGGCCTCGCCGCTGAGGACGTGGGCCTTGCCGTTGATGAGGGCGACGAGCTGCGGAACGCCGCGAATACCGAGGATGTTCATCTTGCGTTGCGTATTTTCTATCCGCTCCAGCGTGCGCTCTCTGAGATCGGTATCGCTCCGGAGCCTCTCGCCGAACGCCTCAGCAGTCAGCTCGATGCCATGCTCGGCGGCGACTTGGACGGCGACGATCGCCACCTCCTGGATGCCGGACGTGTCGCGCCCGGCGACATAGCGGGCGATTTGGATCGCATGCAGGAAACCAGGCTCCAGCCTCGTATCGTGTTCCCCGAGTGCGGTGAGCGCAAGCGTTGCCGGTCCCGAGTCGAAAATGCCGTTCGGCGCCAATAGGACGTTCTGGTGGTACTCTTCGGAGAAAGGCTGCCCTGTCAGCGTCTGAATCCTCTGGTCGTTGCGCCAGGCATGCTCGGCGATTGACGAGATCGGCCTGCCTCCGACGAACAGGCCGGAGGGAAGCATCTTGAGCTGGCGCGAAAAATTCTCGGCAAGATCAGCGAGCGCAGGGGCGCTTGCGTAGCACCAGCCGCAGAAGGGATCGAAATAGTACTGAAGCTCGATGTCGGTGTTCATGTCACCTCCTTTTGTCAAAGCGAAAGTAATGTTGCGAAGATCGGAGATAAAGGCCAATGTGATCCACAGAATGTTGCATGGATCGAGCGAATAGATGGATCGGGTAATCGCAGCGCAAGTCCTGCTGAAAACGGTTGAGCGGGGTAGCGCCTCCGCCGCGGCTCAAGAACTGGGCATGTCCAGGGCGATGGCATCGCGCTATATCGCTTCCATGGAGGACTGGTCCGGCACGCGGTTGCTGCACCGAACGACGCGGCAACTCAGCTTGACGTCTGCCGGAGAGCGCGTCCTCGAATTGTGCAGGGAAATCGTGCGTGTCGCCGACGCGGTGACGGAAGTCGCAAGCCGCGCCGACACGCCTCATGGCCTGTTGCGGGTGACAGCTCCAAGCATCCTCGCGGAGGCACAGCTTATCCCGCTACTTTCAAAATTTGCGGACCTTTATCCGCGCATCAAGATCGATCTTCAGATTTCAGACCGCGCGGTCGACCTTGTGCAAGATCGCATCGACGTGGCGATCCGGATTGCCAATCATCTAGACCCGTCATTGATCGCAAGACGCCTGGGACAATGTCCGTCGCGGCTCTACGCTTCGCCGCGCTATCTCAGGGAATACGGAGCCCCGGCCAGGCCGGAGGATCTGAGCGCCCACAGGTGTCTCACCTATACGCATCTTGGTGGGACAGAATGGACCCTGAAAAATCATGAAGCGCAGCTTGTCGTTCCGGTGCTGGGAGGCTTCCAAACCAACGACGCTGTCGCCCTGAAGCGCGCGGCGCTATCCGATCTCGGCATCGCAATGCTGCCGCGGTTTGCCGCCGATCCGGAAGTGCAGGCGAATAAGCTCGCAGTGGTCTTGCCGGATTGGGAGCCGATCATGCTCGGCATCCATGCGTTATACGTGTCCCGAAAGCATCTTCCAATGGCCGCTCGTGCGCTGATTGATTTCCTGGCCACGCGGCTACGGGACAAGTAACGCGAACTTGTGCCGGAGGACTTTAGGTGCCGGCGCCCGACGCTATGAGCCTCGGGCGCACAATTCTCCTACGCCGGTTCGGCAGGCGTTTCGGCGTTATCCAGAAGCGGGATCGGCGTGAAGCGTGTCGTCGGTGAGACATTGACTTCGGTCATTACGCGGCGTCTTTCGCGGTTTACCACGAGGCGCACCGCATCCGCTCGGGAATAGTGCCCAGCAGGATCGGCTGCGGCCTTCGCAATGGCGATCATCGCCGGATCGAGATCGGCATAGAGAATACCCTCCTCGTCGTCCCGCAGGGGATCGCACAGGGCCCGTCCATCCGGACCATAGATCATTGAGTAGCCGCCGCCCGGTTTGGACGTGCGCGGGTTGAGGAGATAAGCCTTTCGTTCCGTATCGGCCAAGACGTTGAACATTTCCTGGCTGATGACCGCGCATGAGGCGAGCACATAGGCGCTTCCCTCCACGGCGTAGAGCTGCGTGGCCGCGGAATTCACTTCCGGTCCCAGCGCATAGGCGACATCGCGGTACAGGCAGAAGCTCGGCCAGGCTGCGACATGCACTTCTTCATGCTGCGCATACATGGCCATCTTGACGAGCGGCTGGATATGTTCCCAGCAATTCAGCGCGCCGAGGCGTCCGAACGCGGCATCGACAACCGCGAGATCGGAGCCATCGCCTTCGCCAAACACAGTGCGCTCGACGTGAGTGGGCTTGAGCTTGCGGCGAACGAGCAGAAGATCCCCGTCTTCGCCGATGATTGCCTGAGACATGTAACGGCTTCCGCCGTCTCGCTCGGAGAAGCCCATGACTACGGTGATCTCGTGCTTGCGAGCGATCTTCTGCAGCCTGCGCATCTGCGGCGAATCAACCGCCATGCTGTTCTCGTGATAACGAGGTATGAACGGCATGGCCTCGATCGGAGCGCCGAGCCAGATGAACAAAGGATAACCCGGCAGCCAGGTTTCCGGGAATGCGATCAGCTTGGCGCCATTGGCTGCTGCCTCGGCAATCAGCCTTTCTGCCTTGTCGATTGAAGCTTCGAGATCGAGAAATACCGGCGCGGCCTGCACCACCGCTGCTTTGATGGGTTTCATGTCATACCTCCACAGTGCCCAGTCAATCCGTCAACGCCGCGAGCCGACTCTCCTCTCTTGTTCAGGAGGCTTTCAGGCGGGCGCGAAGTTAGAATGGCCATGCGGCCGTTGCGCCGCTAGGACTGACGCGCCATAGTGTGCAGACTGGGGCGACAAAGTTTAGAGAACGACGGTGGGAACGGGATCCGCAGCAATCCTTGGGATGTGGCGTGACCAACTCTGGTCGAACTACGTGCGACTGGAGAGCCGTTCGGACTCATCGGAATTTTACGGTTCGGTGGCACAGATCGTTCCCGGATCGCCACGTTTCACGCTCGTAAATTCGACGGCGCAGATCACGGAGCGGACACCGGCACTGGTTCGAACCGACCGCAGCGAATATTTGCTTTTGTCATTCATGCGCGTTGGACGCTGGTATCTGGAGCAGGACGATCGCAGGACCGAACTCCTTCCCGGCCAGTTCACGATTTACGATTCAACCCGCCCATATCGCCTTCACGCCGATGGCCCGTTCGAACAAATGGTCTTCCGCATGCCGCGCGCGCTGATGGAATGCAGGATGCCGCGGTTATCGCACATGACGGCTCGCGCGTATGACTCCGGCAGTGGGCCTGGTGCGCTCGTGGCCGGCTTTGTGAATTTGCTGGCTGGACAGGCTCAGTCTCTTTCGTCCGATGCCGTGGAGAGCTTCGAGATAGCGGGCGCCGATTTGATCGCGACCGCATTGGCTCTGCTTGGCGAGGGCAACGCCGCCAGGTCCGCGTCTCTGTTCGAGCGCATCGTGGCCAAGCTCTCAAAGCAGGTGTTGGATGATGGCTTCGACTTTGCCGTGTACGCGCGGCAGGAGGGCATGTCGCTCAGAAGCCTCCAGCGCTTGTTCCATGAAAATGGAACGACACCGCGAGCTTGGCTGCTGCAGAGGCGCCTCGACCACATCGCCTCGCAGCTTCGTTCTCCGGCCTTTGCTCAGCGATCGATCACTGAAATCGCACTCAGTTCAGGCTTTAATGATCTCACCTATTTCAACCGCATGTTCCGCGCCAGATTTTCGGCCACCCCGAGCCAATGGCGACGCAACACGGGATACGCCAAATCATAAGCCGTCCTTTGTTCGGACTGTCTCTTTTGAGAACTGCCCGCGCTATAGCTTCTAGTCTCGCGCACGCCGTTTTCCAGAAACGCTGCGTACTTCCCCAGGATATGTATTAGCATTGGCTGATTATTATTGTGCCGCGCCCTTTTCGGCTGTGGATATTAATGGATCGTTTAACACCTTCTGCCAAAGATCGGCCTCAATCAAGCATCTGGCGTGCGTGTATTAAAAGGCTTGACGTCATGGACGATGATTTCTGGAAAGCTGTCCGGGAAAAAGAACGGGCTTCGTCTGCCTCGCGCAGGACGGGTGCGCTCAATATCGCCCTTCTTTTCGGTACGGCGGTGGTCGCGCTGACACTCATCCTGACGCCGATGCTTGCGGATTCTTCGAAGAAAAGCGTGTTTGCCAGCGCGCCGGTGGATTTCGACACGATCACCACCGGATCGATCCCGAAGAACGAAAGCGGCAAGCGCTACACGATCCGCCGCAGCGTCCTGCAGGAGACACCTGGCTCGGTCTGTGTCGTCCAGGGATACGGCGTCGGCGCCGGTTGCTGAAAATGCCGGCCATCGTCCGGTGGCCGGGGAATGGTGATTGCAGTCGGTTCGCGCAGAGGGTTGGGGCAATGCGCCTTTTGAAAGCATATCTTACAGATCAGAGAGGCGCGACGGCGGTTGAATACGGCCTGATCGCCGCCATCATCTCCACTGCGCTCATCGCCGGTTTCGGCGTCTTTACCGGCAGCCTGCAGAACGTCTTCAACGTGATCACCGACGCTCTGCCGACGAATTGAAAAGGCGGCAAGCCAATTGAAGAATTGGCGCACGATATTGTCGCAAAACCGGTCACGGTTTGGGGCGTGGTACCCTATTGCTTCAGCTTATGCTCGTCCACCTTCAGCGCATCTGCAAGGCGTGCCTTGGCAGAACCGGGCTGGAGCGGCTTCTGCTGGCTCTCGTGCGGAGCCCATCCCGAGACATAGATGATCGAGAAGGTCGCGCGAATGCGCCCGTCGGGGTCGGAATAGCGCTCGGCGTAGATCTCCGCTGCGCGCAGGAAGAAGGCGCGCGTCAGCGGCGCGCGGCCGCGGGCGGCGAGCGGATTGCTCATGCCCATGGCCCTCAGATCCCGCATCAGCGGAAAGAGCGAGTCATATCGTACCGTATAGTTCTCCGCATCGATCACCGGCAGGGTGAAGCCGGCGCGCTGCATGAGGCTGCCGACATCGCGCACATCGGGGAAGGGGATAACGCGCGGGCTTGCGCCGCCTGTCATCTCGACTTCGGCGGCCAGCAGCACCTCGCGCAGCTCCTGCAGCGTGCCGGCGCCGGGGATCGCGGCGAGAAATAGGCCGTCCGGCTTCAAGGCCCGCCGGATCTGGATGAAAACGCCTGGCGTATCGTTGGTCAGATGCAGGCTGAGCGGCGCCAGGACAAGATTGGCCGATTGCGGGTCGATCGGCACGTCTTCGAGCGGCGCCTCGATCAAGGTCTCACCCGGGCCCGCATAGGCCTTCTCGCTTTCGATCCGGATCATCCTGCCGATCTTGCCCGTCGCCATTGCGGCACGGGCGGCGGCTCCGGTCGCGCCATGCAGCTCGACGGCGGTCTCGAACATCCGCTCGACGACGGCAAGCCTTTCGGCCATTTCCTCGGCGGCGATATCGAGCAGGAAGGCGGCTTTCGGGTCGTTGTTGGCAAGCGCGCGATGGCGATGTGCGGCGATCAGGGCTCTGTCGAAGATCGTTTCCATGCCGATGTCCTTAGTCCTGCGGGGTGTGCGCGGCAAGGCGATTTTCCTTTGGGAGAGAACAGGCTAGTCTCGATCGCATGAAACAAATCCGCTTCGAACCATCGGCTGAGTTGCTGCGGGCCTGCCTCCTGCGGCCGTTTTCAGCGCTGGCCGATTTTCTCTATCCGCCTGCCTGTTCCGTCTGCGGCATCTCGACCGGGGATCATCGCGGGCTCTGCGCGAAATGCTGGTCCGGCATCCGTTTCATCGAGCGGCCCTATTGCGAGGTGCTCGGCATTCCCTTCTCGCACGATCTCGGCGCCGGCATTCTGAGCGCCGAGGCGATCGCCAATCCGCCGCCCTTCGACCGGCTGCGGTCGGCGGCAACCCACGACCATGCGGTGCGCGATCTCGTTCATGGGCTCAAATATCGCGATCGCACCGATCTGGCGCCGATGATGGCCGCCTGGATGCTGCGCGCCTCCGACGGCACGGTCGAAAGCTGCGATGCGCTGATTCCGGTGCCGCTGCACCGCACCCGGATGCTGTCGCGCAAGTTCAACCAGGCAGCCGAGCTTGCCCGCCATATCGCACGGCTCTCGGGCAAACCGCTGCTTGCGGCGACGCTGGTCCGCGTCAAGCGCACCAGCCAGCAGGTCGGGCTTGGCGCGAAGGCGCGCGAAGACAATGTCAGGGGCGCTTTCGCGATCGCCAAGGGTTGCGAAAATGATGTCTTCGGCAAGCGCATCGTGCTCGTCGATGATGTCTATACGACGGGAGCGACGGTCGCCGCCGCAAGCCGGGCGCTGCGCAAGGCGGGTGCGGCCGAGATAACGGTTTTGACCTTTGCAAGGGCTCTTTCCGAGCCTATATGACAGAAAATACCCGGGATCCGTCTGGAGATATCATGGTACCCGTCACCATCTATACACGGCAGTTCTGCGGCTACTGCTCTCGCGCCAAGTCGCTTCTAGAACAAAAGGGCGTCGACTATGTCGAGCACGACGCGACATATTCGCCGGACCTTCGCCAGGAGATGATCGGCAAGGCCAATGGGCGCACGACATTTCCGCAGATCTTCATCGGCGCCGATCATGTCGGCGGCTGCGACGACCTCTTCGCGCTCGACCGGGCCGGCAAGCTCGATCCGATGCTGGCGGCCTGAGGACGAGCCGATGAGCTTCAAGGCCGCCGCCGTCCAGATGTGCTCAGGGGTCGACCCTGACAGAAACGCCGCCGCCATGGCGCGGCTGGTGCGCGAGGCCGCCGCTCAAGGCGCGACCTATGTGCAGACGCCCGAAATGACCGGCATGCTCCAGCGGGATCGGGCAGCGGCACGCGCCGTGCTTGCCGACGAGACGCGCGATATCATCGTCAAGACCGGTTCGGCGCTTGCCGCGGAACTTGGCATTTACATGCATGTCGGCTCGACGGCGATTGCGCTCGCCGACGGCAAGATCGCCAATCGCGGCTTCCTCTTCGGTCCCGATGGGCGCATCCTCAATCGGTACGACAAGATCCACATGTTCGACGTCGATCTCGATAATGGCGAGAGCTGGCGTGAAAGTGCTGCTTATACGGCGGGCTCAGAAGCGCGCGTCCTGTCGCTGCCCTTCGCCGAAATGGGCTTTGCCATCTGCTACGACGTCCGGTTCCCGGCGCTCTTTCGCGCCCAGGCCATTGCCGGCGCAGAGGTGATGACGGTGCCCGCCGCCTTCACCAGGCAGACCGGCGAGGCGCATTGGGAAATTCTGCTCCGGGCGCGCGCCATCGAGAATGGCGTCTTCGTCATTGCCGCCGCGCAGGCCGGCCGCCACGAGGACGGGCGCGAGACTTTCGGCCATTCGATGATCATCGACCCCTGGGGCACGGTATTGGCCTCCGCCGGTGCCAGCGGCGAGGCTGTTATCGTTGCCGAGATCGATCCCGGCGCGGTGAAGGCCGCCCATGACAAGATCCCGAACCTCAGGAACGGCCGGGAATTCTCGGTCGAGAAGATCGCGGGGGCAGTCGCAGGAGGCGTCGCCGCTTGATCCGCTATTCCCTGACCTGTGACAATGCCCATGAATTCGAAGGTTGGTTTTCCGAAAGCGCCGACTTCGACCGCCAGGTCGCGACCGGGTTCCTGACCTGTCCTGTCTGCCATTCCGCCGCTATTTCCAAACTCCTGATGGCGCCTTCGGTGTCGACCGCGCGCAAGAAGGACGAGAGGCAGACGCTGGCGATGGACGCCATGCGACGCGAGGCCCTCGACAAGCTGAAAGAGGCCGTCGCGGCGGTGAAGGCCAATTCCGAGGATGTCGGCACGAAGTTTCCGGAGGAGGCGCGCAAGATCCACTATGGCGAGGCGGACGCCCGCGGCATCATCGGCCAGGCGACCATCGACGAGGCGCAGGCGCTCGTGGAGGAGGGCATCGAGATTGCTGCCATTCCTGTATTGCCGGAGGATGTGAACTGACGTGCAATTCACACGTCCGACCCGCAGGATCTACTGAAAACGTAGCCGGCTTATTGACGGTTTACGCCCCGCGCTTCGCCAGCAGCATATAGTTCACGTCCATATCCCTGGACAGGTTCCACTGGTTCGACAGCGGGTTGAAGAAGACGCCTGTGCGGTCGGTGATCTCGAGGCCGCTTGCGTTAAGCGGCTTTTCCAGCTCCTCCGGGCGCACCAGCTTTTCATATTGATGCGTGCCGCGCGGTAGCCAGCGCAAGATGTTCTCGGCGGCGAAGATGGCAAGGGCTGCCGCCTTCATGGTGCGGTTGATGGTGGCGACGAAGATCAGGCCGCCGGGGCGGACCATTTTCGCGCAGGTCGTCATGAAGAGTTCGACATCGGCGACGTGTTCGACAACTTCCATGTTCAAGACGATGTCAAAGGTTTCGCCGGCCTCTGCGAGCTCCTCGGCAGTGACGGCGCGGTAGTCCACCGGAACGCCCGACGCCTTGGCGTGGGTCGAGGCGATGCCGATATTCTTTTCGGAAGGATCGGCGCCGATGACGGAGGCGCCCATGCGGGCGACGGGCTCGGACAAGAGACCGCCGCCGCAGCCGATATCCAGCACACGCAGCCCCTCGAGCGGGCGAGCGCTTTTCGGATCACGGCCGAAATTCTCACAGGCCTTGTCTCTTATATAGGCGAGCCGGACGGGATTGAACTTGTGCAGCGGCCTGAACTTGCCGGTCGGGCTCCACCATTCCGCCGCCATCGCCGAGAAGCGGTCCACTTCGCCCTGGTCGATCGTGCTTCTGGCGGTTTCCGTCATGGCTTTCTCCATCGTTCGTATCCTGTGAAGTCGGACGATCGGGGGCATAAGTCAAGGGGCGGCGCATCAGGGAGGAGTGAGCGCGCAAACGGCCGGCAATTGCTTTTGTCGTGTACGCTTGCCTCCCCCCGCCAAACTCGCTAAGAGACGCCGCAACTTGGGGCCTTACAGGCCTGGGCTTTTAGAGCGGTTCCAGAAACGGGGATGCGGCTCTTTCGTCAAGCGGTCCGCCCCAGAGCTTTCGTGATGCCGGGTCCGGGTTTCCGCTTTCCGGCGCCAGTCGTGGTAGAGGCATATGGCACGCATCGTAATGAAATTCGGCGGCACGTCCGTCGCTGACCTGGACCGCATCAAGAACGTTGCCCGCCACGTGAAACGCGAAGTCGATGCCGGCCACGAGGTGGCGGTGGTGGTCTCGGCCATGTCTGGCAAGACCAACGAGCTGGTCGGCTGGGTGCAGGGCATGCCGAAGGTGATCGGCGCCAATTCCCCCTTCTACGATGCGCGCGAATATGACGCGGTGGTCGCTTCCGGCGAGCAGGTGACCTCGGGTCTGCTTGCGATCGCATTGCAGGCGATGGATATCAATGCGCGCTCCTGGCAGGGGTGGCAGATCCCGATCCGCACCGACAACGCCCATGGCGCCGCGCGTATCCTGGAGATCGACGGTTCCGACATCATCAAGCGGATGGGCGAGGGGCAGGTCGCCGTCATCGCCGGCTTCCAGGGATTGGGGCCCGACAATCGCCTCGCAACGCTCGGGCGCGGCGGATCGGATACGTCGGCCGTTGCCATCGCGGCCGCTGTCAAAGCGGATCGCTGCGATATCTATACCGATGTCGACGGTGTCTACACGACCGATCCGCGCATCGTGCCGCAGGCGCGCAGGCTGAAGAAGATCGCCTTCGAGGAAATGCTCGAAATGGCCTCGCTCGGCGCCAAGGTGCTGCAGGTGCGCTCGGTCGAGCTTGCCATGGTGCACAAGGTGCGTACCTTCGTGCGCTCGTCTTTCGAAGATCCCGATGCTCCGGGCATGGGCGATCTGTTGAACCCGCCCGGAACGCTGATTTGTGACGAGGATGAAATCGTGGAACAGGAAGTAGTCACCGGCATCGCCTATGCCAAGGATGAGGCTCAGATCTCGCTTCGCCGTCTTGCCGACCGGCCGGGCGTTTCCGCCGCGATCTTCGGGCCGCTTGCCGAATCCCATATCAATGTCGACATGATCGTCCAGAATATTTCCGAGGACGGATCGAAGACCGACATGACCTTCACCGTGCCGTCGGGCGACGTCGAGAAGGCCATCAAGGTGCTCGGCGACCATAAGGAGAAGATCGGCTACGATGTTGTGCAGAACGAATCGGGCCTGGTGAAAGTCTCCGTCATCGGTATCGGCATGCGCAGCCATGCCGGCGTTGCCGCGACCGCGTTTCGTGCACTTGCCGAAAAAGGTATCAACATCAAGGCGATCACCACCTCCGAGATCAAGATTTCCATCCTGATCGACGGTCCCTATGCAGAACTCGCTGTCAGGACTTTGCATTCCTGCTACGGTCTGGATAAGAATTGATTCCCAGTGGGCGGCCTGCCCCTTCAGGTTGAGGAGACGGAGGCAGGCCCGCCGGGACAGAGAGCGTTGTTTCGGGAGCTTGAGACGTCATGAGAGACCTTTCCGGCGGTCCGCGCGTGCTGCTCAGGCGGCTGCGCGAGTTGATGGCAGAGCCGCTGGAGCCGCAGGATCGTCTTGACCGGATCGTCCGACAGATTGCCGGCAACATGGTGGCGGAAGTCTGCTCCGTCTATGTGCTGCGCGCCGACGGCGTGCTCGAACTCTATGCGACCGAAGGTCTCAACCGTGAAGCCGTGCACCTGGCGCAGCTAAAGATGGGGCAAGGCCTCGTCGGCACGATCGCGGCTTCGGCCCAGCCGCTGAACCTTTCCGACGCGCAGTCGCATCCGGCCTTCCGTTACCTGCCCGAGACGGGCGAAGAAATCTACCATTCCTTCCTCGGCGTGCCGATCTTGAGAACCGGACGCTCGCTCGGCGTTCTCGTCGTGCAGAACAAAGCGAGCCGCAATTATCGCGACGAAGAGGTCGAGGCGCTCGAAACGACGGCGATGGTGCTTGCCGAGATGATCGCCACCGGCGAGCTCAAGAAGATCACCAAACCGGGCCTCGAACTCGACCTGACGCGCTCGGTGACGATCGACGGCGATACCTATAATGACGGCATCGGCCTCGGCTATGTCGTGCTGCACGAACCGCGCATCGTCGTCACCAATCTTCTCAACGAGGATGCGGAGAAGGAGATCCGGCGGCTGGCGGAAGCCATGGGTTCGCTGAGGATCTCGATCGACGACATGCTGTCGCGCCGCGACGTGTCGATGGAGGGCGAGCATCGCGAAGTGCTCGAAACCTATCGCATGTTCGCCCATGACCAGGGCTGGGTGCGCAAGCTCGAGGAAGCGATCCGCAACGGTCTGACGGCCGAAGCGGCGGTCGAGAAGGTGCAGAGCGACACCAAGGCGCGGATGATGCGGTTGACCGACCCGTATCTGCGCGAACGCATGCATGATTTCGAGGATCTGGCGAACCGGCTGCTCAGGCAGCTGACCGGCTATACCGGCCGAACGACCGCCGAAGGCTTCCCGAATGATGCGATCATTCTGGCCCGCGCCATGGGTGCGGCCGAACTGCTCGATTATCCGCGCTCCAACGTCCGCGGGCTGGTGCTGGAAGAAGGGGCGGTGACGAGCCATGTGGTGATCGTCGCCCGCGCCATGGGCATTCCGGTCATCGGCCAGGCGGCCGGGGTGGTGGCGCTCGCCGAAAACGGCGATGCCGTGATCATCGACGCCGACGAGGGGCATGTGCATCTGCGGCCGATGGCTGATCATCGCCGGTCCTACGAGGAAAAGGTTCGCTTCCGCGCCAGGCGGCAGGAACAGTTCCGGGCGCTGCGCGCCATCGAACCGGTCACCAAGGACGGTCAGCGGATCTCGCTGATGATGAATGCCGGCCTGCTGGTCGATCTGCCGCAGCTTTCTGAATCGGGTGCAGAGGGCATCGGTCTCTTCCGTACCGAGCTGCAATTCATGATCGCCTCCACCATGCCGAAGGCGGACGAGCAGGAGCAGTTCTACCGCAATGTGATCAAACAGGCGGCAGGCCGCGTCGTCACCTTCCGCACGCTCGATATCGGCGGCGACAAGGTGGTGCCCTATTTCCGCGGCCACGAGGAGGAAAATCCCGCACTCGGCTGGCGCGCCATCCGGCTGTCGCTCGACCGGCCGGGATTGCTGCGCACCCAGTTGCGCGCCCTGCTGAAAGCGTCGGCGGACACCGAGCTGAAGCTGATGGCGCCGATGGTGACCGAGGTGTCCGAGCTGAGGACGGTGCGTGAGCTCCTGCAGAAGGAAGTGCAGCATCTGTCGCGTTTCGGCCATGGGCTGCCGCGCAAGCTGCAATTCGGTGCGATGCTTGAGGTGCCGGCGCTGCTCTGGCAGCTCGACGAGCTGATGGAAGCGGTCGATTTCGTTTCGGTCGGTTCGAACGACCTCTTCCAGTTCTCGATGGCCGTCGATCGCGGCAATGCACGGGTGTCGGATCGCTTCGATCCGCTCGGCAAGCCGTTCTTGCGCATCCTGCGCGACATCGTGCGCGGGGCGGACCGGAACAAGACGCCGGTGACGCTTTGCGGCGAACTTGCCGGCAAGCCGCTCTCGGCAATGGCGCTGCTCGGCATCGGCTTCCGCTCGATTTCGATGTCGCCGGCCTCGATCGGGCCTGTGAAAGCGATGCTGCTCGGACTGGATGTCGGCGCGCTGACGAAGGCGATGGATGAGGTGCTGGATGACAACAGCGCCATGGTGCCGATGCGCGAGGTGCTTGCCCGCTTCGCCGAGAGCCACAATATTCCCCTTTAGGCATATACAAGAAGAATCGGAGTGAAGGGTGGCGAAGCTTCCCGTTGAAAAGATGCGCGAGCTGGAACGCCGTTTCGGCGAGATCGAAGCGCGCATGTCGGCCGGCCCTGCCGCCGACGTCTATGTGAAGCTTGCGTCCGAATATTCCGAGCTGCAGCCTGTCGTCACGAAGATCCGCGCCTATGAGAAGGCGGCCGCCGAGCTTGCCGATCTCGACGCGCTGCTGGAGGACAAATCGGTCGATCGCGAGATGCGCGATCTCGCCGAACTCGAACTGCCCGAGGTGAAGGAGCGGATCGAGGCGCTGGAGCAGGAGATGCAGATCCTGCTTCTGCCGAAGGATGCGGCGGACGAAAAAAGCGCGATCCTCGAAATCCGCGCCGGCACCGGCGGCTCGGAAGCGGCGCTTTTCGCCGGCGATCTCTTTCGCGTGTATGAGCGTTTCGCCTCCGAGAAGGGCTGGAAAGTCGAGGTGCTCTCGGCGAGCGAGGGCGAAGCCGGCGGCTATAAGGAAATCATTGCGACGATTACCGGAAGGGGCGTCTTCGCCAAGCTGAAATTCGAATCCGGCGTGCACCGCGTGCAGCGCGTGCCGGAGACCGAGGCGGGCGGGCGCATTCACACGTCGGCCGCGACGGTGGCGGTGCTGCCGGAAGCCGAGGAGATCGATATCGAGATCCGGCCGGAAGACATCCGCATCGACACGATGCGCTCTTCGGGCGCCGGCGGCCAGCACGTCAATACGACCGACTCGGCGGTGCGCATCACTCACCTGCCGACCGGCATCGTCGTCACCAGCTCGGAAAAATCGCAGCATCAGAACCGGGCCAAGGCGATGCAGGTGCTGCGCTCCAGGCTTTACGATGCCGAACGGCAGCGCGCCGACAGCGAGCGCTCGGCCGACCGCAAGAGCCAGGTCGGTTCCGGCGACCGCTCCGAGCGCATCCGCACCTATAATTTCCCGCAGGGGCGGGTGACCGACCACCGTATCAACCTGACGCTCTACAAGCTCGATCGGATGATGGAAGGCGAGATCGAGGACGTCGTCGACGCGCTGATGGCCGACTATCAGGCAAGCCAGCTGGCGCAGCTCGGCGAACAGCCGTGAGCCCGACGGTCGCCGATATGCTGGCCGACGCGCGGCGCCGCTTCACCAAGGGCGGTATCGCCGACCCAGCGACCGATGCGCGCCTGCTTGTCGCAGGTCTTCTGAAACTGTCGTCGACCGAGCTTCTGACACGGTCGGCCGAGAGGCTTTCTCCCGAGCAGGCGGAAGTGATTTTCAAGGCGCTGGACCGGCGGCTCGCCCACGAGCCGGTGCATCGCATCCTCGGCGAACGGGAATTCTACGGCCTGGCGCTTCGGCTTTCGGCGGAAACGCTGGAACCGCGCCCGGATACGGAAATCCTCGTCGATACGATGCTTCCCTATCTCAGGGACCTTGCAAAGGCTGAGGGCAATCTCCATATCCTTGATATAGGAACCGGGACCGGGGCGATATGCCTCGCGCTTTTGAGCGAATGTCCCGATGCGTCAGGTATCGGCAGCGACATATCGTCGGATGCACTTGGGACGGCAAAGTCAAACGCAGAAAGAAACGGGTTGCAGGATCGCTTTCAGGCTGTGCAGTCGAGATGGTTCGAGAACATCCAGGGCTCGTTTCACGTGATTGTCTCAAATCCGCCCTATATTGCCTCCAATGTCATTCACGATCTCGCTCCCGAAGTGACGAAATTTGATCCGGTTGCAGCGCTGGATGGCGGCCCGGATGGGCTTGACGCCTATAAAGCCATAGCCAAGGATGTGGCAAGGTTCATGAGGCCTGATGGGTTCGTGGGACTGGAAATCGGCTACGATCAGCGAAACGATGTGACGGCGATCTTCGAAGCGAAAGGCTTCAAGTGCCTCAAATCCGTTAGAGATTACGGTCAGAACGACAGGGTGCTCGTGTTCGCGCTCGCGTGACGGGCGATCATTGCCGGCATTGAACAGAACATTATTGCTATTGCGAAGAAAAGGCTTGGATTTCCGGGGGAAGCAATATAGGTTGCGGTTACGTGTTGGGCAGATAGGAATGAACGAGATTCGTTCGGTACTTGGTTTGCCTCGGGGGTCCGCTCTTTTAAACGAGAGTTTCAACGGTTGAACACGACCCAACGCGTGAATCAGTCAAACTGACTTGAGAACCAAGCGGCAGGTCGGCGCAAAGGCGCAGTATGCTCGCGGCACAAAGGTCCTGACCCGGTTTTCCGGTCATGGCGGTTGGTGCCATGTATCCATCACAAACAGAGAATTCAGGTGAACGATCTATGAGGCCAGGACAGCAGAACAAGCGCGGTCGAGGGCGTGGTAACAACAACAATAACAATGGCGGCGGTGGAAATAACAATAACAACAATTTCAACCGCAAGGGCGGTAACCCGCTGACCCGGACCTATGACAGCTCCGGCCCCGATGTGAAAATCCGCGGCACTGCCCAGCATATTGCAGAAAAATACGCGCAGCTCGCCCGCGACGCCCAGAGCTCCGGCGACCGCGTCATCGCCGAGAACTATCTACAGCACGCCGAACATTACAATCGCATCATCGCGAGCGCCCAGGCGCAGATGCAGGAACGCTTCCAGCGTGACGACCGCGGCGAATACAATGATCGCGACGCTGCCGAGCGTGAAGGTGATGACATCGATACGAACGACCATGACGGCGACGATGTCGTTATTGTCCAGCCGCCGCAGAGCAGGCAGCACCAGCCGCAGGCACAGCCGAAGCCGGCGCCTGTCGCAGCGCCCGCCCCGGCACCCCAGTCCGAAGTTATGGATGGAACCGGCCCGCAGCCGGAGATCGAAGGCATTCCCGCCGAGGTCGCCATGGACGAGGAAGGTGCCGCCGGACAGTCGCGCGAACGCCAGCCCCGCCGCCGCAGCGCCGGAAACCGTCCTCGTCGCCCGCGCCGTGGCGCAGAAGGCGATGCCGGCTCGGAAGGCGAGGGTGCTTCCGCCGAAGCGCCTGTGATGGCGGATGCCACATCGGAGTGAGGGGTTTTGCCCCTCCTCGTCACGGGAGCCGGACGCTCACGTGATCCACGCGAATTTCCTTGGAAAATCCCCGGCCCGGCGCCGGGGATTTTCATTTTCCGGGCTCTTTAAACTGCTGGAACAGGCTACCATATTCTCCTCGACTGCTTCGCCCAAAACCCAAACGGGCCAAGCGCGGCCCGCCTTTTCAGGGGGTCGATCTCAATCATCGGTCTGCGCCTCAACGAGGGCAGGGCGATCCATGGAGGTGGAATATGAATATCGAGAAATATTCGGAGCGGGTTCGCGGCTTCGTCCAGTCGGCCCAGACCTATGCACTGGCGCAGGGGCATCAGCAATTTTCGCCCGAGCATGTGTTGAAAGTTCTGCTCGACGACGATCAGGGCATGGCCGCATCGCTGATCGAGCGCGCCGGCGGCGATGCCAAGGCCGCCCGCCTTGCCAATGACGCGGCCCTCGCGAAATTGCCGAAAATCTCCGGCGGTAACGGCAACATCTATCTGGCACAGCCGCTGGCAAAGGTGTTTTCGACCGCCGAAGAGGCAGCGAAGAAGGCTGGTGACAGCTTCGTCACCGTCGAACGCCTGCTGCAGGCGCTGGCGATCGAATCTTCGGCTTCGACCTTTTCGACGCTGAAGAATGCCGGCGTGACGGCCCAGGGCCTCAACCAGGTCATCAACGATATCCGCAAGGGCCGGACCGCAGATTCCTCCAATGCCGAGCAGGGCTTCGATTCGCTGAAGAAGTTCGCGCGCGATCTCACCGGCGAAGCCCGCGAGGGCAAGCTCGATCCTGTGATCGGCCGCGACGATGAAATCCGCCGCACCATCCAGGTGCTTTCGCGCCGTACCAAGAACAACCCTGTGCTGATCGGTGAACCCGGCGTTGGCAAGACGGCGATCGTCGAGGGCCTGGCGCTGCGCATCGTCAACGGCGACGTGCCGGAATCGCTCAAGGACAAGAAGCTGATGGCGCTCGACATGGGCGCGCTGATCGCCGGTGCAAAATACCGCGGCGAATTCGAAGAGCGGCTGAAGGCCGTGCTCAACGAGGTGCAGGCGGAAAACGGCGAGATCATCCTGTTCATCGACGAAATGCACACGCTGGTCGGCGCCGGCAAGGCGGACGGGGCGATGGACGCCTCCAACCTGCTGAAGCCTGCTCTTGCCCGCGGTGAGCTGCATTGCGTCGGTGCGACCACGCTCGACGAATATCGCAAACATGTGGAGAAGGATCCGGCGCTTGCCCGCCGATTCCAGCCCGTGGTCGTCGAGGAGCCGACGGTCGAAGACACGATCTCGATCCTGCGCGGCCTGAAGGAAAAATACGAGCAGCATCACAAGGTGCGCATCGCCGATGCGGCGCTGGTGGCGGCTGCGACCCTTTCGAACCGCTATATCACCGACCGCTTCCTGCCCGATAAGGCGATCGACCTGATGGATGAGGCGGCAGCGCGGCTGCGCATGCAGGTGGATTCCAAGCCGGAAGAGCTCGACGAGCTCGACCGCCGCATCATTCAGCTGAAGATCGAGCGCGAGGCGCTGAAGAAGGAAACCGATGTCGCTTCCGCCGACCGGCTGAAGCGGTTGGAGACCGAACTTGCCGATCTCGAGGAAGAGGCCGATGCGCTGACAGCCCGCTGGCAGTCGGAAAAGCAGAAGCTCGGCCTTGCCGCCGATCTGAAGAAGCAGCTCGACGATGCCCGCAACGAACTGGCGATCGCCCAGCGCAAGGGTGAATTCCAGCGCGCCGGCGAGCTGACTTACGGCGTCATTCCGGATCTCGAAAAGCAACTCGTCGAAGCCGAGAACCAGGATGGTGAACGTGGTGCGATGGTGCAGGAGGTGGTCACTCCCGACAATATCGCGCATGTCGTTTCCCGCTGGACCGGCATTCCCGTCGATAAGATGCTCGAGGGCGAACGCGACAAGCTGCTTCGGATGGAAGACGAACTGGCGAAATCGGTGATCGGCCAGGGCGACGCGGTCCAGGCCGTGTCGCGGGCGGTGCGGCGCGCACGCGCCGGCCTGCAGGATCCGAACCGGCCGATCGGCTCGTTCATCTTCCTCGGCCCGACCGGCGTCGGCAAGACGGAGCTCACCAAGGCGCTCGCCCGCTTCCTCTTCGACGACGAGACGGCGATGGTGCGCATGGACATGTCGGAATACATGGAGAAACACTCCGTGGCCCGGCTGATCGGCGCACCTCCCGGCTATGTCGGTTACGACGAGGGCGGGGCGTTGACGGAAGCCGTGCGCCGCAGGCCCTATCAGGTGGTGCTGTTCGACGAGATCGAAAAGGCGCATCCCGACGTCTTCAACATCCTGCTGCAGGTGCTGGATGACGGACGCCTGACGGACGGCCAGGGCCGGACGGTGGATTTCCGCAACACGATGATCATCATGACCTCGAACCTCGGCGCCGAATATTTGACGCAGCTCAGGGACGGCGATGACAGCGATACGGTGCGCGAGCAGGTGATGGAGGTGGTGCGCGGGCATTTCCGGCCGGAATTCCTGAACCGCATCGATGAGATCATCCTCTTCCATCGCCTGAAGCGCGAAGAGATGGGCGCGATCGTCGATATTCAGCTGAAGCGGCTGGTGGCGCTCTTGTCGGAGCGCAAGATCGTCATCGATCTTGATGAGGATGCCCGCCACTGGCTGGCGAACAAGGGTTATGATCCGATCTACGGCGCAAGGCCGCTGAAGCGGGTGATCCAGAAGTTCGTGCAGGATCCGCTCGCCGAGCAGATTCTTTCCGGCCAGGTGCCGGACGGATCGACGGTAAAGGTGACGAGCGGTTCGGACCGGCTGCAGTTCAAGACGCGGCAGACGGTGAGCGAAGCGGCTTGAACCAGTTTGCAGGATGAATGAGAGATGGCGGCTTCGGTCGCCATTTTTGCTGGCGGGGAGCTTATTTGCTCGCCACCTGATCCGGCGTCTGGTTGTTCAGCAGCGTATCGATGCGCTTGCGCTCGTCCTCGAATTTCGCCAGCGCCTCGCCCTGCAACGACTTGCCGCCTGGCAGGCGGATGCGCAGCGGATCGACCTTGGTGCCGTTGACGATCAGCTCGTAATGCAGGTGCGGGCCGGTGGATTCGCCTGTCGTGCCGACCCAGCCGATCACCTGGCCCTGGCGGATCTTGGCGCCGGGGACGACGCCCTTGGCGATGGCGCTCTGGTGATTGTAGGAGGATTCATAGCCGTTGGCATGACGGATGATCGTCTGGTTGCCGTAACCGCCGGAATCCCAGCCGGCTTTTTCGACCGTGCCGTTGCCGGCGGCGATGATCGCCGTGCCGCGGGGCGCCGCCCAATCGACGCCGGTATGCATGCGGGCAAAACCGAGGATCGGGTGCCGGCGCATGCCGAAGCCCGATTTGAAAATGCCGTTCGGAACGGGGTTGCGCAGCAGGAACTGGCGGATGCTCTTGCCGTTCTCATCGAAATAATCGACCGTGCCGTCTTCGGGATCCTGAAAACGGTAGAAGCGTGTCTGCGTGTCGCCGAAACGGGCGTTGACGTAGAGCAGTTCGGAATCCTCGGTCGCCTTGCCGGCGCTGTCGGCGACGGAGAAGAAGGCCTCCAGCGTATCGCTCGGCCTCAGCTGCGCCTGGAAATCGACGTTGCTGGCAAGCAGCTTGATGATCAGCGCCGTCATATCCTTGGTCATGCCGTAGGAAAGGGCGGCGCGATAGATGCCGTCATAGACGCGCGGCAGGTTTTGGCCGGGCGGCGGCGCGAAGGAATTGTCTTCGAAGGCCGTGGCGATGGCATCGAGCATCGGCGGCGCGGTGCCCTCCACGTATTTGCCCTTGTCGTCGAGGGCCACCGTGGTGAGGTGGCGGGTGCCGCGATAGACGCTGGCCCGGATGATCTTGGCCTGCTCGCCCTTCTGAATGATGCCAATGCGCAGCACGTCGCCGTTCTCGAGCTCGTTGGAACCCAGCTGCTGCGCGATATAGCCGGCGATGCCATCGGCATATTGCTGCGGATAGCCTGAGTCCATCAGCGCTTTGGAGATCGTCGTGTCCGCGCGCACGGGCAGGACGTCGTCGGCGAATTCTTCGGTCTCCGGCGTGATCGATTCCGGTGCGGAGACGGTCATGTTCTGTTCGAGCACGCGGGCGGAGAGGCCTGCGGTCAGATCGACATCGGCATCCTCGTTGGAGAAGCGGCGCGGATCGACGTAATAAAGCGCCGCAAGCTGTGTGTTGCCGTCGGTCAGGACCGAGCCGTTGGAGCGCACGTTCTCTTCGACCTCTTCCAGCGACAGGCCGGCGGCCATCTTCATTTCGGTCTTGCCGGTCGGGAAGGGAATGGTCTTCAGGCTGACCTCGGATTCGACGTCGGAGCCGTAAATCGCGCCGGTCCGGCTTTGCGGCGCGGGCTGCGGCTCGTCGGCGGAAAAGATCGCCAGAGGGTCGAAATCCGGATAATCTTCGGTCGCCACGTGGTTGGCGGCTAGCGTCATCTTCACATGCGCGAAGGGCTGGCGGCGCACGACCTCTTTCTCGCCCTCGTGGACGACGGTCGAAACTTCCATGATGGCGCGGTCGGAAGGTTTGGCGGCGATGGCAGGTGCGATCAGCCGGCCGCCGCGCACCACCGTCGTATCGACATGCGCGTCGGCGGCAGCACTCGCATAGGCTTCGGCGGGGATCGCCAGCTGCTGGCGGCCGTCGAGGGCGGCGAAAAGCGCGACACCCATCAGGACCGAAGATGTGATGCCGGTGAGGAACGTGCCCGAGAGCCAGCGCAAGGAAACCTCGCGACGGTCCGGGGCACGCCTGCCGTCGGCCAGAAGCGGAGGCTCGTTGCCCAACGAGCGGATCATCATTTTCTCCGTCATCATGGCAGTCGGGTCCGCGTCCTTACATTCGACGTCTCTGGGAGCATTTCTTGGCCGTCCTAGCTGGGGCGAAAGATGTGCATATTTTAGGCATGGAAGTCAAATCACGCAGAGAAGGGCAGTTTACCTGCCTTTGCCTGTGTGAATCGTGTGTCCCTTAAGACCAGCAGATTGTGATGATGTCGGGGCGCGGAAGACGAAAGAGCGTTCTTTCCCCGAAAAGTCGAAAGACGATCACTTTTGCTGCCCATATCGGGCCGTTCGGAATCCGGAAAACGAGCCGATTTTCGCGCCCCGCGAAATTTCTATGTGAAAACAATGAGATGAAAGAAACATCGTTTTTTTCAAAAAGGGCTGTTGACTTAGAAAAGGGGTTGGTTCTATAAGCCCACTCACTGAACGAGGGCGGCGGCGCTGCTGGCGACGAAGTCTTTCGTTCTAAAGAAACTCAAGCGGATTGGCGATTGCTGGTTTGTGTTCTGGGCTTAGGTTTGGAACGGGTTTTGGTGACGGCTTTTGGGTCTGTCGGTTATTTGACAATTGAAGAATGAGAAGAAAGAGAAACGTGGGCGGCGGAGCTTCGCGGGACCGGCAGAGATGCTGGTTCTTTGAAAGAGACTTTGGCGGTCACGTTTATCAAGAGAATACACCTCGTTTTGGTGCAGTGATGCATCTAGAAACGGGTGTGAGTTCTCGTCGATTCAGAACGTGACGTAATTGCCAATGATTGAATTCTCAACATGAGAGTTTGATCCTGGCTCAGAACGAACGCTGGCGGCAGGCTTAACACATGCAAGTCGAGC